>CALLOB010000070.1 GCA_938005315.1 uncultured Phycisphaerae bacterium
GCGGGCACGGACACGGGCGGCGGAACTCGCCAACGACGCGGACATCCGCATGACCCCGCCGCGCCGGACTCCCGCACCGGACGGCCAGATGATGGCGGTCGGGACGCTCCGCATCTCGGCCGACAAGCGGCTTCCCATGCCCGGAACGGTGCTGACCCGCGAGTACAAGGGCCGAAAGGCAATAAAGTTTATCATTGACGGGCCCGGCCGGAGGGGTAGGGTACGGCTTGGAAGGGCGGGCGTGCCCAGGCCAGGGCAAAGGCAGGTGGATGATGACGGTGGCCCGGCGGGAGGGGGAGAAGAACGCGGCGGGGGTGTACCACCGCGTGGCCCGGTGCGTGCGGCGGGCGTTTCCGTGCGGCCGGAAACCCGGCTGAGGCTTTCAGGTAAGCCCCATTTCGGCAGCGTGACAGCAAGTGTCAAATCCTGTGCAAATCGCCCTGGGGACATCCAGTGATCCTCACGCTCATGCGACCTTTGCCCTGGTCCTCCTCTTCGAAAACGACTCAGGTAGCGGCACCGTCGGGCACAGATGCGCCGACTTCGGCCGCCGCGAGCGTCGGCGCAGCCGTTCCGGCATCCGGTGCATCAGCCACACCCCGCTGCGGGCCTTCTTGAACCGCGCGTTTGCGGCCGCGGTTCCTCCGGCAGCGTCAGAGCCACCAGGCCGGAGAAAGACTCGGTCAGCAGCACGAAAGGCCCCGTTGGCAGCGCGGCCGACGCCCAGGCGGCGTGGTCTTTCGGTGACATCGGCCGGTCCGGTGCATACTTCACCGTTACCGTCGGCATGAGGGGGCTCAAGCCGCCTGAGCAGGGGTTGAACAGCCGGCCTGTGCCGTCCAGGCCCGGCATCAGCACCAGCGTCCGAACGTCAGCGTGCATGAACGACGGGCTTCCGGTCACCGCCCGGTAGCCGATCGGACCCCAACCCGAGGGCCCCCCGCCCGATGCCGGCCTGGCGATTATCGGCCCGAGGCTGTGCGCGCCGCCGCACCGGACCGCCCCCCGCGCCGCCTGGCCGGCGGTCCCGGCCAATCTTAAGCTTCATCCTGGAATCGCCAGATTGGGGAAAGGCCATGTCCATGTTCAGGGTCCGCTTCACCGATGGGCGGGAATGGTGGGTCCAGGCCGACTCGCTGGACGAGGTGTTCCTGGCCGCACGGCAGCTGCCCGGGGGGGAGGACCGGGTTGCGTCCGTCGAAATGCCGGGCGAGGAACCGGCCCCGGAAACCGCCGGCAGCACCGCACGGCGGGAAAACCAGCCCGCGCTGGCCGGCACCTGAATGCTCCTGCCGCCGGCGCACCCCGTCGGGCCGCTCAGAGGAACCGCTTGAAGTCGCTGGGAATCCGCTCGATGCCGTAGCGGAAATCGCCATCGATGGACAACTTGATGCCGTACTCCTCCAGCCCCGTCAGGTCGCGGAAGATCGTCCGCCGGCTCACCTTCATCAGCTTCTGCATGTCCGACACGCGGGGCCGCTTCTGCTCGATGAGCTGCAGCAGCCGGAGCTGCCGGCCGTGCTTGGTGCGGGCCATCAGGCTTCGCAGCAGGGCCTGAGCCTCTGAAGACCGGTCGGCCGCCAGGGCCGAGAGGATGGTGATCCAGTGCCGGTCGGTCAGCAGGTTCAGGATCCCCATGCCCTGCACGAAGTGGGATGCGGCTCGCTTCTTTTTGGCCATCGCTGATGCCTCGCAGTTGCCCCGTGGTCACATGCCTCGGCCCCACCCGCACGGGGCGCTCGCGCCGACTGCTCGGACGCCGTCAGTCCTTGGCCGGGGGCGGCGTTGGACCGGACTGTTGAAGGCGGCCGCCCTGCGGACCGGGCGACGCACACCTGAGGATAGACGTTAGCCCCTGCCAAGCGTTTGTCAAGCAGACCGGGCGGAACCCGTCAACGGCCGTCGCGCGCGTCGTGAGGTGTCTGTATTTCTGCCTCGCCCCGATTCGCAAGGGGCGAGGCGGAAGGAGGAAGGTTGCCGACCGGACCGCCGGCGCCGCGGGGATTGGCGGCGCGCCCACTGCGGGTTACAATACAGAATTCTGCTGAACCTTACGCCGGCACCACGGGCCGGCGCGGAGTGTGCGATGACGCGACAGGAAGTGATCGACCAGTACGGACGCTGTGTGATCGGCAACTACGGCCGCGTGCCGGTGGTCATCGTCCGGGCCGAAGGCTCGCGAATGTGGGACAACGACGGCCGCTCGTACCTGGATCTGTTCCCCGGCTGGGGCTGCAGCCTGCTGGGGCACTGCCATCCGCGCGTGGTGGAGGCCATCCGCGAGCAGGCCGGTCGGCTGATCCACGTGGACAACACCTTCTACACCGTCGAACAGGGGCGGCTGGCCCAGCTGCTTGCGGATCTCGGCTTCGGCGGGTGCAGCTTCTTCTGCAACAGCGGCGCCGAAGCCAACGAGGCCGCCATCAAGCTGGCCCGGCGCGTCGCCGGCCCGTCCCGCTTCCGGATCATCACCATGGAGCGGAGCTTCCACGGACGGACCTACGCGGCGATGTCGGCCACCGGTCAGTCCCGCATCCACCAGGGCCACGCCCCGCTGGTTCCGGGATTCGTCCACGTGCCGTTTGACGACGTGGACGCCGTGCGGGCGGCGATCACCGGGGAAACCGCGGCGGTGATGGTCGAGCCGATCCAGGGCGAGGGCGGCGTGGTCATCCCCGACGACGGCTACCTGCCGGCCCTGCGCGAGCTCTGCGACGAACACGGGCTGCTGCTGATCGTCGACGAGGTTCAGACCGGCTGCGGACGGACCGGCCGGTGGTTCGGCTACCAGCACGCGGGGATCGAGCCGGACATCATGACCCTGGCCAAGGCTCTGGGCAACGGGGCACCGATCGGTGCCATGGTCGCCCGGCCCGAAGTGGCCTCGGCGCTGACCCCCGGTTCCCACGCCACCACCTACGGGGCCAACCCCCTGGTCGTGGCCGCGGCCATCGCCACCCTCGAGACCATCGCCCGGGAGAATCTGCTGGAGCGGGCCCGCGTCATCGGCGAATACATCCTGGGCAAGGCGCGGGCCCTGGCCGGCCGCTTCGGATTCATCGAAGCCGTCCGCGGCCGCGGGCTGATGATCGGGATCGAGTTGTCCGTTCCCGGCGCCGAGATCGTCAAGGCCGCCCTCGAGCGCGGCCTGCGGATCAACTGCACGCAGCAGACCGTCCTGCGGATGCTGCCGGCCATGACCATCAGCGAAGCCGAGATCGACGAGGCGTTCGAGATTCTCGCCGAGGCGATCCGGGAATGCGAAAGCAGGCTGGTGACCACATGAACAGCGACGTTCCGGAAATCCTGCGGAGCCTCAATCATTTCCTGTCGATCCGCGACCTGGAGGCCGAGACCTTGCGGGCCCTGATCGATTTCGCGCTCCTCCGCAAGCGACAGTTCCTGGCCGGCGAGCTCCGCCCGATGCTCGCCGGACGCGTGCTGGCGATGATCTTCCAGAAATCCTCCCTCCGGACGCGACTGGGCTTCGAGGCCGCCATGGCCCAGCTCGGCGGGCACGCGGTTCATCTCGACGATCACCACATCGGCCTGGCCCGCCGCGAACCGTCCCAGGACGTCGCCCGCGTGATTTCCTCGATGTGCGACGGCATCATGGCCCGGGTGTTCAGCCATCAGACCGTCGTCGAGCTGGCCGCCCACAGCCGCGTGCCGGTCATCAACGGCCTGAGCGACTGGGCCCATCCCTGCCAGGCCCTGGCCGACATCGCCACCATCCGCGAGCACTTCGGACGCACCGACGGGCTCAAACTGGCCTTTATCGGCGACGCCAACAACGTCGCCCGTTCGCTGGCCAACGCGTGCCCGCGCACGGGCATCTCCTTCAGCATCGCTTCTCCCGAGGGCTACGGCATGGAGGAAGGCGAGGTCCAGATGGCCCGGCAGTGCGGCCGTCGTTACGGCGCCGATATCCTGTTGACCACCGATCCGTTCGAGGCGGTCCGCGACGCCGACATCGTCTACACCGACGTGTGGACCAGCATGGGCCAGGAGCACGAGAGCGACCAGCGCGACCGCGATTTCGCCGGCTACCAGGTCAACACCGCACTGCTCAAGGCCGCCAGACCCACGGCCGTGGTGATGCACTGTCTGCCGGCGCGGCGCAACCTCGAGATCACCCCGGAAGTCGTGGACGGGCCCCAATCGATCATCTTCCCGCAGGCCGCCAACCGACTGCATACCCAGCGAGCCCTGCTGGAGGTGCTGCTCGACCGCCCGCGGCCGGGCTGACCATGCGGCGAGCCGACGCCCGCCGCGGGGCCGCTTCCCCGGGCCCCGCCGCACACACGGCCAGGGAGCCAGACCTATGCCGATACGACGCGCCAACGGCCGCAGGCCGCTGGAACTCCGACCTGTCACCATCCGCCGGGGATGCATCCGGGCCGCCCCGGGCTCGGTGCTGATCCGCATGGGCGGAACCGCCGTGATCTGCTCGGCCACCATCGAGGAGACCGTACCCGAGTGGATGCGCGGCCAGGGACGTGGCTGGGTCACGGCCGAATACGACATGCTGCCCGGATCGACCGGCCGCCGTCGTCCCCGCAACCGCCTTCGCGTCGATGGCCGCGTCACCGAGATCCAGCGACTCATCGGAAGGGCGCTGCGTTCGGTGGTGGAGCTGGACCGCCTCGGGGAACGGACCATCTGGATCGATTGCGACGTGCTCGAGGCCGACGGCGGCACACGCACTGCGGCCATCACCGGGGCCTGTGTCGCCCTGGCCGATGCGCTTCGGACGCTTCCTCCGGGCAGTCCCGATCCGCGTTCCTGCCTCTGTGAGGCCGTGGCCGCGGTCAGCGTCGGGCTGGTCGATGGTCAGGTACTGCTGGACCTGGATTATGCCGAGGATTCCCGGGCCGACGCCGACCTCAACATCGCCATGACCGCTTCGGGCCGCTTCGTCGAGATCCAGGGCTGTGCCGAGGGGACGCCCTTCTCACGCGCCGACCTCGACCGTATGCTGGAGGCCGCATCGCGCGGCATCCGGCAACTCCTGAGCGTCCAGGCCCGGGCCCTGGCCGGCCGGAGCCGCCCGACGAGGTGCCCAAGATGACCCCCGCGACACGGATCAACCGCCGGCGCCGGACACGGGCCCCGTGGCCGGTCGCTCTGCTGGTCATCGCCGGCCTGCAGGGCTGTGAAGGCGCCGGCAACGCCGGCCTTTTCGACGCGACGTCCCAGGAACGCTGGACCATCCGCTGCGGCACCTTCACCCCGGCCGATGTGCCCGACCCGGTGGCCTTCGGTCAGGCCCTGGCCGACATGCTACGCCAGGTCCGGGGGCTCCGGCCCCATGACGTCCGCGTGGTCACGAGCGGCAACACCTGCACGATCTACTACGGGCAGTACGTCAAGGTGGCCTCGCCGCGGACCGGCCAGCTGGTCTTCCCGGAGAAGTTCCAGCAGGACATGCAGCTGATCCGCTCGCTGGTCTACAACCAGACGGCCACCCCGTTTCTCCGCGCCCAGCCCGAGCTGATCGTTCCGGACCGTCCTCCAGGGGCCGAGCAATGGGACGTCGCCCATGTCCGCGGCACGCACTCCCTGCTGATCGCGGTGTTCTATAACACCCCGACGTTCAGCGAGCGGCGCAGCGCCGCCGAGGAGTACGTCCGTCTCCTGCGGCAGGCCGGCTACGCCGCGTATTACTACCATGAGCCGGTCAAGAGTTTCGTGTTCGTCGGCGACTTCGACGCCACGGACATCGTTCAGACGCCCGAGGGCCCGCGCTACGGCCCGAGAGTCGAGCAGCTCATCGCCTCCAATGAGGCCGAGTTCCGGCACTTCACCGAGAACGGCCACATCCGGCTGCACCACACGCCCGACGGCCAGGTCGTCCGCCCCGAGACGCGGCTCATGCCCGTTCCGCGGCCGACCGGGGAGTCCGGCCTGCCGTGAGCGACCCGATGCCGAACGTCCGCGAGATCCTGCTGGCGACCAGCAACCCGGGCAAGGCCCGGGAGATGGCCGAAATCCTCGCTGATTCGCGGGCGCCGGTGCGCTGGCGGAGCCTATCAGACCTCGCCGGTCGGAGATGGCCGGAGCCCCAGGAGACCGCCGACACCTTCATCGGCAACGCGACCATCAAGGCCCTGCACTACGCCCGCCTCAGCGGGTTGTGGACGATCGCGGATGACTCCGGCCTGGAGGTCGATGCCCTGGGCGGCGAACCGGGAGTCTGCTCGGCCCGATACGCCGGGGAACCGAAGGACGACCGGGCGAACAACGCTCTGCTGGTCCGGCGGCTGGCCGGCGTGCCGGCCGAGCGACGGACCGCGCGCTTCCGCTGCTGCGTGGTCCTGGCCGATGCCGACGGCGTGCTGGCCAGTGCCGAGGGCACGGTCGAAGGACGGATCATCGACGAGCCCCGCGGCAGCGGCGGCTTCGGCTACGACCCTCATTTCTGGATTCCCGCGGCGGGAATGACCGCCGCCGAGATGAGCCCGGCCCAGAAACATGCGATCAGCCATCGCGGCCAGGCCCTGCGGCGTCTGCACGACCTCCTGCTGGCACTGCTGGCCGCCGCGCAAGGCTGAAGCTTCCTCGTCACCGGGCTCGTGACGCCTCAGGCAACCTCGAATCGCGGCCGGGGAGATGCCCGCGGCGACGAACCGGTACGCCGCAGGCGGCAGGCCCCGCCGCCGAGACCCTCACGGCCGGGCTGTCGTCGGCAGCTCATGCCGCTCGTTGCGGGCCGTCGGTACGTTGTGGTATTATCCGCCCTCCCGGAACGTACCGGCGAACGGCCGCTCGGTCGCGAAAGGCCTGCGGCACCGCCGGATGAGCGTTGTCGCTCGTCAGATCCCTGTGAGTCCTGATTGAAGGAAAGGAAGGCGTCGACATGGCCAGAGCGGTCACACTCTTCACCGGACAGTGGGCGGATCTCAAACTCGAGCAGCTCTGCAAGAAGGCCAGGAAGTTCGGCTACGACGGGCTCGAGCTGGCCTGCTGGGGCGATCACTTCGACGTCAAAGCCGCCCTCGAGGACCGCGGCTACTGCAAGGCCAAGTGGGACATGCTCGGCCGCAACAAGCTGTCCTGCTTCGCGATCAGCGCTCATCTGGTCGGCCAGGCGGTGTGCGACAACATCGACGCCCGCCACAAGTCCATCCTCCCGCCGCACGTCTGGGGCGACGGCAAGCCTGAAGGCGTGCGGACCCGGGCCGCCGCCGAACTCATGGACACCGCCCGGGCGGCCCGCAGGTTCTTCGACGTCGCCCCCGCCGCGGTGAAGAAGAACCTCAAACGCGTGGTGGTCAACGGCTTCACCGGCAGCAGCATCTGGCACCTGCTCTACTCGTTCCCGCCGGTCTTGCCCGGCCAGATCGAGGACGGTTACAAGGACTTCGCCCGCCGCTTCAAGCCCATCCTCGACGTGTTCGAGCAGGAGGACGTGTACTTCGCGCTGGAAGTCCATCCCACCGAGATCGCCTTCGATATCGCCTCGGCCGCCCGGGCCCTCGACGCGATCAAGGGGCACAAGCGCTTTGGCTTCAACTACGACCCCAGCCACTTCGGATACCAGGGCGTGGATTACGTCGGCTTCATCCGCCGCTTCCACGACCGCATCTTCCACGTGCACATGAAGGATGTGCACTGGTCCTCCGGCCGGACGCAGGCCGGCGTCTTCGGCGGCCACCTAGACTTCGGCCACCCCGACCGTTACTGGGAGTTCCGCTCCCTGGGCCGCGGTTGCATCAACTTCGAGGCCATCATGCGGGCCCTCAATGACATCGGCTACCCCGGCCCGCTCTCGGTCGAGTGGGAGGACACCAACATGGATCGGGAACACGGGGCCGCGGAGGCCTGCGCGTTCGTCAGGCGGCTGGATTTCCCCCGCTCGAACATCGTGTTCGACGCCCAGTTCGCACGCGAGTGAGCCCGCGGCGGCTCACACGCCGGCCGGGGCCGGCCGGAAAGCGTGCTGCAGAACGGTCTCGATGAGGTTGTGCCGGTCGATCGGCTTGGTCGCATAGCCGTCGCATCCGGCCTGGAGGCACTTCTGTCGATCGGCCGGCATGGCATGCGCGGTCAGGGCCACCACCGGTCGCGTGTAGCCCGCCACGCGCAGCAGCCGCGTGGCCTCGTAGCCGTCGATCACCGGCATCTGCATGTCCATCAGCACCACGTCGAACGGCGTCCCGGCCCCCAGTGCGTCCATGGCCGCTTCCACCGCACGGCTGCCGTTCTCAACCACCGTCACTTCCGCGCCCGCCTTGCGCAGCACGTGGGCGATCAGCCGCTGATTGTCCGGCCCGTCTTCGGCCAGCAGCAGCCTCAGCCCTGCCAGTTGATTCCCTTCGGCCGCGACCCCGGCAGGGCTCGACTCGACGCGCGAGCCCTCGGCCTCGCCGGGATGCTCGATCAGCGGCACGCCCTCCAGCGATCCGACCGGCAGACAGATACGGAACCGCGTGCCCAGCCCCGGCTGCGTGTCGACGAGCTCCACGTCTCCCCCCAGCAGCCGCGCCAGGCGCCGGCTGATCGCCAGCCCCAGCCCCGTGCCCCCGAACTGCCGCCGGGCCGATGCATCAACCTGGGCAAACGGCTCAAAAAGCTGCCTGACCGCTTCCGACGGAATGCCGACCCCCGTGTCCACGACGTCCGCCTGCAGCAGCGCCCGCCCGTCGGCCTCCACCAGCCGGATCAGCAGCCGCACCCCGCCGACCTCCGTGAACTTGATGGCATTGCCCACCACGTTGATCAGAATCTGGCGGAATCGCGTGGCGTCGGTCTCGATGGTCTCCGGCAGCGGCCCGAGGTATTCCAGATCCAGCACCAGGTTCTTGGCCTCGGCCCGCACTCGAAGCAGCGAGACCACATCGGCCAGCAGCTGGCCCGGCGAACACCGCGCCTTTTCCAGCGACATCCTCCCGGCCTCGATCTTCGACAGATCCAGGATGTCGTTGATCAGGCCCAGCAGGTAGTCGCCGTTGCGTTTGATGATCGTCAGGGCCTCGATGCGCTCGGGCGGGGCCCGCTCGATATGGCCCTGCTCCAGCAGCACGTCCGCGAACCCCATGATCGCGGTCATCGGCGTGCGGATCTCATGGCTCATGTTCGCCAGGAATTCGCTCTTGGCCCGGCTGGCGGCCTCGGCGCTCACCCGGGCGCTCTCCAGCTCCACCCGCGTCTGCTCCTGACGGGTGATATCCAGGGCCAGCGACATCGCCCCCACCGGCCGCCCGTCCGCGCCGCGCAGCAGCGCGTTGCTCCACTGGCACAGGATCAGCCGCCCGTCCCGCGTCACGTTCTCGTTGACGATGTTGGTGCGGATCTCGCCTTCCAGGATCGCCCGGGCCACCTCGCCCAGCGGAACGTGCAGCTCCGGAGGCACCAGCAGCTCGAACAGGTTTCTGCCGATCGCCTCCTCACGCGACCAGCCGAACATCGACTCGGCCCGGCTGTTCCACCCCGTGATCCGTCCCTCCAGGTCCCACAGCACGAACGCCAGCGGAGCGGCGTCATAGACACTCCGATACGTCTGCTCGCTGGCGGCCAGCAGCCGGGCCGCATCCTCGATCTCCCGCCGGGCCCGCCTGATCAGCAGTACCGCAACCGTCAGAATTCCTCCTGCCGGCAGCAGCATGCCGACGGCCGCCTCCGCCGCCCCCAGGCACAGGCAAACCAGGCCTCCGGCGGCCAGCAGCCCCCCCGCCGACGTGAATACCGGCATCAGCCGTTCCGCCAGATGCGCGGGCACGTGCAGCGGATGTCCACGGTTTCGGCAGTTGTTGTCGGTCATTCGCATGAAGACGGTGGACCGCCCGCAGCCCTCCATCCCACATCGGCAACTCCCTGCCCGGAATACGCAGGTCCTCCCCCGGCCCCCACGGCAGCCCTCGGGTGTAATCGACCCATGTTCCACCCGCCATGAGCGACTTGCCGGCGTTGAATTGCACAAAGCCGCATCCGGCCGGGGTTCTGTATTACCGGACGGCCCCACCAAGGCCAGAGACGGGCCGGGCGGGTCTCCAGCGCCGCCTGGGGTGCGGCCGGAGGATACCCGGTGCCGATAATATTCCCTGGACTCGCCCCCCCCGGTCCCGGGGTCGGCCCGGAACCGGGAGGCGGGACTTTGCATACGGAGTTGAAGACCATGCGTTACGGTTCGAAGCTCGACATCGTCTTGCCCGCGCTCGTCGCCGGTTGCGTTTCCGTCGATACCGGCCGGACACGCGTCGATGTGGGCGTGCCGCGAGCTCTCTACGCGGTGGACGTCCGGGCGGATGCCCCGGCCACCGAGGGGCCGCCCTATGCTCGCGCCCTGCGCAGGGCTGGAGACTACCAGGCCAGGGTGGCCGAGAAACTCGCCGAAGGCGACTGGGAGGATCTGGTCAAGCGGTCCGGCGAATGGGTTCAGCGTGTCCGCGAACTGTCGAGCTATGCCGAAAGCTCCCACGACTCGCTGTTATTCAGGCGATACTGCGATGAACTGCTGCGGCACGCCGAAAACGCACGCCATGCCGCCCTCGCCCGCGATGGCGAGGGTTGCCGGCGGGCCCTGAACGCCGCCGACCCGGTACTGGCGAAGATCACGCGTACCTTCCCGCTCAGCGGGTCTCCGCCGGCCGCTGCGGCTTCGCCATCGCCTGCACCCGAGCCCGCTGCCGCCCCGACCGGCCGCCCGCTGGTCCCATGACCTCCGCACAGGCCATCAGAACAGCCGGCGGGAGTCCAGCAGGATGCAGATGGGGCCGTCATTCTCGCTGGAAACGTCCATGTGGGCCCGGAAAACGCCCGTCGCCACCGGTAACCCTCCAGCCTGCAAGCCCTCGCAAACCTGACGGTATATCGCCTCGGCCGATTCGGGCGGTGCCGCGGCCTCGAACGACGGACGCCGGCCTTTCCTCGCGTCGGCCTGCAGCGTGAACGCGCTGATCACCAGCACCCCCCCGCCGACTTCCCCGACCGAGAGATTCATCTTGCCGGCCTGGTCGTTGAAGATCCGCAGCCCGGTGATCTTCTCGACGATATACGCCACGTCCGTCGGACCGTCGTCGAGCCCCACGCCGACATAGACCAACAATCCCCGCCCGATTCGGCCGGTCACCCTCCCGGCGACCGTCACTTCCGCACGGGATACACGCTGAACTGCCGCTCGCATGCTGCCCGTTCCCCGGGTTCAGGGCCTCGCCGGCCCGCGCCCGCCCGCAACCGTCACCGGCCGGCCAGACCCGTCCACAACGTCGCCGCCGCCAGCCCCGCTCCCGCCGCTATCAGACCCCATGCCGCCGCGCGCCCCAGCCGGTGCCGCCAGACCATCCCCGACCCGGCCAGTATCAGTCCCGCCAGCGCCGCGGCCATGTGCCCCGGCGACAGGCCTGGTCCGCCGATCCAGAAACGCAGATGCCATACGCCAGCCCCCAGACACACCACCGAAACCGCCGCCAGCGTCGCAGGACCTGTCACCAGCCCTGCCAAAAGGTAGTTGGCTGCAAGCAGAGCGTAGGTCGCAGGTGCCTGCCAGGGCGGCGTCCGCATCGCGTCGCCCATCACCGTGCCGATGACTGCCAGAGCCGGCCCGATGAGAACGCCGGTGACCAGCAGCGGCTCGAAAAAAGCTCGCCGCGTTCTGCTCCGCAAAGCCGCCCCCGCAAGCAACGACGCCGCCGCAGCCGTCCCGGCGGCGACCAGCGGCCAGTGAGCGACCAGTCGGTCGCGAGGTTGTACCCCGACGGCCCGGGCCAGCACGAACACTCCCAAAGCCGCGGCCGCGAGCACCGCCAGCCAGGCCAGCGTCGCCTTGCCTGTACGCCGGGCTGCGCCGGAGAGCGACAGGAAGAGCATCGCGCCGCCGGTCAGCCCCCAGGCCCAACGCGCCGGGCTGTTGTCGCGCGTGTCCACATACGGTAGCAGCGGCCAGACCGCCAGCTGCGTTAGGACCAGCACCCCCGTCACCCCGGCAATGAAGCCGACGCGCCGGCTGACCGGAATCAGCCGCCCCGCGGTCGTCCAGGCGGCCCCGGCGTCCAACTGGTCTTCCCAGACCGTCGCGAGCCAGTGCCAGAACCAGACCATCACCGCCAGCCCCCCAACCGCGCGGCTGAAAACGGTCGGGAAGTACGCCGAGGCCTCAGCATACCTGTCCGGAAGCCCGATCATGGTGAGCGCAACCACCGCCAGGGTGATCAACCCCAGCCCGATGTCCGCCAGGCTCTCGCCCCATCGGCGGTGACACAACGCCAACATCGCCGCCCCCCCCGCCACCGCTCCCGCAGCCGTCCACGGCACCGTCACCAGAACACAGGCCAGAATCAGCACCACGATCCCCGTCAGTCCGGCGCTGTGCCTGAAACCCGGCCACGAAGGCAGCCAGGTCGTCAGGTGTTCCAAGCGGTCCGGCCAGGCCGCGACCCGGCGACGGTGCTCCAGGCGGCCCTGGATGATGGTGAATATGGCGGTCACGCCGGCCGTCCAGAGCATGAAGACCCCCAGCCAGTCGCGCGAGTACACCGCCTGGGCGATGCCAGCCGATGTCCGCACCTCCCGAACGGCTTCCAGCTGCAGCGCGCCCCACAGCCCGGCCAGGATGAAGATCCAGAAAAGGCCCGTGACCAGCATCCCGGACCGGTACACCCGACGATGAATCGCCGCGGCCCCCGCAACGGCCGCCAGATCGACCAGCCCGCCCGGCCAGATGTGCGCCCGCAGGGTACGTCCATAACTGAAAGCCGTGGTCCGGCAGAGAACCTCCACGCAGGCGACAAACAGCATGGAGATCACGACGATCAGGCCCATGACGAGTGCGGCCACCCCCAGCACCGCCACCATGTCACGGCCTGTCTGGCGGCGCACCACAGCCGGCGCCACCCGATGAAGCGCCAGGTTGCATAACGCCCACATCAGGCCGGCCGCCGCGCAGGCGTGTGTCAGAGACTCGGCCGGGGGCGCCTCGTTCCACAAGAGCTGACGCTGAATCAGAACCGTGCTGAGGGACAGGGCCGCGACCAGCATCGAAAAGGTCAGACCCACCGGCAAGCGACCTGCGGCCAACGGCAATCTCCCTGGGATCAGGACGAAGTCCGCGGACGGTGCCCCTGCGGGACGGCCAGCCGGGGGGCGTTCTTGTCGCCCTTGTAGGCGGTCAACTCGGGCGTGTTCTCGAAACGCTCGATCATCGCCCGCATGCGGCCGGCCGCCGTGGAGAGCGCCTGGTCGGGTTCGCACAGGGACGGCGCGTCCAGCTTGGGCCACTCGAACACCAGGAGCTCAGAAGCCCCGATGCCGGCCAGCAGGGCGTAGCAATAGTCCAGCTCCAGGTGGCCTTCTCCCGGCAGTGCACAGCTCTCCGGTCGCAGCGTCACCGGCGAGAGGCGCGCGTCGGTCCACGCGGCCATCGCGATCCGCCGCCCGAGCCGCGGAATCGCCAGGCTCGGCGTGTCTCCCGCCGCCCATGCCCGCAACGGACTCCAGCAGACCTGCACGCCCGGGTGCCCCAGGGCGTCCAGCAGCAGCCACATGTCGCGGCTCGCGGCCACTACCCCGGTGTTGTCCAGCAGCAGCGTTACACCGGCGTCCGATGCCGCGGACGCCAGCTCGCCCAGCACCGCTGAGGCCGAAGTCAGCACCTGCCCGCGGTCCTGATCGCCGGAGAACGACGCCGGTCTCAGCTTGACGAAGGGACAGTCCAAAGCGACGGCCAGATCAATGTATTCCTTGGCCCGCGCTACCGTGCCGTCCGACACTGCGGGACCCCACCAGACGAATCGCTCGTGCATGGTCAGGCAGGCCAGGGGAAGGCCGGCGTCCCGGCACGTCCTCGACACATGCCCGGGATCCGTGGTCAGCGCCGCGCACAACGGCAGATCCATCTGCCTCTCCAGGCCGTGAATCTCCAGCGATTGAAAGCCTGTCTCGGCTCCCCTGGAGACCACCATCTCCAGATCCCAGTCCGGGCAGGCCAGTGTACTGAAACCGATCTGCATAAGGGCCTCGCCAGACGTTCGCCGAGCCGAGCCGATCCGCTTATGAGCCAGCCACTTACGGTCACAGACTATGCCGGATGGCCCGAGCGGTCAACCGTCGGCAGGCCGGCCGTCCCCCGGCGAAATGCACCCGTCAGGAGCAAGGCCCGTACGCCCCCCGTCAAACATGCAGGGGCACATTCGATCGAGTTGACTTTCATGCCGTCCGTGCCGATCATGGTGGAGCGATCCTGTTCAGGAGGCACCGCATGCAGAAGGCGCCCTGGGTCACCTATCGGCCGGAGTTGAAGGTTCTGGACTGCACCATCCGCGACGGAGGCCTGTGCAACGACCACGCCTTCGACGACGGCTTCGTCAAGGCGGTTTACGACACCTGTGTCCAGGCCGGCGTGGACTACATGGAGATGGGCTACAAGGCCTCCAAGCGCATCTTCGCCCGCGACCGCTTCGGCGCCTGGAAGTTCTGCGACGAGGACGACCTGCGCCGCATCGTCGGCGACAACCCGACGTCCCTGAAACTGGCGGCCATGGCGGATGCCGAGAAGACCGACTATAAAACCGACATTCTGCCCAAAAAGGACAGCGTCCTGGACGTGATCCGCGTGGCCACCTACGTCCACCAGATCCCCACCGCGGTGGACATGATCAAGGACGCCTACGACAAGGGCTACGAGGTGACCGCCAACCTGATGTCCGTGTCGGTGATCCAGGAACCCGAGCTCGACCAGGCACTCGAGGTGCTGGTCGAGACGCCGGCGAGCACCATCGTGGTGGTGGACAGCTTCGGCGCCCTGTACGGCGAACAGATCGAAATCCTAGTCAAAAAATACCGGGCCGCGATCGGTGACCGCCCCAAGGAGGTCGGCATCCACGCCCACAACAACCAGCAGCTGGCCTTCGCCAACACCATCGAGGCGATCATCCACGGCGCCAACCGCGTGGACGCGACCATGGGAGGCCTGGGCCGCGGGGCCGGCAACTGTCCGATGGAACTGCTGCTGGGCTTCCTGCGCAACCCTAAGTTCGACATCCGCCCGGTCTACGAGCTCCTGCAGAACCACATCGTCGATCTGCAGAAGAAGATCGAGTGGGGGCCGCTGGTGCCCTACATCATCACCGGACAGTTCAACCAGCACCCCCGCGCCGCCATGGCCATCCTGGAGACCGACCGCCGGCACCGGTACGTCGAGTTCTACGACGAATGTTGCGAATAGGAGGCGCCGGCCGCTGGGACGTCCATTTGGCCGCTTTTCGTGACCGGCACGGGTCGGGTCGGAGGAGTCTCCATGCCGGATTGATCTTGACTTCCCGGCCGTTCAGGCCTACAAGCTGAAGTCCGCCGGAACGTTACGCGTCTATGTCTCCCCGACGGGATTCCGGCCGGGGTTCGCGGGGTGCCTGGAATGCGGGTGCTGTTTATCTATCCCAACCTCAACGCGGAGGAAGGTTTCAACCATGGCATCGCGGATCTCTCCGGCGGGCTGCGGGCCCGCGGCCACGTCACCGGCCTGATCAACATCAATGAGGCCCTCTACGAGATCCCCACGAACGCGCAGATCGTCCAGCGGGTGCGGGACTGGAAGCCGGACCTGGTCGCCTTCAGTGTGATGACCCAGCAGTACAGGTACGCCCTGAGGCTGGCCCGGGATATTCGCGCCGCCCTCCCCTCGCTGCCACTGGCCGTCGGCGGGGTGCACTGCATCATGTGCACCCAGGAGGTCAAGAATGACGGGTTGTGGGACTTCATCGGCGTCGGCGAGTGCGACGACGCCTTTCCGGAACTCCTGGACCGTCTCCAGGCGGGTGATCCCTCGTTCCAGGAGGTGCCCAACTTCTGCATCCGCCGCCCCGACGGGACCTACCGCCAAAATCCCCCCGGCCCCTACCCCGACCTGGCATCCCTGCCTCCCAAGGACTACGAGATCTACGATCTGCCGCACATGCTGGCCCGGAAGAACGGCTGGCAGAGCATCCTCACCAGCCGCGGCTGCCCCTACCGCTGCACCTACTGCTTCAATCACGAGGTCACTGACCGCTACCTTGAGGAGGGCGGGCATTCCCGGCGCAGCTACCTGCGGCACTACCCCATCGACCGCATGATAGGCGAGCTCCGCGAGCTGCGGAAGCGTCATCCGGCCATCGAGACGTTCATCTTCGACGACGACCTGTTCACGCTCAACAAGGACTACTGCATCGCCTTCGCCCGGGCCTATGCCGACGCCGACATCGGCGTGCCCTACGTGCTCAACGCCCACGTCCAGACCTTCACCGAGCCCGTGGCGCGGGCTCTGTCCGAATCGCCGTGCATGATCGTCAAGTTCGGCGTCGAGAGCGGCAGCGCCGAATTGCGCAAGAAAGTCCTCGAACGCCACATGAGCAATCAGGCGATTGAGGAGGCCTTCGCCCTCTGCCGCCAGTACGGCCTGCACACCTCGGCTTTCCTGATGTTCGGGCTGCCCTACGAGACCCGGGCGATGATGGAGGAGACGATCGACCTGATGGCCCGGGTCCGCCCCGGACGGATGCGCTGGGCGATCTTTTTCCCCTTTCCCGGCACCAAAAGCCACACTATCTGCCGGCTCGGCGACCTGATCGACTACCGCAGGATGGACGCCATGGACAACTACTTCTGCGGATCCTGTCTGAAGTTCGATCCGGCCACCGACCTGTTCATCCGCAAGCTCCAGCGTACCTTCCACTGGCACGTCAACGCCCGCGCTGGCCTGCCGCTCTCGGCCGATTACGCCCGGCTGGTCGATGAGATCGAGCGGCTCGACGCCGACCAGTGGGCCGCGGTCTCCGAGTCGATCCTGGCCCGTGACCGGGAGCTGTCGAACGGCTACCTCTCCCGTGTCACCCCCGGCGATGCCGCCGCCCACCGGTTCAGACACTACTCGATCCGCTATACCGAGGTCATGGCCGTGGACAGCGACTTCGTCCTGGCCGAGAAGGGGCAGTACAAGAACCTCGCCGCCCGCCGATGGAAGGCCTTCCGCGAGTCCATCGAACAGTCCCGGGCTGCCGGCGCCGCCGCGGCTTCCAGACCGGATGACGAAAACGCCTCTCCCGGGGGCCTGCCCGCGCTGAGCGTGCTGGAATCCGACGGTCCCGCCCCCGAGTGGCGTTCCATACCCCGAGACGGCAGCGGCCTGGGAGCCGCGGGAGCCCGGATGCTGCGAACCGGCTCCCCGGCCGGCGGACTCTATCAGATCAATCTTCTTTCACCCCGAAGCGGCGGCCAATGACCCCTCAGACGGCTTTCCAGGGGCGGACAGCACGGGCCCGGTGGTCCGTGGCCCCAACGGAGCGGGGCCCTCCGTCGGCATCCCCCGGCTGACCTGCCGGACTGCATATTTCCCCCCCCCCGGGGCAATCGGCGAGGGCCATAACGGGCACGGATCCAGTTGTCGCGACTCCTCGCCGGCTGCTTGATGGTCCCTTTGGAACCGGTTAAAAACAGGGCAAAAGCCAAAACACCCATACAGGCGCCAGCCACCATCGGAGGACTTGTCATGCCGCAGGAAACCACGCGTCGATCTTTCCTTCAGACCGTCAGTTTCGGGGTCGCCGCCGTCGGGCTCGGCCAGGCCGCCCCGGGAGAGGAAAAGGTCATCCAAGGCTTCGAGAAGGAGGCATCCGCCCCCGATGCCCACGAGGGCTGGCAGCCGGTCTCCGACCGCAAACTCCGCGTGGGCATCGTCGGGCACGGGGTCTGCGCCTTCGGGGCGGCCTTCAGCTTTCAGGACCACCCCAACGTCCAGATCGTCGCGGTCAGCGACCTGGTGCCGGACCGTTGCGCCGCCCTGGCCAAAGCCTGCCGCTGCGACAAGACCTACCCCTCGCTGGAGGAGCTCATCAAGGATGATCGGATCGAGGCCGTCTTCGTGGCCACCGACGCCCCCAGCCACGCGGACCACTGCATCAAGGTGCTCCGCTCCGGTAAGCACGTCTGCTGCGCCGTGCCGGCCTGCTTCGGCTCGCTCGAGGATGCCGATCGGCTCTTTGAGGCGGTGAAGACCAGTGGCCTGAAATACATGCTTTTCGAGACCTCCTGCTACCACGCCGATCTGCATGCCATGCGGGAGATCTACAAGGCCGGCGGGTTCGGAAAGCTCATCTACGCCGAGGGCGAGTATTACCACTACATGCCCGAACCCATCGATTCCTTCAAGGGCTGGCGGATCGGCCTGCCGCCCCAGTGGTACCCGACGCACTCCAACGCCTACTATGTCGGCGTCGGTGGCGGCAGCTTCACCGAGGTCAGCTGCATGGGCGTTCCCAGCATCATCGACCATCTCAAGCCGGAAAACAACCGCTACCGTAATCCCTTCGGCACCGAGATCGCGCTCTTCCGCACCAGCGAAGGCGGTACCGCCCGGATGGCGGTCAGCTGGGACTCGCCCGGCGCCGGAGGCGAGATGGGCCGCATCCGCGGCCAGCGCGGAACGTTCTACGGGAAATACGAGGGGGTCGAAACCAACCTGCCTCCGCTCAGGCGCCCGCCTCTGCCACCCGGCGTGGAGGGCGGCCACCACGGCGGATCCCACGGACACCTCATGAATGAGTTCGTCACCGCCGTGCTGCAGGACCGCAAACCGCTGATCGACATCGCCTGGGCCCTGAACATGACCGTCAGCGGAATCGTCGCCCATCAGTCCGCCATGAAGGACGGCGAACTCATGAAGATTCCGCAGTACGCGATCTGAAGACGGCAGACCACGCCGCAGGCAGACGCAGCGCCGAGCGCGCGGACGCAGCCCAGACGCTCTGCGCCTCGCCGGCGCACCCTTCGCCTCGGGGAGGACTGTTGAGTGGGACGCAGCGCGCCAACCGGCCGGCGACGTCCTTCGGCCACAAGGAGTGGAGGCTAGACCCTCGAACTGCCCAGGTCGAAGTCGTCCTCGTTGAGATCCAGAGCCGCGGTCTCGTCGGAAGCCGCCAAGGCCTCCAAGGCGCTGATCGGATCATCGTCGTCGAAGGCGTCCGAATCCTCGTCCTGTCGCATGGGTACCGCGGCCACGGCCTCCCTGCCGCGGGGTTGCTTGGCTTCCAGACGCGTCTGGACCGGGCGAATGTCCTTAGGTTCCCCGTCGATCCTGACAGTGAACACCACCGGGCCCAGGATCACGTGGTCGCCCGGCGAAAGAGGCTGCTCGGCGGTCAACCGCTGGTTGTTCAGATAGGTTCCGTTGGAGCTTCCCAGGTCTTTGATCAGCACCTTGCGGTCCTTTTCGGACACGGTGATCTGAGCGTGTTTTCGCGAGATCTCGGCCAGCGGAATCCGCAGGTCGCACTCCTCCCGCCGACCGATAATCGTCCGGCCGGGATCCAGAGGGAACTCCCTGCGGTTTCCGTCTTCTCTGAACATCACCAGCGAGACTTTCATCTTCCTGACCGTCCCTGCAACCGGCGGCGATGCCGAAGGCCAAACGCGACGCCTTTCCCCATCCAGTCTACCGGCATCGCCCCGCCGTGGCAACCTCCCCGGGCGTATCGCACGCCCGGGCAAGGGCTTGCCGCAAGGCCAGCCGCCCCGACGCGCCGCCGCACCTGTCTGACGGGCGCCGGAGTCTCCGGCTGTCGCCTGCAACCCACCTGCCGCCCACCCACGTGCCGGCGGCCCACGCCAACCGGAGCACCCATTTTCCACGCCGGTTCGCTCTTGACAGCCCGGGGCCGGTTTTTATACTTGAGGTGCTCGGGGCGCCATAGCCCCAGAGGTTACGGGCCGGTAGCTCAATTGGTTAGAGCATCGGACTGTCGATCCGAAGGTTGCGGGTTCGATTCCCGTCCGGCTCGTTGAGGTCGATCCCCCGCCCGGGGGGAGCTTTTTTATCGCGTTCCGACCGCCTTGCCTTTTCCCGGTCCCGAGGGGTTATACTGAACGGTCCGACCGCCGCCAGGGCCCTGGAAACTCCCGGAGCGTTCCCCGGGAGACCTCCGGGCTCATCCGGCGGTGATGCCTCGGGATGTTCCGAAGGCGTGCGCACACGCCCCCGGTCCTCCGAGAATAACAGGCCGCGTCCGCCCGGGCGCCCCGGTCCCTGGAGCCGGCGACCGGCCATGTGGAGGTTTCGCAAGATGCCTGGTCATGCCGTTTTCTTCCCGAACCATCGTATTGTCCGGCCGTGGACAGGTTTTGTCCTGCTGTCCCTGACGCTTGCGGCCGCACCGCTTCCGGCGGCTGAAACCGGGACCCCCCAGGCCCCAACCACTGCCCCCGCGACAACGCAACCGGATCCCAACGCTCCGGTGATCAAGGTCGATAACGCCGACCACGACTTCGGCACAATATGGGCCGGTCCGGTTTTGGAGCACGCCTTCAAGATCACCAACACGGGCAAGTCCACACTCGAAATCAAGGCCGTTCGCCCGCAGTGCGGCTGCACCAAGGCCGGGGAATACCCGACCCGGCTCGAACCCGGCGCTACCGGCGACTTCGCCTTCAAGCTGCAGAGCTCAACCCTTCGGGGCACGTTCGCCAAGAGCATCACCGTCGAGTCCAACGACCCGGTGACCCCGCAGCTGCGACTGGTGCTCAAGGGCCACTGCAAGCAGCTCGTCGAGGTCCAGCCGGTCAGCGCGAATTTCGGCAACTTCTTTGGCGATGATCCCGCCCCGATCACGCTCAAGGTCACGAACAACAGCGACCAGCCGACGCAGATCTCCCTGGCCACCCAGCCGGCCGGCAGCGCCTTCTCGTTCGAACTCATGGAAACCGAGCCCGGCCGCAAGTGGGATCTCGTCGTCACTCCCAACAAGCCGATCAAGACCGGCATGCTCAGCGCCATGGCCGTTCTGAACACCGGTCTGGACAACCCCAAGGAGCTGCGTGTGGCCGCGTCCGGACGCCGCACCGAGCGGCTCGACGTCATGCCGGCCACCCTGATGATCGCCCCGGTCAACGTCCCGGCCGGCCAGCCGGCCCGTATTTATCCCCGCACCCTCTGGGTCACCAACCACGGGGAGAAGCCCGTCACCGTGACCGAGGTCTCGGTGGACGACCCCGCCCTGACGGCCAAGTTCACCGTCCGCACGCCGGGCAAGTCCTACCAGGTCACGGTGGACATCCCCGCCGATTACCTGCCGCCGGAAGACGGCCGCAAGCTGACCATCAAGACCGACGATGACGAAAAGCCCGTCCTGGAGGTGCCGATCCTCAGGTACAACCCCCCCGCGCCGCCTGCGGCCGCGGCCACTCAGCCGGCCCGCCCCGCCGCCCAGCTCATCGGGCAGCCGACGCCCGATTTCGCCCTCCAGACCGTCGCCGGCAAGTCCCTGTCCAGGGCCGACCTTGCCGGCCGGATCACGGTCATGAACTTCATCGCCCCCAACTGCGGGTTCTGCAAGCGGCAGATGCCGGTCGTCGAGGCCGCCCGCGCCGCCTATGAACCCCGGGGCGTCCGGTTCGTCAACATCGTTGAAAGAATGGGCTCCCGGGTCTACACCACCGAGGAGATGATCGAAGCCGTCAAGCAGATGGGATCCAACCTCGAACTGGCCCCCGACGCCGACAACAAGGTCGGCCGGCTTTTCCGGGCGACGGGCTACCCCACGATGTTTGTCGTCGGTCCCAGCGGCAAGATCGAACACGTGAACATCGGGCTCAACACCGCGTCGGATCTTCGGGCCCAACTGGACGCGCTGCTGAAAGCCGCCGGCGAGGCGGCTGCGGCCGCAAAACCGGCTTCGCAGCCACAGTCCTGACTCCCGGGCTGGTCCGACAGCGGCATGAGGCACGCGGCGTTACGCGTGCCCGGATCCGTTTATCCATCACGAGGATGCTGCATTGCGATTCCGCCGAGGCGCGTCGCTCTGGATCATCCTGCCGCTGCTGGTCGCTTGTCCCCCGGCCTCGATCCCGCCGGCCGGCGACCAGGCCAAGGCGACCCTCGCCGAAGCCGCACGCCGCGCCGCGGAAGCCCTTCCCGGGGCCGTCGTCTTCTTCATCGAGGGCACCAACGGCACGCTCCAACAGACCAACGCCGGGATCACGGTGGCTTACGTTTTTTGGGCCGCCAATCCGGACTCGCCGGCCACCATCCTCGAGCTCCGCTATGATCTGGCGACCTGGACGCTGCAAACGCTGCCCGGTCCCCCCGCGGACGCCACGGTCCGCGACCTCCGGGATGAGCCCATCGGCGAAACCCAGGCGCGGCTGCTGCTGGTCACCGCCGGCTACCCCCTCGAATACATCCGCTGGTCGTTGTCGGCTGCCCCGGGTAACGGCGTGGACGCTTTCTACCGCTTCGAGTATACCGATGCCGTCGTTACCGTGAACGCCCGGACCGGCCAGGTAAGCCTCGAAGCCGTTCCCTGAGCGGCCGGAGGCGCACCGCGACCGGGAATCCCCGGGAACAATCGCTGTACCGGGCGCGATCGCTGTTCCCCGGCCCCCTTTGTGACGGAGCACGAGACATGAAGACGCTTCGCCCCGCCCTGGTCCTGCTGATGTCCGGCGTCACCCTGTCGGCCGCGACCACACGCGAGAGATACTACGCCTATCCGGCCGTGCACGACGCCCACGGCGTCATCGCCCCCTGGTACACCGCCCCCAACGGGCAGTTCGATTACCGGATCCGCATCGCCGCCGAAACCATGAAGCGGTATCCCTGGACCGACAGGAGCCGGGCGGCCGCAGCGGTGCCCGAGTACATCTTCAGCGGTTCCTGGAGCATATCGCCGGACGGCCTGATCACCGTGCCGCCGATCGAGGACTGGGCCAACGGCGACCTCGTGCAACGCGCCGCCTACGTCCTGGCGGGTCTCGTCGACTATTACCGCTACAGCGGCGACGCCGCCGCCATCGCCCACCTCTCGCTCCAGGCTGACGCCCTGCTGGACTTCGGCCAGACCCCCGAGGACCATCCCTGGCCGCGTTTCCTGATCGGGGCCCCCACCGCCGGACGGCCCTACGGCCAGTCCGACCCGCGCGGCTTCATGCAGCTGGACATCGTGGCCGAATGCGGTCTGGCTCTGGTGCACGCCGCCGAACTGACCGGCAACACCCGCTGGCTCGACGCCGCGCGGCACTGGGCCGACCTGCTGGCCGCAAAACGCTGCCGCGAGGCCGGCCGGCCGCCCTGGCCGAGGTACGCCAATCCTCAGGACGTGCCCTGGGAGGATGCCGCCGGCGGCAACGTGGTGTTCATCCTGGACTTCCTCGACGCCATCCTGGCCGGCGGTTACGAAGGCCGCGAAGGCGAGATCCGCCGGGCCCGCTCCGACGGCGTGCGCTACCTGCGCGACGTGCTCCTGCCCGACTGGACCGGCCACGAGACCTGGGGCCGCAATTACTGGGACTGGCCCTGCCCCGTCCAGGTCGAGAACGTCACCGAGTTCGCCGCCCGGTACCTGATGAACCATCCCGACGAGTTTCCCAACTGGCGATGCGACGCCCGCAATATCGCCTCGCTGTTCCTCAACCGCACCGGCGCCGATCCGCAGTCGCGCGGCGACGTCTACAGCGGCGCCTGGGCCTACCCGGAGTCCTCAGGCTGCTGCGGGACCAGCCTGTGGTACGGGCCGCTAGAGCTGGCCAACGTCTATGCCCAGTACGGCGTGCAGGCCGCCAGCCCGTGGGGCCTGGAAATGGCCCGGCGGCAACTGATCCTGGCGACCTACGACTGCCATGAGACCGGCGTGGTGGAGGACAACATCGAGGGCGGCGCCATCGTGGCGGCGGGCTGGTTCAAGATCGCCCACCCGATGGCCCTCAAGCACGTGCTCTCGGCCATGGCCTGGATGCCCGAGGTCTTCGGGCCCAGCCGCGAGAACCACATCATGCGCAGCAGTTCCACGGTCACCGACGTCTCCTACGGCGACGGCCTCGTGCGATACGCCGTCTTCGCGGCTGAAGCCCCGGCGATCGACGTCCTGCGCCTGGCATTCATGCCGGCAAAGGTTGAGGCCGACGGCCGCGAGCTGTCGCGACGCAGCGAACTGGACGCCGACGGTTACACCATCGCCTCGCTGCCCGACGGCGACTGCATCATTACCGTCCGCCACGACGGGGCCAGGCACGTCACCATCGCCGGCGACGATCCGCAGGACACCGTCGCGGTCTCCGCGCTCCAGACCACCGGATCCTGGACCCGCTCCGACAACCTGTTGACCTCCTCGGAGAGCGGGGCCGAGCTCTCTCTGACCTTCGAGGGCAACCAGGTGAGGTTGCTGGGCGACGTCGGGCCCGACGGCGGGCTGGCCGAGGTCTGGCTCGACGGAACCCGGCAGCTGGTCGGCATCGACGGCTGGAACCCCGCGGCTCGCACCGGACAGGTGCTCTACTGGCGCAACGGCCTGCCGCAGGGATCGCACACCCTGAGGATCGTCGTCCTGGGCCGGGGCAACCCGGTGAGCGGCGGTTCGGTCGTGCGTATCCGCGGCGCGCTGCATTCGGCGGCCTCCCCGAAGACGGCGCCGACCTGGGGCGCCGGAGGCGGGCCGACCGATGCCCAGCGCTTCGTGTTCGGCCGTACCGCGCGCGAGGACTACATCGACTCCCGCGGACAGGCGTGGCGACCGGGCACGGAGTTCGTGGTTCGCGTCGGCACCGGCGTCGATACCGTGGCCGCCTCCTGGTACACGACCCCCAGGCGGCTGCTCATCGAGGGTACCGAGGATCCGGAGCTCTACCGCCTGGGCATCCACGGCCGCGAGTTCTGGGTGGACTTCACCGTCGCTCCGGGAACGTATCACGCCCGGCTGAAGTTCTGCGAGCACCGCAACATCGATCCCTCGCAACGGGCCATGACCATCGCCATCAACGGCCGGGAGGTCGTCTCGGGGTTCGATATCGCCGGCACGGCCGCGGCCGCCGCCGGGCTGGATCCGCAGCCGCGCAGGACGCCCGCCTTCGGTCTCTGGCCCGGCCTGGGGCGGGCCGTCGATCTGGTGTTCGACGACATCCGGCCGGAAAACGGCATCGTGTCCATCCGGTTCAAGGGCGACCGGGGCGCCGAAGCCATCGTCCAGGCCATCGAGGTCGGGCCGGGGCCCGGCGGTCCGGGGGCGAGCCCCGTGACGCTGCAGACCGCCGAGACTCCGGTCCGCCGCGAGGGCAATCTGCTCCATAACGGCGGCTTCGAGGAAGGCGTCGCCAACGACCTCGGCAACCTCGGCAAAACGGCCGGCGGAAAAGGCTGGACCTACGTCTTCGCCGGCGCGGGAATATCGTACATCTGGTCGGAATCAGCCTATGCCGAGCACCCGGAATGGGGGCCGCCGGAATTCCGGGAAGGCAAGCAAGCCCTCCGCACCCATACGGACGGCCACGGGCAGACCATCGTGTATCAGGAGGTGGAGGTTGACGCGAACACGCCCTATGAGGCCTCCGCATGGGTTCATGCCGTGGATCTCCACGGCAAGGGCTTCGGCGCCACCCCCGGCGACATGGCCGGGCTGCGCATCCAGGAACTGGACGCCAACGCGGCGTTGGTCGCCGACCACCCCATCCGGTCGGTCACGCGGCCCACGACGTTCACGCGCCTGCTCGTGCCCTTCACCACCGGCCCGAAAACCACGCGTGTCCGGTTCATACTCGAGGCCAGGATCGGCGGTCATTACACCCAGGGCCACGTGACCTGGGACGAGTGTGCTCTGGTCCGCACGCGGCAGTAGCCTCCACCCCCGTCGGGCGATTGCAATGCGCCCGCCGGGCGGCCGGCCGCACGCTCGGGATTGTCCCACTTCGGCGGGACGCCCCGGCCGTTCCAGGCGTCGTACGCCTGCTGGAGCCGCCGGACCGTCTCGGGATGCGTGGCCGCCAGATCAACCTTCTCGCCGATGTCGGCCTGGAGATCGTACAGGCGCGGTCCGGGCTCCTCGGGCATCTGCGCCAGCTTCCACCGCCCCTCCCGGACTGCCCGGACGATCCCGCGTATGACCGTCGGGCCGATGCCGTCACTCGCGCGTATGTGCCGGGGGAACCTGAAGGTCCGGAACGTGTCAGGACTTCGCGGCCGCGGGAGAACGCTCGGGAATCCTGAAGGCTGCGTTGCAGGTGTTGCACCTGCCGGTCTTGCCCCGGGCCTCCTCGGGAAAGGACAGGTTCGCCCTGCACTTCGGGCAGCGCAGGTTCACGCGCCCGGAGTCCGCCACCGCCGTCGAGCCCGAAACCGGGATCATGAACACCGCCGAGCACTTGCCGCACATCACCTTGCGGCCGCGGGCGGTCGGCGGAAACTCCAGCATCTCCATGCACCTGGGGCAGCGGATGTGAACCGGCGACGGCGCCTTGGCCTCCTGACCGCCGGATTTCCTGGTGTCGTCCTTGCGGGCAGCCTCGCTCCCGGTCTGCCCGCCCTTCCTGGCCGCGGGCTCCTGCGCGGCCAGCGCCGCCTTTCGGGCCCGCTCCTGCTTGAGCTTCTCCCGGCGGCGCTCCTCGGCCTTCCTGCGGAGCTCCATCTCGCGCTGACGCCGCTCACGGGCCTCGTCCTGAGGCGAGCGTTCCTTCAGCTCCGCGCCGGTGGCCTGCTGCCATGCGTAAGAGAACAGCAGCTCGAACTCCCGGCACTGCATCTGCCGGACGACCTGCTCGGTCGCGCTGCCGAACCTGCCCAGCCGGGTCTGCTCGAAGAGGTCCGCGTACAGGCAGGGCTCCCATCCGCCGCTGAAGTCGATGAAGCTCTTGAGCCGCCCGATGCCCTGGTGAATCGCCGGATCGATCACCGAGGCGGCATACCGCGCGAGATTGGCGTGGATCTCGTGTTCGCCCACCGACGTGAGCAGCTTCTTGGCCTGATCGCTTCGACCGCTCTGACGCTCCACGAACCCCAGCAAGTACAACCCCTCACGCTGTGGCAGGCCCTTGAGGGCGTCGCAACACGCCTCATGCCAGCCCGTCCACAGGAAGAGCATGGCCCGGATCAACTCCGCGTGCGGCTGGTCCAGCAGCTGAACCCCCGCGAAGAGGTCGGACAGCGGGGTCTCCTCCAGAAGTTTGCGGGCCGCGCGATTGGGCCCCTCCTGCCACAGCAGCGTGGGCAGATCCGCGCCCCGAAGCATCAGCACCGTCGCGATCGGCGACGGCAGTTGCGATGGGTCCAGTGCGATCATGATGACTCCACCCTGCCGCAGATGCCTGCGATGCCCTGGTGCCTCGCCCGATGCTTCGGCCGTTCGTCCCGGCCGCTCAACGCCCCCGCAATGCGGGAGAAGCGGCGACCTCCGCATCGACGGTCATCGCGATCTCCAGCACGAAACGTCCCAGGCTCGAGTCGAACGGCAACGCCAGCCGCGGCTCGCCTCCCGGTCCGCCCGGCTGACGATCCTCCCTCACCGCCACCTCCGGGGCCCCGAACCTCGGCTCGAGCCGCCCCTTCAGATCGGCGGCGGCGCCGGCGGCGATCTGGGACAGCAGTTGAGCCATCAGCGGCTGGAAGCGTTCGTCCGCGGGCGTCAGGGAGACCCCCGCCACGGCCGAAGCCACCCGCTCGGCCGTGCCTGCACTCAGGCACAAGCCCAGACCCGCCGCCTCGACGCCCTCGACCCTCATCCGCAGCGCCACTTCACCGGCCGGATCCTTGTCCGTCCGGATGAAAGCCTTGCCGCCGACCAATTCCGTGTTCAGCAGCTTCCGGAATGTCTGCCTGGTCGCCACAATGCACGCATTCACGAACCGGACGTCCAAGACTGCTTCGCCCCTTCCCGCCTTCCGTCGGGCATGCCTCCGAACGCAGGCCCCCTGCGGCTCGCCTCGCCGGCGTCCCCTGTCTCGTCAGATCGCCCTCTGTGCAGCGTATCGGTCGGACAGGCCGAAGCCTGAACATTCCACTCGACCGGAGTCCGGAGTCGTCTGACCCTGTCCGGGGCGTACCCGCGCAAATCATGCGGGCAACCGGTCTCACACATGGAACGCCGATTCGTGCATCGGTCGGCTTATCGGACGCGCCCCCCGCGAAGCCGGGCCCCTCGAAGATGATGCTGCCTGTCGCCCACCTCTCCTCAGCTCGGCCTCGGGAGATGGGCCGCGCGCCAGAGGAGTTCTCCGACCGGCCGGAGATTGATCCCCGCCTTGGCAACCACCATCGCCCCCAGCAGCGTCTGCAGAATCCAGTCGGCCCGTTCTGAGTCTTCAAGCCCCCGATTTGCCAGACTGGCCGCCCGCGCTGCCGAAATCCCCTCCACCAAAGCGTTCCGCAAACCGGCCAGGACCTCCTGAACCGCCTGCCGGAGCACTCCGTCCGAATCGTTGAGCTCCACGCAGAGCATGACCAGCAACCTTCCGTGCCGCGATCGCGAACCGGCGGCAAGCTCGCTCAGGCCTTCCAACAGCAGGCCCAGGTCGATCCCGGCCTCCGGGGTCGGGCGAGCGCGATCGATCACTTCCCGACGGATGTCATCCGCCATCACCTCAATGGCCGCCAGAGCGACTTCCTGCTTGGACTTGAAATGGTGGTAGAACGCCCCCTTGGTCAGCCCCGTGGCGTCCTGGATGTCGGCAATGCCTGTGTGGTGGTAGCCGTAATCGCCGAAAAGCCGCCCGGCCACCTCCAGAATGTCGGCTCGCGTCCGCTCGCCCCGTTTCTGACACCCTCGATGAATTACATGTTCGTCTGCCGTTTGGCGCTGCATACACCACCTCGCCCTCAATGCATACCGTCCGGTCGGTCTTATTCTATGAAAAGCGATCAAAAGAGCAAGGACCGCCGGCCACGTTGGGATTTACTGCAGGGCAGGTGATGTCCTCCACCCACCGAGTTCTCGCGTCAATGCGGGCTGAACTCATGAAGGTTGCTCGTGAGCCCCGCTCCGTGCTTGTGACCCCCGTTCCAGGGCGATAAACTGCCCCTGTACTTGCGATTTCAAACCTCTCGCCGGAAGACCCCGTCATGAGCGGTACGCCCAGCCGAGAACCACCCCATGACTCCACCGGAGGAGGCCAGGACAAAGCGCCGCTGCCTGGCGCCGATCCCGCAGGCGGCCGGACTGCCTCCCCTGAGCCCCGCCGCGACCCCCGTATTCCCAAGCCCCAGGTACCTGTCTGTGAAGTGCCTCTGTCCGATGGAAGTCCGACCGCTCCGGCCCAATCATTGCCGGCTTCGTCAGCCTCGGGTCCTAGCGAGCCGCGTCCAGCCCCGACCTCGATGCCCGGCGACCTGGAGTCTGCGGGGATGGTGCAAGGCCTGCCGGATGACCGTCCCCCGCCGAACAGTCTGGAACGCGGCGAGTTGCCCGGCGGCCAGGTCCTCGCCCTGCGGAGCACGGCAGGCAGACGGCTGGGCGTCTGGCTTCTGCTGGGCGGCCTGGCGTCGTCCGTGGCGGGCGTGATTCTCGCCGCGACAGCCCCGAGCTGGACGCCGCCGGCATACCGCGCCGAGGCAAGCCTGCTGGTCCCTGCGGATCGCTCCGAGGTCTGGGCATCCTGCGTCGCCCAGCTGTCCAGCCAGCGGGACGTGATGCTGGATCTCAAAGATGTTGAGGGACGGATCACGCTGGCCATCCAGGGCAGCGACCCCTCCGCCATGTGCGCGCGGCTGGACGCGCTGGGCTCGAGTGTCGTCGAACGCGTGCGGGCCGCCTGTGCGCCGATCGTGCCGGCCGAGAGCCCGGGTGCCGATCGCCTTCTCGCCGAGCTCCAGGAGGTGCGCCAGCAGCTGGTGTCCGCGGCAGACGCCGATGCCGAGGCGAGGGCACAGGCCGGCCGCATCGAGGAGCACTTGAAACGCTGGCAACGCCTCGAAGCCGATCGCCGGCGGCTGGCCGAAGGTGTTGAAGCGGCCACCACCCGGATGGCCTCCACGGCACCGGCCGAAGCCTCGATCCAGATCTCCCCCGAGGAAGTGAACCTGGCACTGGCCGGGGATTCGCGCAGCCTCGCGGACCGCGACGCGCTGGTCCACCAGGAGGCCGAGCTTCGGCGGATCCTGGCTAAAACCCTGGAAGGCGGGGCCGCGAGCTTCACCGAGCTGCATCGCCAGATTGCGGCTGCCCGTGAGCACCTGGATGCCGCCCGGAAGGGCAACCACGGCTCGCAGGTTAACAACCGTCTGCTGGCCATGGGCGAAGCCGTCAATGAATGGGAACGTGCCGCCGAAAGCCTTCAGACGGTGTGGAACGCCCAGAATCGGCTTTTGGCCGAGCAGCCCGGGGGCCGGACCGAGCCGCTGGAGGTCCAGGAGCTTCTGAGCCGCGCCTGCCGGACGTTCCTCGACCAGATGCTCCTGCCCCGAGCCCGGTTCAGGCGCGCCCTGGATGAAATCGGGCAGGGGGAAGACGAACTGACGAAACGACTGGTACTGCAGAATGCCCTGATGCGTCAGCTCGAACCGCTGGTCAAGGCAGTTGACGCCGTCACCGCCTCGGCCCGGGCCCTGATTCCCCCCGAAAACGTCGAGCTGGCCGCAGCGGTCGATCGCCTGACGGCTTTGCGCGCACGCCTCCAGGCCCGACGGGCTGAATGCGGTCAACGACTCAAGGATCAGCGCCTGGCCCAGTTGCGCGCCGAGTACGCTCAGGCGGCCAGGGAAGCCGCCGGGCGTCGCGAGGATCTCATCCGCGAGGGCGTTCGGCAGGATCTCGAGATCGCGGCGGCCGCCGCCGAGACGTCCGCGACGCTGACCGAGCTTCAGGCCCGCCTGAACACGCTGCAGGAGCGAGAGATTCTCCATCAGCAGCAGGCGGATATCCAGGGCCGGCTGATCGAACTGGCCCGCGAGCGGGCCGCCGCGTCCGCGCAGGCCATGCGCCCCTGGGAGATCCGGTACGTGCCCGCCTCTGCGGCGGTGATTCCTCCGCCCACGGACCGCACACAGCGCCGGGCGGCGGCGGTCGGGCTTCTGCCCGCCGGTCTCTACGCGCTGGCCTGCCTGATCGGGTGGCGGGTGTCGGCGAGTCGAGCCGCGCGCGACGGCATGGAAAGCTGCTCCCGCGCACTGCGTGCCGCGACCACCGCGAGTCTTGACTGAACACTGCCGACTGAATTGTGCGTCTCATGACCGCCTTGCCCACCGGACCGGGTTCTCCGCCAGGCAGCCGACGGCGGCGGGACAACCCCTTTACGGTGCACCGTGCCGGTCGATACCCGCCAAGTTCGGGGGGCGTTCGTCAGGCGAGGCTGATAGCGCCTTACCCTAACGGAGTACCGCCTGCCCGAGACCAGGTACGACGCGGGCATCGGGAATCCGAAAGCCTTCAATTGCTCATGGCGGCAGAGGCACGGCCGAGACGCGAAACCGCCCTGGCGGTACCGAAAACGGCGATCGGACGGGTTCGATCACCCCAATGGAGCGTATCAGGGGCGTCGTTTCAGGACTCGCCGGAGCTATCGGCCTGTGGGGCGATCGGGGGGTTGGGGAGAGAATGTGGATTTTTCGGGGGCGGCGTCTTGCCAACGCTTTGCGGCGCGGTACAATGCTCTTGGTTGGTTCGTCGAATGAGTCGGGCACGCGGCACAAGCATGTTGTCAAGTCCGGACCGAAATCTCAATCGCCATCCTACCTACCTGGGCCGAGACGGTGGCCCCTTTCTGACAGGACCCGGAAAGTGAAAAGCGGGTCGCGAACGCCCTCGCACAGGAGATGATCGATGGGCAAGAAGTTGTATGTGGGCAACCTGCCGTTCAGTGTCAGCAGCTCGGAGCTTCAGGAGCTGTTTTCGGCACACGGTACCGTTCAGAGCGCCGAAGTCATCAGCGACCGTGCCACGGGTCGCAGCAAAGGCTTTGGTTTCGTCGAAATGAGCAACGACGACGAGGCTCAGTCGGCAATCAACGCGCTGAACGGAAAGGATCACGGCGGCCGGCCGCTGACCGTGAACGAGGCCAAGCCGCGTGAGGACCGCGGCGGCGGCCGGGGCGGCTACGGTGGCGGCGGCGGCCGAGGCGGCTACGGTGGCGGCGGCCGGGGAAGCCGTTACTGATCGCCGAGGAACCCCTCCCGCGGCAGGACTTGTCCCGCACTGAAACCGGCAAGGCTACCCGCACATGCGGGTGGCCTTCTCTATGCGCTCGATGTGCCGCGGAATCGGCCGGCGGAGCGAACCTGAGGGGCTCAGCTTTCAGTGGACGGCGGCGGTGGCCGGTGCTTGCGGTGAGGCGTTGTCGGCCGGCCGGGCCTGGTAGCCCAGGTCCGCCAATGCGGCGACGACCGCCGCGGTCTGGGGCCCTTGGTCGCGACCGCAGAGAAGCCAAGCCGTCCTGCGGTCGAAGGAGGCCCGGGCTTTCCTGACGCCCGGCATCCGGGCCAGGGTTCTTGCGATGCTCAACGCACAGCCCTCGCAATGCATCCCCTCGACGGCGAAGCTCATGAGCGTCTCGTCGACGGCCTGAATCAACGGGTCGTCGGCCACCTCGAAGGTGCCGGTTGCGGTCGAGGAATCGGGCGGCGGGCTGACGGCCCGTTCGCCGGAGTCACACCCGGCCACGGCGCATGCGATCGCCCAGGCGACCACCCCCACGATCAGATATCGGCTGCAGGACATGACATGCCTCCGGAATCTCCAGTACCCCCGGGTGCCGGCCGGGGCCGTTCGGGGCACGACCGGCGATTGAAACCGTCAGGATACTGTTTCAAGGGTCCATGGACAAAACCAAGCGCTCTCCGCCGGCAATAACGGCGCCGGTTCGGGCTCGTCGCGATCAGGCCCTCTGACGGTTCAACAGGGAGGGTTCATCGTGGCTCAGAAAAGCCAGCTGATCAGCACGAGATCAACCAGCAGAGCGACAACGGCCGCAAAGGCCAGCTGGATCGCCGGGGACCATGCAGGCGGTCGGCTTTCGTCCTGCAGGAAAGCCGGGGGTGGTTCAAGCGGCTCGAGGTCCCCGGAATAGTACTGGGCTTCGGCAATCAGCAGGGCAGCCTCGAAGTCGGCGATGCCCATTCGTGACGCCTGTTTGAGCAGGGCCTGGCGGCGCGAATAGCGAAGGAAGCCGGCGTCCAGCTCCGCGACCACCATGCCCTTGAAGATCCGCCGCGCTTCCTCCCGCGTCAGCACGAAGGCGTCGTGGCAAGCAGCGGTTCGCCCGGCCTGCAGCAGTCGTAAAGGCGTTTTCTCCACCAACCTCCACCTCACGCCCGATTCTACCGGCCCGTGCGACCGTCATCTACGCGAAAAACTGTTTTCCCTGAAGATTTGCCGCTTACGGACGCGGCGGGCGGCTCTTCCGGCGGGAACGATGGTTTATCGGACGCCGCAGGGAATGGATGGGACTCAGGAGCCGCGCGATCCCGGCGCCGTCCGCCCGACCAGCCCGTCGGCGCGATGAAGCTCTGTCGTCCAAGCAGGTGCCGCGCCGGCAACGGGTCGTGTCGAATCGGGGCTCCGGCCGCGCCATGCCGATCCCTCGCCGGGCGGTTCAGAACTCCGAGCGGTTGAAGTGGCGGATACCCGCGATCATGGATGCGGCCGCCGCGACGGTGTTCAGCAGAACCACCGCGGCCAGCCAGGCGAGTACGGATCCGCTCAGGTGCGCGCCCTGGCCGGTCCAGACCATGCGGAAGCTCATCACGCCGACGCCGGCCAGCGAAGCCGCGACCAGCCCCACCGACAGCATCAGCCCGATCACCCCGCCGAGGCCTCCGGCGATGCGCGCCGGGTTGCGTTCGTTGATCATCGGCATGCGGGCTCCCATGCCGGTGCTGATACCGCACAGTCCCACGCACATGGCGGTGATGGCCACCAGGTGCGTGAAGGCAAGGGCCGACGGCAGCGAGAGCCGGTACACCGAGACACCGGTGACGGCCAGGGCCACCAGGACGGTAATGGTCAGCGAATACAGCAGCTTGGAGACCACCATCTGCGTGCGGCTCAAGGGCAGCAGTCCCAGCAGCCAGAGATGCCGGACCTCCAGGCTCACCAGCGGGAACACGAATCGGCTGGTGAACGTGGCCAGGATCAGGGCCACGGCGGTGAGGTTGAGGAACCCGATGAGCACCTGCAGGCCCGGGGTGGCCAGCTCAGTCCAGAGCTGTTGGACGTTGGAGACGTACAGCGTGAGCAGGCCCAGCAGAATCGCCATCTGGGACCACTGCAGCGGGTCGCGGAAGAAGGCCTTGAGGTCCTTGGCGGCCAGCAGCCGCTGCCGCGAGGGCAGGTAGGCGAAAAGGATCTCCGCCACCCAGGAGAGCATCCGTCCGGCCCGTCGCCGCTTGCCCGAGCCGCAGATCTGGGCGCGGTCGTAGGCGCCGGCCAGTCCGCTGGCGACCAGCCTCACCGCCACCATACTGGCGAACAGGCCGTTGGCCGCCGTGACCAGCAGGTAGAACAGACCCGCCGCCGGCCGGCCCTGCAGCGAGCTGGCGATGCCGTTGGAGACCCAGGTGTGCGGCAGGAGCGCGCTCTGGGCCACCGAGACGCGGTCGTAGAACCCCGCGAGCCAGTCGCCCGAGATGGCCGGGGAACGGAACAGGCGCCAGCCCCACCAGGCGATCAGGGCCAGGACGGCCACCCCGGCCAGCGTGAGCGTGCGCTCGGGCATCCTGGGGCTGAATCGGACCACCCCCCAGGCCAGCAGCAGCCCGACCGCCCCGGGTATCGGGATGAAGGCCACAAACAGGCCGAGGAAAAGAGGGTAGAAGGACGCATCCTCCTCGAACACTCTGGCCACGGCGAACATCATCGGCACACCCAGCAGGACGACCGACCAGCTGGCCAGCGTCAGGCTCTCCAGGTACTTCAGCAGCACGATGTCTCGCCGCGGCAGCGGTCCGGCCATCAGATAGGCGCTCTCCTGGCGGCGGAAGAGGGAGCCGTAGCAGATGATGGCGTTGGAGAACGTCAGCATGCACGTCAGGGCGAGGAAGAAGAACGTGAAGATCAGCGGGGTCGCGACGATACCCTCGAGCAGCTGGCGGTTGATCTCCTGGAACACCCGGACCAGCAGCGCGTACATTCCCGTCCAGATCAGAAGGATCGACGCGGTGGTGCCGGCGACTTTCAGCGGGTGCTCGACGAGCAGCTGGGCCGCGTGGTTGCGCAGGGCCAGGAATCGCACCCTCAGAAGCAGGCCCAGGGCGCTCTCGGGCGGCCTGCGGGGCGTCGCCGCGGGAGCCAGGAACGGTTCGACGGTGCCGGCCTGGTGCTGATCCATGACCGAATGAACCTCGCCTGCCGCTCACGCCGGCAGCGTTTCGACCGCCTCGTCCTGCTCATCGGCGGTCAGGCGAAGGAAGATGTCCTCCAGCGACTCGTTCGCCGCCGCCAGCGAGCGGAGCTGGGCCAGCGTGCCTGCCGCTGCCAGCCGGCCCCGGCGGATGATGCCGATGCGATCCGCCACCGCCTCGGCGACCTCCAGGGTGTGGGTGCTCATGAAGACCGTCCGTCCCTCGCGGGTTATGCCGGTCAGCAGCTCCTTGACCGTCCGGACCGTCCGGGGGTCGAGTCCCACCATCGGCTCGTCGATGACCAGGACCGCCGGTTCGTGGAGCAGAGCCGCGGCCAGCACGGTTCGCTGCTTCATGCCGTGGGAGAAGCCTTCGGTGAGCTGATCGAGGAAGGACCCCATGTCCAGCCGGGCCACCAGCCGGTCGATCCTGGACCGGGCCGTCTGCGGCGGCAGACGGTACATCCGGGCCACGAATTCCAGGAACTCGCGGGCGGTGAGCTTCTCATACAGGAAAGGCTCGTCGGGAACGTACGAGAGCATCATCCGGGCCTGTCGCCCGTCGTGATCCATCGGATGGCCGCAGACCCGCACGGTCCCCTCGTCGGGCCTCAGCAGGCCGGCGATCATCTTGATGGTGGTGGTCTTGCCCGCCCCGTTGGGTCCCAGGAAGGCGAACATCTCGCCCGGCCGGACCTCCAGGGCGAGACGGTCGACGGCGGTGAAGCGGCCGTAGCGCTTGGTCACGTGGCACAGTTCGATGGCGGGGGTCATGGCGCCGGGCTCCAGTCGACATCGCGGTCATCCCGCTCGCGGCGGTCGCGGCCGGCGCTCACCGTCTTGCGGGCCGCGATCAGGTCCTGCTCCCGGTAAGGCTCCTCCTGCACCGCGATTCGGCCCAGGCCCGGAGCCTGAACCTCCTGCCGGACGACCCGTCCGTCGGCGAGAACCCAGGCCTTGGTCTCCAGCGGGCTGGTCCGGACGACGAAACACTCCACCGGCCGGCCGAGATAGTCGATTTCCTCGCGTCCGATGACCGTGGCGACGATCGAAGTCATGCGGCTGGTCCGCTGGATCAGTGACATCGGATCGACGATCTGCATCCGCCAGGACTGCCCGACCTTCAGCCGCGGCAGGAACCCGAACGGGCGGACCGAGTCGCCGATGAGGCGGCTGGCCGAGGCGTCCAGGTTGATCTGCCTCTGGATCGGACCCATCTGGATGGTGCACGGGAAGAAAATCCCCCGCCGCTCGCCGTTGACGCGGATGGTGGTCAGCGGGACGCCGTATACGTCCAGCCGGAAGGCGTCGATCTCGCCGGCCTGGTCGAAATCGGTGCTGGTTTCCACGCGGACCTTGCCGGTGGGCAGCAGGCCCTCCAGCAGGATCGTGCTGTAGACCGTCGTCTCGGTGGAGCTGGACGAGGCCCGGGTCCAGGAGGTTCCCAGGCGCCGCCCCCGGGCGTCGTAGATGGCATGCTGCTGCGGGGACTCGCGCAGGCCCGCGAACAGGTCGCGGCTCATCACCGGCGGATCCTGCGCGGTCCACGCCGGCAGGATGTCGCGGTAGAAAAGCGCCGTCATCGCGACCACCCAGAACAGCACCACGGCCAGTCCGAACAGCCGGTACATCGACTGATTCCCGCGGTGCGGTCGGGCATCCGCGAATCCCGAATCGGGCGCCGCACCATCTGATTCTACCGGTCGGTCGCGGCAGCGGCAATCGACCGGACGGTTATTGACATTACGGTTATTGACATTCGCCCCGGCGAGTCGATCACCAGACGACCAGCGAACCGAACATCAGCGTCAGTCCCAGGAGCATGACCGCCGCGCCCAGGGCCATGGAGGGGGGTGGCGTCGAAATGTAGACACGCAGGCGCGTCGGCACGCGGCGGAGATTCAGCACCTGGGCGCCCAGCACGACCGCCATGACCGCGGCGCCGAAGGCCCCGATGTGCAGCAGGGCGGAGAATACCCCTGGCCCGGCCAGCACCGCCAGACCCAGCCCGATCCAGCCGGCCGAAGCCATCATCAGGCCGGTCCTTGAATCCTGGTTTGCGTGCCGGAGACGCACCGCCTGCGACCAGGCCCGGGCGGCCTGACGCTGCACTTCGCGCCAGATGAAGATGCCCCCGCACTCCGGGCAGCGGTTGTCGGTCAGTCCGGTGAGGTTGTACCCGCACGCGGGGCAGGCCGGCGGCAGCGGGACACGCCACTCATTGCGCGGCACCAGCTGGTCGAGCTCATGCCAGTTGAGGCTCATCGGGCACCACCGGTCCCGGCGGCGCGGGCAGGGCCGCGACCAGGCGCCGGGCCGCTTCCCGCGGATCGTTCGCGCCGAGCACCGCCGAACACGCGCACACGCATCGCGCCCCCGCCTGGACCAGTATACCCAGGTTGTTGCCGTCGATTCCACCGATCGCCACGACCGGCACCTTGCTGATTCTCACGGCGGTTGCCAGCAGCGGCGGCCCGGGGATATGGTCCTGCGGCTTGGTCGGCGAGGCGAACATCGGGCCGACGGCCACGTAGTCGGGACCGGCCTGCAACGCGGCCTCCAGCTGCCCGACATCGTGCGTGCTCACCCCGATCAGGCGGTCCGCTCCGACGATGCGCCGGGCCTGGGCCGGCGGCAGATCCTCCTGCCCCAGGTGGACCCCGTCGGCGTCCGCCAGGGCCGCCAAGTCCGGCCGATCGTTGACGATGCACAGCACGCCGTGCTCCCGACAGAGCGACACCAGCCGGCGGGCCCGGTCCAGAAGCTCGCGATCAGGCATCCCCTTCTCGCGCAGCTGCAGACACCCCGCCCCGCCGCGAACGGCCTCCCCGGCCGTCTCGAGCCAGTCCCCGCGGCACAGTGCGGCGGTGACCAGCACATAAAGCCGCACGCCGGCGAAGGCTGCGGCCCGGGCCCCCCGCAGGGCCAGCCGCTGCTCGAGCTCGTACACCCGGTAGCGCATGCCCTCGACCCGTGCCGCAAGATCCGGCTGAAAGGTCTTGAGGTACTCCTCGATCGTTCGCAGGGCCTCCTGCAGACGCCGGGCGGCGGCCGAGAAGACATCCCGCGGATTCGCGCGCAGCCGCTCCGACTCCGTGCTCAGGGTCGTGCCCACGTCGCCGGGGGTGTCACGGGCCGCCAGCAGCACATTCGCCGGCAGGGCCCGCTCGCAGGCCGCCAAGTCGTGCCGCAGCCGCTTCAGCAGGGCGCAACCAGCCGGGTCCTCCAGCACGAAGCGGGTGTAGTCCTCCATCACCCGGGCGGCCTCGCGGGCCCGGTTGAGGTTGGCGTCCAGAATCCGCGCCACGCCGCGATCCACGCCCGTTTACACCCCGTCCAGCCGGTGGCCCAGCTTGTCGCGCTTGGTCTGCAGATAACGGCGATTGACCTCGTTGGGGGGGATCACGATCGGCACCTGCTCGGCGACATGGATGCCGTAGAGCTCCAGCCGCGAGACCTTCTTGGGATTATTGGTCAGGATCCGCAGTTGCCGCAGGCCCAGATCGCGCAGGATCTGCGCTCCGATGCCGTAGTCGCGCTTGTCGGCTGGAAAACCCAGTTCCTCGTTGGCCTCGACGGTGTCCATCCCCTGCTCCTGGAGATGGTAGGCCTTGAGCTTGTTGTGCAGCCCGATGCCCCGGCCCTCCTGGCGCAGGTAGACGATGGCTCCCCTGCCGGCCTCCTGGATCATGGCCATCGCCCGGTCCAGCTGCTCGCCGCAATCGCAGCGCATGGACCCGAAGATGTCGCCAGTAAGGCATTCCGAATGAACCCGGACCAGGACCGGCTCGTCGCAGATGGCCGTCTGGCCGTCGGCGTCCCGATCGCCTATTCCGCCCGCGCACAGGGCCAGGTGGATCTCGTCGTCAACCCGGTTGCGGTAGGCGTGGAGGGTGAAAGGCCCGTGCCGCGTGGGCATCTGCACGGAGGTCACCCGCTCGACCAGCGACTCGCGCTGGTGGCGGTACTCGATCAGGTCGGCGATGGTGCACATCTTCAGCCCGTGCTTCCGGCAGAACGCCGCCAGGTCCGGCACCCGGGCCATGGTGCCATCTTCGTTCATCACTTCGATCAGGGCCCCCACCGGCCGCATGCCGGCCAGGCGCAGGAGATCCACAGCGCCTTCGGTCTGCCCCGCCCGCACCAGCACGCCGCCGTCGCGGGCCATCAGCGGATTCACATGTCCCGGGCGGGCGAAATCGTCGGGGCGGGCCTCCGGGTGGGCCAGCCGACGGATCGTGACCGCCCTGTCGCGGGCCGAGACCCCGGTGGTCACGCCGAACCGCGCCGCCGCATCGACCGTGACCGTGAAGGCCGTGCCCAGCGCAGCGGTGTTCTCCGCGGTCTGGGGCTGCAGATCCAGATGCCGGCAAAGATCCCTGGGCATCGCCACGCAGAGAACGCCCCGAGCGTGCAGGAGCATGAAGTTCACCTTCTCCGGGGTGATCAGCTCCGCAGCACAGACCAGGTCGCCCTCGTTCTCGCGCCGCTCGTCATCGACCAGGACGATGAACCGTCCGGCGGACAGCTCCGCCAAGGCCTGGGGAATCGTGCAGAACGGATCCGGCATCAGGGCATGATCCTCTATAGGTTGCCGTCCAGACGGATCGCCTGGTTGCTCTACGGTCCGGCGACCGGCGTATCATCGAAGGCCATTCGATCCGTAAGCTCTTGTACGGCAATAGCTTGATGACGTATCGACGACCGCCGGATCAGCCGGGCCCACCAGCGCTTCTGGCACGCCCGGCCCGGCAGGCACGCCGATGGTATTGTACGCCTCCGGCGGCGCAACCCCAAACCGGCCTCGTACCGTCTGCACGACCTCCAGGCCTGGGGAATGCCACCTCCGGAATGCCATCGTTCAGCAGGATTGGCCTCGACGCTCGGCAGTCGAAAGACACGTCGCAGCGGGCCTCCAGGAAGGCCAGGTCGGTCGACAACCGCATCTCGGGCCCCCGGCAAACACCGCCAAGCCGGCCCCGGCCAGCCCAGGTCGCTGTGGATTTGCTCGATCCCGGCCATCGCCTCCCGGGCCGCGTCGACCGCATCGAATCCGGCGGCCACCGTCCTCCCCCCGGCAGCAGCGCATCCAGGGCGGCCCCGGGGCGCTCAGCCTCCTGCGTTGGCCTGATCCTGCGGCGCCTTGTTCCCCGGCGAGTCGGCGTCGCGGGGCTCCTGCACCGGCTTCCAGCCCGCGCGGCTGTGGATCTGCTCGGTCGAGAACCACTCCCGCAGAAGGTCCAGCCGCCGCTCCATCGATACCGCCGCGAAGGCCCCCGGCCGCTGTTCCTCGTACTCCTGCGTGGTCAGCGGTACCCGCTCCCGGACCTCGACCACCACCCAGCGGTTCCGCATCGCCTGCTCGTAGGTCGCCACCCTGGCTGCCCGGTCCTCGTGGTCGGCAAGCGAGAAGCACAGATCGACGAACTCGGCGTCGCCGGCCATTTCCGGAGGGCCGCCCGGGAACAGCTGCGGACGACCGCCCCACGCGAACATGTGCTTGCGGGCGAAAGGCTCGGGCTCTTGGAATCCCCGTTCACCGAGCTTGCTTTTCAATTCCGCGTCCTCGTCCAGTGCCGCTTTCAACCCCACCGCTTTGGCCCTTTCGGCCAGTTGCTCGGCCCGGGCCCTGGCCTGCTCGCGGGCGCGGACCCTTCGCAGGTCGGCGATCACCTGCTCTCGCACCTCGTCGAGCGAGGCCGGGGCGTGCGCGGGCTGCACGGCGATGGTGCGGAACACGTAGGCGTTGCCCTCGTGGTCCACAACCGGCCGGGGACAGGTTTCATAAAGATTGCGGAAGAACCGCGCTGTCTCCGGGTCGTCCGCGGGCTTGAGGGAGGTCTGCGGCACCATGAACGCCGCCCGGGAAAAAGGAACCAACGGTGTCGAGCCTTCCATGATCGAGGCCCGGCCGATCTGGGGCTGGGCCGCAAGGGCCCGGGCGTCGCCCGGCGGCGTGCGACCATAGCTCAACACGCCGGGATAACGGCTGGAGTTCGCGAAGCTCTCATAGTACCCGGCGACCAGGACCGCTTCCGGAATGGCCTTGTATCCCCCCTCCGGTTGCGTGACCGGCGAGCCCTTCCAGGCCAGCTGCAGGTTCCGGATCAGTTCCTCGGCGATTTCCACGGCCTGCGCCTTGGCCGACTGGAGCTTCAGGCGGTCATGGACCTTGTCCCGGCACTCGGAAAAGGTCTCGTAGGGCTTGGGGGGCTCGGGCGCCGGCGGCTGCCCGGGCGCGGTCGCGGTGGCCGGCTGGGTAGCCGGGCGAAGAAACTCGGACCGGTGTGCCTGCCAGTATTCGAAGGCCTTGTTGTCATCTTCCGGCTGTCGGGCCACCAGCGGTTCCACGCTCACCCGGATGAACTCCACCTGGGCGGTTTCGGGCTGTTGATATCCGAACGGCCGTCCGGCGGCGGGGTCCGGCGCATGATCCTTGTACTCCTCGAAGTGGGCGGCGATCGCCTCGGCCGTCGGCTCGAAGGTCGGATCGATGAGGGCTTCCGCGGGGATCACCGCCATGGCCACGCTGACCTTCTCCCCCGTCTGCCGCAGGAAGTCCTGCACGTCCGCGTCCGTGGCCTTGACTGCGCGAATCGCCTGGAACGCCGCGTCCTGAACGCGGATGAAGCTTCGCAGGGCGTCGTCGATCTGCCGCAGCGAGACGCCGGTTTTCGCACGCAGGTTGTCGAGGTAGGCCGCCGGTATTTCCGCCCGCTGCCGCTCCAGGCTCTCCTCCGAGGGCTCCACCCCACTGGCGGCGGCCGCCAGATCGAGGAGCATCCATTCCTCCTCGGTCAACGGCTCCGAACGGACCTGCTGGGCCAGGAAGCGAGCCTCGCGGATGTCACGGCTGCCGGCAATCATGGCGGCCATCATGAACCAGGGAGCCTGCCACGGTTTCTCGAGCTGCCTGAGCAGGTGGCCCTGATTGCTGGCACGCTGCAGCTCGCCCAGCGTGACGGTCTTGCCCAGGGCGGTTCCGATCTTCTCCGAACTGTTCTGCCGGTCGGGGCGCATCAGGCTCTGCAGGGCGTCGGAGCCGAGCCAGACGATCAGCAGCAGGGCCATGAACACGGCCAGCAGATGCCTGGTGTATTTCCTGAAAAACTTCATCATAGCAGTAATCTTCCCGTCTTCTGGAACGTTGCCGCACGGCACGGTCGGTCATCAAGATACTTGCGAGGACAGGAAATACAAGCTCGCCCACTCCCGCGGATCGGCCACATCGACCGGCCCATGGACTGCGAAGTCGACGGTCCTCGACCCGCGAGCACGCGACAGTCGCCCGGCGACAGGCCGTTTCCAGCTGGCTCGGGCGTCCCGGGCGGCTACGATGTGATGGGTGCCGGACCGCCTGGCCCGCGCGGGTCGGGGCATAATCCGCCGGCATCATCCCACTGAAGGGAGTCTCCCGGCATGGCGGAGATCAACCTGATTCACCATCCAGCCTGTACCAGCCCGAACCACCGGCACCACCTCTGCTCGCTGCTGCAGGAGGGCATCCATTACAGCCGGCCGGCGGAGTATAAGGCCCTGGTGCAGGACGCCCGGTACCGCTGCGAGCACTGCGCCCGGACCGCCAAGGACGCCGACAAGCTCTGCGAGCCGGTCGGGCTCTGACCGACCATCGCTGTTCGTCACGCGGCGGCCCGGTCACTTTTCCTCGAGGGCCTCGCGCAGTTTCCGCAGTGCCTCGCGCTCGAGCTGGCGAACGCGTTCCCGGGTCAATCCGATCTTTGCTCCGATCTCCTTGAGGGTCATCGGCTCCTTGTCGTTGAGACCGAATCTCATCCGCAGGATGGTGGCCTCGCGCTCGTCGATCCGGTCCAGAAGCCGCTGGATGATTTCGGCGTCGGCGGCGCTGAAGGCCTTCTCCTCGGGGCTGGGGGTTCGATCGTCGGCCAGAAGCTCCGACAGCCCCAGGCTGCCCTCGCCGCCGGACTGCGTCGGAGCGCTGAACGCCTTGACCGCCCGGCGGATGATGCGGATCTTGCGTTCCGAGAGCTTCATGTGCTCGGCCATCTCCTGGAGGGTCGGGTGGCGGTTGAGCTTGCTCTCGAGTTCCTGAGTGGCCTTCTTCCAGTCGGCGATCATGGCCACCATGTAGGCCGGAATGTGCACCGGCTGCACGCTGTTGATCAGCGCCCTCTTGATGGCCTGTTTGATCCACCAGGAGGCGTAGGTGCTGAAGCGCGTGTCCATCGAGGGGTCGTAGCCCTCGACGCCGCGAAGCAGTCCGATGTTTCCCTCCTCGATGAGATCGCCCAGCGACATGCCGCGGTTGAGGTAGTTCTTGGCGATGTTGACCACAAGGCGCAGGTTGGACTTGATCATCCGGTCGCGGGCCCGGTTGGCCGCCTGCTCGGCCTCCTCCTTCTCGGCCAATGAAATTTTGCCCTGCTTGAACAGGTCGATCGCCTCGTTGGCGTACTGGATCTGCCGGCCCAACTCCTTCTCGTCCTCGGCGGTCAGGAGCGGCGCCTTGTCAATCTCCTTCAGGTAGTGCTGGAGGCCGCTTTCGACTGCGATGGCTCGATCCTCCCTGAGGCCGGCCTCTAGGGACCGGCGGCCCCGACTGCGACGGCGTCGGTCCGGATGTCACTGCCCCGTCGGTTCGCCGGCCGGCGGCGACGCCCCTTCCGCAGGCCGCAGCGGGAAGTGGGTGATCACGTCGGTGGAGGCGGCTCCGGGGCCGTGCAGCCCCCCGCGGCGCGCCCGCGGCTCGCCGGCACCGCGCGATCCGTCCTCCGACGCCCACTCGGCCCGTTTCTTGCTCAGACCGATCTTGCGCTCCGACGGGTCCACCCGCAGGATCTTGACCTCGATTTCCGCCCCGACCTTCACCTCGTCGTGCGGATCCTCGACCTTGTGCTCGGCCAGCTCGCTGACGTGCAGCAGGCCCTCGAGGTCCGGCTCCAGTTCCACGAAAACCCCGAAGTTCGTGATCTTCGTCACCTTGCCCCGGACGATCTGGCCCGGGATGTACGTCGAGGGTATGGCATGCAGCCACGGGTCCTCGGTCAGCTGCTTGGTGCCCAGGGCCACCCTCATCTTCTCCTGATCGACCGAAAGCACCACGCACTTGATGGTATCGCCCTTCTTGAGGACCTCCGAGGGGTGGCTGATCTTCTTGGTCCAGCTCATGTCCGAGACGTGCAGCAGCCCGTCGATGCCCTCCTCGATCTCCACGAAGGCCCCGTAATTCGTGAGGTTCCGCACCTTGCCCTCGATGATCGTGTTGGGTGGATACTTCTCGGCCACCCGGACCCAGGGGTTCATCTCGGTCTGCTTGATCCCCAGGCTGATCTCCTGCTTGTCCTTGTTGATGTCCAGGACCACCACCTCGATACGGTCGTTGACGTTTACCACCTCGGAGGGGTGGTTGATCCGTCGGGTCCAGCTCATTTCCGAGATGTGCACCAGTCCCTCCACGCCCGGCTCCAGCTTCACGAACGCGCCGTAGTTGGTCAGGTTGACCACCTCGCCGGTCACCCGCGACCCCACCGGATAACGGTTCTCGATGTTCTCCCAGGGGTTCTCGGTGAGCTGCTTCATGCCCAGGGCGATCTTCTCCCGGTCGCGGTCGATGCTGAGGATCTTGACCTCGACCTCCTGGTCGATCCGCAGCTTGTCGGACGGGTGGTTGACCCGGTCCCAGCTCATGTCGGTGATGTGCAGCAGGCCGTCGATGCCCCCGAGGTCCACGAAAGCCCCGAACTCCGCGAGGTTCTTGACCGTCCCCCTGCGCACCTGGCCGACCTCGATCTCGGCCATCAGCTTCTCCTTGGCGGCCTGACGCTTCTCCTCGATGTAGCGGCGGCGGCTGATCACGATATTGCGCCGCTCGGTGTCGATCTTCAGGATCTTGGCGTCGATCTCTTGGCCGATGAACTCCCCGATGTCGCCGGGGCGGCGAATGTCCACTTGCGAAGCCGGAAGGAAGACCGGCACGCCGATGTCCACCAGCAGCCCGCCCTTGATCTTGCGGACCACCCGGCCTCGGACGTCATCGCCCTCGCGCGCCGTCTCCACCAGCCGCTGCCAGTTCAGCAGACGGTCGGCCTTGCGCTTGCTCACGATCACCAGCCCGCTGTCGGACTCCACGCTCTCCAGCCAGACGTCGATCTCCTGGCCCACCTCGACGGAGGATCGGTCGTCCCACTCGCTCAGCGGGACCATGCCCTCGCTCTTGAGGCCCACGTCCACGACAGCCTCGTCGCCGACGATCGCCACCACGCGACCCTTGAGCAGCTGACCGGACTGCATCGCCGTTCCGGCCGCGTCGCAGGTCTGGGTGATGTCCATGCTGGAGTCGGCGGTCCCCATGAGCGTCTGAAGCTCCTGCTCGATGGCCGCGTCGTCCATGCCTAGCGCGTTGATGAGGTTGTGGTCTACCATTCGATTGCTTTCGTGATTCGATCCCGACCTTCCCACGAGAGGCCGGCCGCATGCCCCGGGAATGCGCACTGGCGGACATGGCCGCCTGAAACCCGACCCCTGCCGTCCGGTCTGCCGGTGATCGAGGCCGGGGCCGTCGAGAACCCGGGCGGGTGGGGCTCGTTGGAAAGGGCCTGCCGGCAGGCGGGCGCGAACCTCTCGCGCACCTCAGCGCAAGCCGGGTTGAGCAGTATAACCGAAAAGGCTTGTCCACGCCACCACGGGAGATGCTGCCGCAACAATGCCTCGATTCCCGGAGGAAGGCCTTCCCGGAGCGAGGTTTGCGCTCATTACGGGCCGATCGGCCCTCGACCGCCATAGCGGCCACACCCGATGGTGTCGCCGCTCGGGTAGCCGACAGGGGGGCCGGTTGCTGCGGCCGGTCGCGGGCCCAGGGGGGCGGTCGAAGGCCCAGACGGATGCCGGGGCGAAGCGAACGCGGCGGTCGACCCGATGGCGACACCCTTCGATGTCCCAGGCGGATGCCGGGACGAAACACCCCGAACCGCAGTGGCGGGCAAAGCCTTTCTCCGTCCGCCTGCGCGGGTTCCGCGGGACGGCATTCCGGCGGAATGCCTCGAAAAAGGCCCGCGGCGGGAGACGTCCTCTGTCGGCAAACCGTCTCGGGCCGCGGAAACCTCAAGCCTGAGCGTTCCGCACCCCCCGTCTCACGGTGCCGTGGAACACGCAGCCGGCCGGAGGATTGTCGCGGTCGAAGGCCATATCCGGCCCCAGCGCACGCAATGCGAAAGCCTCGATGACGTTCAGGTCGATTGAACCCAGAGGTGCGGCGATGTTCAGGCACTCGCATCCGGGGAGGATGGTCGGGAACTCCGGCGACGTGAGGCAGGCCTGCAGCCTGACGAAGTCATCCATGTCGATGTCGCCGTCGGCGTCGGTGTTCCAGACCGGGTTCGGACAACAACTGACCTCCTCGCAGGCGGTGAATGGGCCGTTGAACCTGCCGCCGGCCGGGTAAACCCCGGCGAAGACGACGTCGCACGAGCCGTCGTCCGGGAAGCAGCAGGCCCCCGGGCAGATGTCCTGCCTGGAGCAGTTCCTTTTTTTCGCCGGCGAAGGACCGGCCCAGCGACAGGCCGCAGTTGTCGGTGTAGCTGGTGCAGGTCTCGCCGACCATGTCGCAGCAAGCCCCCGCCGACGCGTCAGCAGGCCCTGGTCAGGTCGGGACATTCCACCTCGGCACAGTTCTGTCCCGCTTGCCACACGCGCGGCGCGGCGCAGTTGAACCCGTTGGTCTCGACACAGGAGCCGTCAGCTCGCAGCAGGCCCCTGCGTCCCGCCGGAGGGGTCGGGCAGTTGCGCGACGAAGCCGCGGACCGAAAAATCGGCCGCCCGGATGCCCACACCGGTGCCCCAGACGTCGCCGCCGGCGTCGGTGGTCACGCTGCAGGCCTGATAGAGTCGCGAAACCCGACGGTGCCGGCAGCCCCGCGGCGTCGAGCACGTCGGTAAAGTCGTAGACCTTCGTTTCCTGCGGGTCCTACAAAAACCGCCCAGATGCCAGATGGTCTCGCAGCACCTTCCGGGCCTGTCCGTGTTGGATCCACCTGCCGCCCTTGACCCGCTCCCCATGACCGACTCCAATGACCATCGGGGCGCTCCCTTTCTAAGTGCTTGCTGAAAGATCACTCATGGAGGACGCCCCCTATCGTGTCAATTTGCACAGGTTTTGAGACTACCTACTTCTGGGCTCGAGGGACAGAAGTAAAGGGACCACGGATGGGCAGCATTGCAACTCGCATCCGATAATCCGCTAGCAAGGAAAAAGCAAATGTTGTGTCGCCTGGGGGGTTAAATGCGGCCACTTGTGGGCAAGTTTAAAGCGGCCAGTGATTCTCGGCTACCTCATTGACTGCCTTCCCGGCAATCCTTTTCCGCAGTTTTCGCGTGAACCTTCGGCTAATCCAGGTGGCCTTACGCGGCGGAATCGCGGCATGGAGGGAGGGGCGGACCAATCAGGCGACGGCCGGGGCGGCCCCGCACCCGACGCCCGTTCCCTTCAGCCCCGCTTCCGCCAGGCGAACGTCCCTGCAGGGATCCCGCGCCGCCGGTGGAACTCCCCCTGGCTCAGGCCGCTGCGTGCCCAGGAGGCCACCAGCCCCGACCAGTACTTGCCTCGCTGTGTCATTGAACACCTCCGGCCGCATCATCGCACCGGAAGCGAACCGATCATGATGGGGTTGGCCAAAGGTTCACCCTGCACTGTCGCTGCCGAGCACCCCTCGCGTACCGGCCAGGGCGTCCCAGATGATGCCGGAGTCGCCTGAAACGCCCACCACGACCACCTTGCCGTTGGCCGAGGTGATCGCCCGCCCCTCCGAGGCGGTTTCGCCGGTGTACGGCGGTATCCCGGTGAGGCTGGCCGCCCAGGCCGCCGAACAAGCCACTCCCAACACCGCGCAGCCGACCAGTCTGAACCACTTGCCCTTGCCGTGAATGACCAAAGCCCTCCGGCCAGGTTTGAAAGGTCCGTCTGCCCGAATTGCCGTCTCACTTCCGGTCGGACGCTTCGCCTCGATGAGCCGTCTGCGCCCGTCCGGACGCCCTTGACGTCGTGGCGGTGCGCCGACGGTGGAGAACCCCAGCCATGATCATCCTATTGGCCGGATTGTGTCAACAATTTTTCGAGCTTTGTGTCGACATTCGGGCGATCCCAGCCTGGAGAATCCGACGTTACGTCGACGGCCGGCGCCCATGACTTGTCGTAGCCGAACCAGCGGAATATCGGGCGGTCGGTGAAAGGCTTCAGGCGTTCCTCCGCCATGGCGGCGTGAACGGGGGATGTGTTGGCAACCAACAGCGCCTCGGGCCGGAGATCCAGAGCCTCGGGGGTTCTTAAGATCCTGATTCCACGGTAATTATGGTTCTGAAAGGCGAAACGGTCATCGGCAATGGCCAGGATCTGTAGCCCATTTGCGCAGGCCCCGCGGACAAAGGGCCAGAGGTTCTTGCCCAGGTCGGCCAGCACGATTCGCCTGATGCCCTGCCGGGCGATCTTTGCACATTCGGCATTGATCTGATCGATGCGAAAAAGCTGCTCCACCGCCGCTGGACCCAGGCGCCGGCGTGCCCAGGCCTGCCGCTGGCGGCTTCGCTGGCGGTAGGCGGCCAGCCTGGCCCGCCAATACATGGCGGAGTGGCCGCAACATGCCGCGATCCACTGGTACCGCTGGGCCCAGTCCCGGCGATAGACGTTTTCGAGATCATCAGGCAGGTATCGAGCCGCCAGGATCAGGTTATTGCGGGTGTCGTAGTAGACCGTCCGCCCCGACAGGCGAGCCCGCGGGGACTTCAGATGGTCCACGTGCAGATCGGTGAAGGTTTTGACCTTCCAACCGGCCTGGACGAGCCGGAAGCTCAGGTCGTACTCCTCGGCCTGCATGAACAGACCCCGATCGAGCCCCCCGACCTGGTCGAGGGCGGCTCGGCGAAGCCCCACGCCGCATCCGACGAAGACGTCCGGCAGGGCGCTGCATTCCATGCGGCCGTCGGGAAGATGGACCAGAAAACCGGCGGCGCCCAGGTCGTCGTCCTCGGCGAACCGGTCCAGCATCCGGGCGATGCTCCCCGGGCGGGGGAACGAGTCGTCATCGAGGAACACGACGATGCCGCCGGCGGCCTGGTCGACGGCCAGTGCCTTGGCGCAGCTTCCCAGATTTTCTGCCGATCGCAGGACCCGCACGTCGGGAAAGGCGGCGTGGACAGCCTCGGTGGTGCCGTCGGTCGAGGCATTATCGACCACGACGATCTCGCTCCAGGCCGCCTCGGCGCGCACCGCGGCGAGGCGGTCCAGCGTGCCCAGGAGCACATCGCGCCGGTTGCCGGTGGCGATGACGAAGGAGACCCCACGCGGCGGGCTGCAACGACGATCGACAAGCGGTCGGCGTTCGTCCATGCGTCAGGTCTCGATGGAGGCCCTGGAACTCCGGGCCCGCGGGGCAACGCGCGTCGGACGGGCGGCGGGCTGGTCGAAAGATCGCCCCAGTTCGATCCGCTCACGCATGAACTGCCGCAGGCAGCTGCTGTCCAGCGGGACGTTTCCGAGGCGCGCGTTCTCGGCAGCCATGGCGACCGAACCGAGGTAGGCACACTGCATCAGGTTCGCACCGGCGCCCAGGGCCAGGGCGGCCGCGGCCAGCATCGCGTCGTCGGCCCCCAGAGGATCCACGACCCGATCGTCCAGCGCCGCGAGGTACTCGCTGCGAAGCCGGCCGCGCCACTGGGGGTCGGCACGATCCCGGGTCTGGCGATCGAAGACCACGACTCCCTTGCGGCCAAGGTTCACGAGCATCTGTTCCGAGTCGGTGCGGTTGAGCACGCCCCAGGCGATGCGCGACAACCCGCTGTCGAAGTCGTGGAGGGCCCCGCGCAGGTCGCGTTCCGTCGGGCAGAGCAGGTGGGCATCACGGTAGCGGAGCAGCTGGGACCTCGGCCCCCCTCCGCCCACCGCCACGCGGCACGGGCGACCGCGGAAGACCTCGGCCAGGCGGGCCAGCAGCGGCGCGGTCACGGTGCCCAGGCCGAAGTCGCAGTAGATCACCACGTCGATGTCGCCGGCCAGCTCGTCGGCCCACCGGACGGCGCGGGTCTCGGCGGCCGAATCCATCGGGTGGCATTCGCCGTCCTCGACGCGCAGCACCTTGGTGGTATCGACGAGGTAGCGGGTTCTCTCGGGCATTCGCGGCCGGCAGGGAATCAGCCGCGTCTCGACGCCCTCGCCTTCGAGCACGCCGTGGCTCAGCGCCGAATGGCGATCGTCGGCGGCGGCACCGAGCAGAAAGGTTCTGGCCCCCAGGCCGGCGACATGGCGGGCCACGACCCCCGCCCCGCCGACGTACAGCCGTTCGTCCAGCCGGGCCAGGGACATCATGGGGGCTTCGCCGGCCAGCTCGACGGCGTCGCAGAAGACGTAGCGGTCCATGATCACGTCGCCGACGACCAGCACCCGCAGGCCGGCCATGGCTTCCAGCAGACTCTCAACCGCCTCGTGGGTGATGCCGTATCGCCGGCAGTACAATGCCAGCCGCTCGCCGGCCAAGCCGGTTCCGTCGGGCATCGACTCGCCCAGCGTGCCGGAGCTGTAGACCACGTCCCCGCTGCTGAAGAGCACCTTGCCGCCGTAGCCTTCGACCACCGCCCGCTCGGCCAGGAAACCGGGGTCGGTGCTTTGCTCGTATTCGCGGCCCTTGACGTACAGGTCGGGACGAAGCTGTCCCAGCAGCTCGCAGGCCGTGGGGTGCGGGTCGATATAGACCAGGTCCACCATCTCCAGGGCCGCGAGGTTCTCGGCCCGGAGCTCCTCGGGTATGTAGGGCCGCTGGTCGCCCTTGGTGATCTGCAGGTCGCCGGTCAGCGACACCACCAGGAGGTCGGCCTGACGGCGCGCGAAGTCCAGGTAACGGACGTGCCCGGGATGCACGATGTCGAAGCAGCCGTGGCAGTGGGCGATGGTCTGGCCCTTCCGACGGGCGGCCTCGACCCGCTCGAGCAACTCGGCCAGAGTAACGATTTTGGACCTCACGAGCGGGTATCCTCCCTCCGGGCCCTCAGGAGAAGCCTTCCAGCCAGACCCATGCACCGCTGGCCCAAGGCATTCCCCGCCTCCGGCGATGCACGGGACCTGTCTGAGTTATCGGCATTCAGGGCGGAATCCTGCACGCCCCTCCCGGGCGCTGTTGCAGATCTCCAAGGCCCGGCGTCCGATAATCATCCACGATTCAGTTCGTTCGCCGGCAATGCCGGGCTGCCGACTGGCCGCAGGGCACCGCCCGGAGAGGACCTCCTCGAGTCGGCCAAGCCCGCCCCCGACACCGCGTCAACCACCGGCGAAACGCCGACCGGCCGAGAACCCTGACACATGGAATTCGACGTCGAGTGGCTCCTTCGCCTGCAAACCATTTGCGACGACATTCCGCCACCCGCTTCCCTCCGGTGGCTTGTGGGGCTTGAAGAGTTGCCGACGGCATGCTCGACGTCGGCGAAGGCCTTCGAGGGGTCTTGAATCGGCGCTGCGAAATCGTTATATTCCTCGCGCGAGCGAGTGATGATTACCGGCATGCCGCCAAGGCGTGGCGTCGGCAGGCCGGGTCGGCAGCTTTCGTCTGACAGAATCGCGATCAACCGCCCTGCGGGCGGATCAACACGGCGCTTTTCCCCTCCGGAAAACACCGGCTGGTCTTCGGATCGCCGGTGTTTTCTTTTGGACGTCATCCGCCGGTCGCCTGCGGCACCGGCCCGCGGCGGCTTCGCGCTCCGCAACCGATGCGATACGATAACAGGCTGGATGGGTGCCCGGCCGTTCCGGGGTGGTCACCGCCACGAAGCACTTTGTGGCCACCCGCACGCCGCGGGGCGACCCGGGCAAACCGACGGACAGCCAGGCGGGCACCGGGAGGAAACCGCATGACTTCGAGGGAACGCGTTCTGGCGGCCGTATCCCACCGCGAACCGGACCGCCTGCCGATCGACTGCGGGGCCATGCGGTCCACCGGCATTCAGGCCATCGCCTACAACCGGCTGAAACGTCGCCTGGGCGTCGTCGGCGGACAGACGCGCGTCTTCGACGTGATCCAGCAACTGGCCGAGCCGGAAGACTTCTACCTGGACCGCTTCGGCATCGACGCGATCAACGCCGGCCGCGATTTCGCGCCTGACGATCGCTGGAAGGACTGGACGCTCCCCGACGGCAGCCCGTGCCGGATCCCCGCCTGCATCGACATCCGCCGCGAGGGCGACGACCTGGTGGCCTCCGGGCCGTCCGGTGAGCCGACCGCGCGGATGATCCCCGGTGCCACCTACTTCAGCCAGTCGTGCTTCCCCCTGGCGGACGCGGATCCTGGGGAGCTGCCGGCCGACCTCTCGGCCGCCATGGGACGGGTCTGCTGGGCGAGTCTTCCCGAGCCCATCTACGAGGGAGGGCTGTCGGATGAAAACCTCCGGCGCATCGGAGAGCATCTCACCCGGCTCAGGCATTCCACCGACCGGGCGATCATGGTCGCCTTCGGAGCCAACCTGTTCGAGTGGGGCTCGTTCCTGCGGCGCATGGACAACTTCCTCATGGACCTGGCCGTCGAGCCCGCCGCCGCCGAGGCTCTGCTGGATCGTCTGGTCGAGGCTCACCTGGCGGGGCTGGAGCGGTTGCTCCCGGTGATCGCCGGAAAAGTCGATCTCATCCAGCTCGGGGACGATCTGGGCACCAACGGCGGGCCGATCATGTCCCCGGCGATGTATCGCCGCTTCTTCAAGCCGCGCCACCGGATGATCGTGGATCGCATCCACGCCCTGGCCCCGGATCTGGTTGTTTTCCTGCACACCTGCGGTTCGGTTTATGAGCTGCTGGGCGACCTGATCGAGGCGGGGTTCCAGGTGATCAACCCGGTGCAGATCTCGGCCCGGAACATGGAGCCGCAGCGGCTCAAGCGGGAGTTCGGCCGCGACATCGCCTTCTGGGGCGGCGGCTGCGATACCCAGACGGTGCTGCCTCGCGGCACGCCGCAGGAGGTCCGGGACCACGTGCGCCGCAACATCGACATCCTGGCCCCCGGCGGCGGCTTCGTCTTCAACCAGGTGCACAACATCCTGGCCGAGGTGCCCCCGGAGAACATCCTGGCGATGTACGAAGCCGCCATGGAGGCGGCGTAACGGCCGGCGACCCCGGGAGGTTGCGTGCGCCGAGATGGACGAGCCCGCCGGCGAGCGGCGTGCCCGCCGGCGGCGAGACGAAGTGCGAGGCGGTCGATGCCAGACTGGCAGGGCATTTTCATCGACTTTTACGGCACGCTGGTCGGCGGCGACCGGCAGGCGGTTGAGTCGATCTGCCGCCGTGTGATCGCCGACCACGGGGGCGAGGCGACCGGCGCGGGCATCACCGCCGAGGCCTTCGCCATACGATGGGGCCAGGCCTATTTCGAGGCCCTGGAGCACGTCAACGGCACCGGCTTTCGCACCCTGCACGAGATCGAGCGGGACACGCTGGTCGAGACCTGCCGCCCGCTGTTCGGCCCGATCGATCCGGCCCCCTACATCGAGGCCTTCGACCGTTATCTGGCCGCCCCGCCGCTTTTCGAGGAAGTGCCGGAGGTCCTGGAATCGCTGAGGCTGCCGGTGTGCATCGTCAGCAATGCCGACGACCGCGAGCTGCTGGCGGCCATGGAGCACAACCGGCTGCGCGTCGCGGCCGTCGTGACCTCCGAGGCGGCCCGCAGCTACAAGCCCGACCCCCGCATCTTCCACAGAGCACTGGAGCTGACCGGCTGGGACCCCGCCGCGGTCCTCCACGTCGGCGACAGCCTGCACAGCGATGTCGGCGGAGCCCACGCCGCCGGCCTGCAGGCCGCGTGGATCAACCGGGCGCACCGCATCCACGACATCGGAACCGAGACCCCCGAGTTCGAGTGGCCGGACCTGCGGCCGCTGGCGGGTCTGTAGTCTCCGGCCCGGCGGTTCCCTTCCTGCAGGCGGGGATCGATGGCCCGGCGGATCGACCTCCATGCCCATGCCGGCCGTCCCTTTCCTGCGCGCGGCGATCGACGCTTCCCGGAATCGCCGGATGCATGAAACAGGTGTGAGAATGATTCTATCGTCCGTAAAAAGGCCCTGTGACGTGTTTCGTCGCCGGGAACCTGAGTGCTTGCTCCACGTTACCCCGTAACCACCCGGCCGGTTCGAAGCCTTGAAACACGCCGGGGCATTCGGTTATCGTCAATCGCATAATGTCGTACTCACGCCGGATTCCGCGTTCCGTGTCGGGCCGTCGTTCGCGCTCGGTTGCGGCTCCCTCGATGACTTCGCGTGGTTGCATGCCCCACGGCCCGATGAAAGCCGGCCCGTTGCTCCGGCCGGCGGTCCTCGCGGCGCTGTGGCTGGGCGGCACGGTCGCGACGGCCGCTCAGCCGCCCGTGCTCACCGACGGGCCCACGGTCAGCCCGACGCTGCTGGTGGCCGACGATGCCACGGTCTACACCGCGCAGGTGACCTTCTCGGACGCCGACGGACACAGCAGCATCCGGTGCATCCGTGTGCTCTTCAATTTCACCGAGGACCCCGTCGACCGCACGTGGGCCCGGGGCTATCTCGCCTGGGGCAGGACCGACGCGGACATCGGCCAGTACGGCGGAACCTGGGTCTGCGCCGACGCGACCGGCGGCGGACGATGGGGGTACCGGACCGACGCCTGGGGCGGAACGACGTACATGACGCCGCTGTCCTGTCAGACCACCACTGCCGGCCCCCCCTCCGGCGGCACCGGCTCGCGTACCGTCCAGTGGTCCTTCACGGTCAAGCCGGCCTGGGCCTTCAACCCGGTGATGAATGATCTGGACGCCTGGGCGGCCGACGGCGTCATCGGCGGAGCCAGTTACGCCGTCGGCTGGTTCGACGGCACGACGCCCTTCGACGTGGTGGCCGCCCCGTGCTCCACGGTCTGCCAGACTCCGCGTCCTCCGCTGGTGTTCGCTCCGACGGCGCACAGCCTGAACGTGGCCATCGACCCGGCCGACTCGTCGGTCGATCTCTTCACGATCCGGATCGACCCGCCGGTGGCGGGCAAGGCCTGGGTGCAGGCCGACGGATCGCCGGGACTCGCCCCCCGCTGGGCCACGCGGACGCAATGGGGCTCGCGTCAGGTCGCCGGGCTCCTGCCGGGGACGATCTACACCTTCAGCGCCCGCGCATCCCGGAGCCAGGCGGGCTTCTGCCCCTCCCCGTGGAGCCCGGGCGGGTCCGGCACGACCACGTCGGTCAATGCGATCGTCGATCCCTTCGCCGCCGGCCGGCCGTTCTCCCGCGGCGTCCGCGGACAGTGTCCTTACCGCCAGATCACCACCGCCGGCTACGAGACGCTCTGGGATCTGACCATCGGCTCGATGGCTCGGGGACTGGCCGGCGGCCTGGACGCCGACACCTACGACTGGCGCGATATCCGGAGCGGAGCCGACTGGGGCCAGGGAGGCGGGGCCTTCACCACCCTGCAGTTTCTGCAGTACGCCCGGGACCACGCCGCGGTCCCGATGATCTCGGCCAACGCTTTCGGCGGCGGAGCCAGGGACGCCACCGGCACCTTCGTCTGCGCGTTCGACAACCCTGACGGTCTCGCGGCCGACTGGGTCCGCTATACCAACGTCATCCTGCAGAATTATCGCCAGGGGGACGAGGGAACCCTGACCGGCGAAAACCTGCGTGTCTGGCAGTCCATCACCGGCTGGGCCGGACGCCCCCGCCTGCCGGAACCCCAGGAGCCGCCGCTGCCGCGCGTGCAGTACTGGGAGATCGGCAACGAACCCGAACTCGGGGGGATCCCCGGCTTCCTGTCCAATCACTATCTCAGCCCCTCCGACTACGCGACGCGCTACAAGCTCATCGCCGCCGCGATGCTGGCCGTCGATCCCGACCTGAAACTCGGGCCCTGTCTGATGACTACCGCCGACCCCGCCGGAAGCGGGCAGTGGCTGGATGCTCTGGCCGCCGACCCCGACGCGCCGCTGGACTTCGTGTCTTATCACCCCTATTACGGCAACATCAAGAATCAGTGGAACTACCCCGAGGGGATGACCTCCGCGTTGCGGGCCTACCAGGGCTTTCTCCAGGACAAGGCCGCCGGGACCCGGGCCATCCTGAACGCCCGAGGACGGAGCGACTGCCGCCTCGTGGCCTCGGAATACAATCCCGTCAACTGGGATGCGCCCGGCTACATGCAGGCCTCCATGGCCGCCGCCCTGGGCGTGGTCGAATCCTGCTTCACCTTCGCCCTGGACGATCTCCTGGCCGCGACCTTCTGGGAACAGCCTCAGAGTATGCTCGGGCTTCGCGACGCCTTCGCCGGCATGGTCGCGCACATGGGTGATGTGCTTGTAACCACCGGTGCCGAGATGGAATACGACCCCTCGGTTGCCGACTTCCGCGTTTATGTGACCCGCGACTCGGCGATCCCCGGCCGACTGATGATCTGGGGGCTCAACTTCCATGAGGAGATCCCCGCGACCGTCCGCCTGGGCCTGAAACCCTCGCGCGTGATTTCGGCCCTGCTGCGCCGCTACGGCCGGCCCGGAAGCGACGCGGCCGGCGGAGACACCTCCCTGACGCATTGGACCGGCATGGCCTGGACTCAGGAGGACGTGACCGCCGGCTTCGATACGACCGGTTTCGACTTCGTGATGGACGACGCCGAGATCACGGTGCTGGTTCTGGATCTCGCGCCCGCCCCTTCGGTAGATCACGACCGCGACGGCGACGTCGATCAGGGCGACTTCGGATGGTTTCAGCGCTGCCTGAGCGGGCGGAACGTTCCGCAGCCGGAGCCGGCCTGCGCCGACGCCCTGCTCGACGGCGACAACGACGTGGACGACGGCGACACCGTGCGTTTCCTGCGGTGCATGACCGCGCCGGGCGTCCCGGCGAACCCGGCCTGCGCGAGCTGACCTTGATCCCGGTCTTCGGCCTTGATTTCACCAGCTCCCCTTCGCCGCGCAAGCCGCTGGTTCTGGCCCGAGGCGAACTGTGCGGGCGGCATCTGCGGGTCGTCGATCTCCGGCCGATGACCGGTTTTCGAGCCTTTGAGGCCTGGCTGGGCTTGCCCGGTCCCTGGATCGCCGGGCTCGACCTGCCGCTGGGCCTGCCCCGGCGGTTCCTGAAAGACCTGCGCTGGCCCCTTCGCTGGAGCGCCTACGTCGGCCGCGTCGGGAGGCTGTCGCGGGCCCGGTTCCGGGCCATGTTGGATCATTACCGCCGTTCACGACCTCCGGGAGAACGCGAACATCGCCGCCGGACCGACCGTCTGGCCGGCGCGCTGAGTCCGCAGAAGCTGTACGGAACCCCCGTGGCCCTGATGTTCCACGAGGGCGCCCCCCGCCTGCTGAAGGCCAAGGTGTCCGTGCCGCCGGTCTGCCCGCGCGCCGACGACCGAACGGTGTTGGAAGCCTACCCCGCGCTGGTCGCCCGCTGGTGCGTCGGACGAGTCCCCTACAAGACCGACCGGCAGGCCTTTGACCCGCCCCGCCGCCGCGTCCGGCGACGTATTCTGCAAAGACTGGCCTCGCCGGCTCTTCGCGAGGACTACGGCGTGAGCCTCGACCTGCCGGCCGCCCTGGCGCGGCGGATGGAAATCGATCACACCGGCGACAGCCTCGATGCCCTGCTGTGCGCCGTTCAGGCCGCCTGGGCCCGCACGGTCCGCAGGCCCCCTGGCGGCATTCCCCGCGATGCCGACGCGGCCGAAGGCTGGATCGTCGATCCGCACACCACCGCGGGACGGCGGGCGTTCCGGCATCATGAGCGTTGAAGCGGAGAGGGCACGCTCGTGCGGTGCCGGGGCGTTGACCGCCCCGTCGGCTCGCGGGTTGCCGTTCCGCCGGCCGGAAAACACGCCGGGCCGCCGACCGGATGCCCCGGCCCGCGGCCCGTCGCGATGATCCTGCCAATCGGCCGCTCTCACGGCCGCCGTCCGCCGGTCAGAGCAGGCCGTCCTTGCGGGCCATGTACTTGATCAGGTCCACGACCCGGCAGGAATAGCCCATCTCGTTGTCGTACCAGGAAATCAGCTTGAAGAAGCGGCTGTTCAGCTCGATGCCGGCCGTGGCATCGTAGATGCTCGACAGCGGGCAGCCGATGAAGTCGCTGCTGACCACCGGCTCCTCGGTGTAGCCCAGGATGCCCTTCATCGGGCCCTCCGAGGCCTTTTTCATGGCCGCGTTGATCTCGGCCATCGAGGTCTCCTTGACCGTCCGCACCGTCAGGTCGACCGCCGAAACGTCCGCTGTCGGAATGCGGAAGGCCATGCCGGTCAGCTTGCCCTTGACCTCGGGAATGCACAGGGCCACCGCCTTGGCGGCGCCGGTGGACGCGGGAATGGCGTTCTGGGCCGCGCCCCGCCCGCCGCGCAGGTCCTTCTTGCTGGGCCCGTCGACCGTCGGCTGCGTGGCGGTCATGGCGTGGATCGTGGTCATCAGACCTTCCTCGATCCCGAAGTTGTCCAGCACCACCTTGGTGATCGGAGCCAGGCAGTTGGTGGTGCAGCTGGCGTTCGAAACGATCGTGTCGGCGGGGCTGAACTTCTCATGGTTCACGCCCATGACGAACGTCGGGATGTCCTTGTCCTTGGCCGGGGCGCTGATCACCACCCGCCTGGCCCCGGCGGTCAGATGCTTGCCCGCGCCGGCCCGGTCGGTGAACCGGCCGGTGGACTCGACCACGTAGTCGGCCTTGAGGTCCTTCCAGGGCAGCTGGGCCGGATCCAGGATCGAACAGCAGGGGATCTTCCGCCCGTTGATCACGATGTTCTCGCCCTCGGCGCGGATGTCTGCCTTGGCCCGGCCGTGCGTCGAGTCGTACTTCAGCAGATACGCCAGGTTCTCCGCCGGGACCACGTCGTTGACGCCCACGAACTCGATATCCTTGTCCTCCATCGCCGCCCGGACCACCAGGCGGCCGATCCGACCAAAACCGTTGATGCCCACGCGAATCGCCATTGTGCTGTGCTCCTGCTATGCGAACCAAGCGTATGCGTCAGACGCCCCGGACCGCCGCGCTTGTCGGCAGACCGGGTATCGAGCCGCACACCTTAGACCCGCCCGCCCGGGAGGTCAAGTCCGACGGATTCGGACCGGCCCGACAGGCTCCGCACGAACCCGCTCCGTCGCGTCCTCCATCGCCCGGCCCGTTTTCTGGGGCCCCGACGGAGCGGGGCCCTCCAGACGCGGTCCCCGGAGGGACGCGCTCC
>CALLOB010000071.1 GCA_938005315.1 uncultured Phycisphaerae bacterium
CGTCGAGCTGCAGCAGCGGCTGCTGCTGGACGACGCCTACATCATCGGGGCCCGCAGCAGCGACCCGGCCGATCTGGCCCGCGGCGCCGACGTGCGGGCCTCCAGCGAAACCGCGTCCGGCCCGGCCGCGAACGTGATCAACGGCGTGCATCGCGGCGTCGGCCCGGCCGCCAACCGATGGATTTCCGACCCGTCCCGGCCGCTGCCGCAGTGGATCGAGCTGCGTTTCGCCGAACCCCGCCGCGTCGGTCGCGTCCACCTGGTTTTCGACACGGGTCTGTCACGTCCCCTGAGCCTTTCCCACAACCCGTGGTACACGGCGAAAATGGTGCGCGGGCCGCAGCCGGAGTGCGTGCGCGACTACGACGTGAAACTGCTGGACGGCCAGAGCGTCCGCACGGTGGTCGAGGTACGGGGCAACCATCAGCGGCGGCGGGTCCACAGCTTCGAGCCCTCCACGGCCCGCGGCCTGCGGATCGAGGTGCTCGCGACGCACGGCGATCCGTCGGCGCGGCTGTTCGAGGTGCGGGCGTACGGGTGAAAACGCGGCCACTGGAGGCGGGGTCGCCGGCCGCTTCCGCATGCACCTCGGCCAGGGGATCCGGACATGCGAGGGAGGCCTGCATGCCGGCGGCGTGTGCGCCTGGCCGGGTGAGGGCGATGCATGTCCCGCCGGCCGCCGCCGGTCTCAGCCGGCCGGGAGGGGTGGAGCCTGTTCCAGCGGGATCAGCTCCATGTCTTCCTGCCGCGCCGGATCCACCCACCAGGCCGTGCGGCCGGGAAAATGCTTCAGGAGTTCGGCATTCTTCGCCGGCCCCAGGTCGCGGGCATAGATGACCCGGTTGCGATGGAGATCCGGGTCCATGAGTCGGAACGCTTCGTTGTAGTGGTCGGGCTTGTGGTCCCGGGCCATCGTGCGGTAGTGACCGCTGCGAACGAAGACCACCGCCTTGTCCAGGCCCGCGGCGGCGACCAGACGTGCGACCGTTTGCGGCCGGTCGAAGGTGAAGCCGCGGCAGATATCGATCAGCGGGACATGACCGATCCACCAGCCGGCCACCGCGGCGGCCAGGCCGGCCAGCCACAGGCCGCTGCGCGCGGTGCAGGCCGGCGACGGCAGAGCGAGCATGCGGCACCAGCCGGACAGCATCACGCGCACCGCCGTCAGCCCCGCCGCGACCAGCAGCAGCATCATCGGCAGGGCTTCGGTCCAGTAGCGCGGCTGGCCCATCAGCAGGCCGCTGGAGACGTGGAAGACGTTGGCCGCGATCAGGCCTGCGACGACCGCGGCCGTCGCCGCCGCCGCCTTCGGCCAGGGCGATGCCAGAGTGCCTGCCACGAGCAAGGCGATCGTCACCTGGCCCCACCCCAGAAGCGACGACCCCAGCGCGTCGAGATTGAAGTACATGTCGCGCAGCAGGCCGCGGCGCAGCGAGTGACCCTTGTCGGCCTCGGGCCAGTATTCCAGGCCCACATCCGGCCCGAAGCCCAGCCGATCGGTCGCGGACCACTCGCCAAACGCGGTTTTCAGCGGGCTGCCGGTCAGGGCCGCGTTGTAGGCGAAGAACACGACGGCGAAGACCGCCAGCGTGCCTGCGAAGGCCAGTACGGTCCGGGCGGTGAGCCTGCGCCAGGGCATCGCCCAGGCAGCCGCTGCGGCCATGGGCAGCCCCATGCCGATCACCGTCAGCGGGCGCGCGTTGCAGGCCAGCCCCAGGCCGGTCCCGGCCACCAGGGCCCAGCCCCAGCGCCGCGGGTCGCGCACCACCTTGACCAGTCCCAGGGCGACCGTCAGAAGCATGACCAGCGAGCTGGCATGAGCCATCATCACCCCGCCGGTGTAGAGCCGCCACGGCGAGAGAACCATGAGCAACGCGGCCAGGCGGGCGGCCTTGTCGTTGAAGAGCTCGCGTCCCAGCATCCAGGTCAGCCCCACGGCCAGGCCAATCAGCACCGGATGCACCAGCCAGGGCATGCCGATCCACACGCCGGGCACCAGAGCGATGCACTGGCCGAGGAAGTACTTGCCGTACCACTTCGGCGGGCGGGCGATCACGAACTCGGCGTCGAAGAACTCCGGCATCGGCGGCGCCGGGGCCCACAGGCGGCCGGCGGCCAGGTTCCTGGCCTGGAACAGCATGGCCGTCTCGTCCACGATGTGCGTGGTGCGGTCCATGACCACGCAGGCGAAGACCGCCGAGGAGATCGCCGCCGAGCCCGTCACGACCGCCAGGAAGACCCATGAACGACTGCGGAACACCAGGCGTTCCAGCAGCAGTGCCGGGCGGAAAGACAGTCGGGGAGACAGTGCGGCCACGAACAGGGCCAGCATCAGCACCACGGCACCCAGCAGCGTGCCACGCAGGATGCGCAAGGCGAAGTTGGACCAGTTCTCCCACGTCTCGGCCGGGGCCAGGGCCGGCAGCGACGGCAGCGGCCAGGCTGCCAGGGCGAGAATGCCTGCCGAGACCGGCAGCAGGACTGCCGACTGCCAGGTGGAGGCCGACTTCTCGCGGGAGACGGTTCTTTCGACAGGGCGGCTCTCGAGATCGGCGCGCGCATCCAGATCGGACATGCCCGGGCATTCTATGCTGTCGTGGCGATGCCGCAAGGGACGCCTTGCCTCGGCCGCCGGCGGTCATTAACCTCGCCGTCCGTGCGGGAAACCCGGTTCGCGGCGTCGGCGCCGCGGGGTGTCTGCGGCGCGGGAGGATTGCGGCCGACATGGCTGAAAAGACGGCACTGATCATCGGCGCGGGCCCGGCGGGCCTGACCGCCGCGTACGAACTGCTCGAAAACACGTCGGTTCGTCCGATCGTGCTGGAGGCGACGAGCGAGATCGGCGGCATCGCCCGGACCGTCGACTACAAGGGCAACCGCATCGACATCGGCGGTCACCGTTTCTTCTCCAAGAGCGACCGGGTGATGGACTGGTGGCTGCGATTCCTGCCGCTGCAGCGGCTGGAAGACGGGCAGGCGGACCTGGCCCTGAGCTACCGCGGCGCGCGTCGCGACCTGGCCGCTCCCGGCGAGGGACCGGACCCGGACGAGACCGACCTGGTCATGCTGGTGCGGAACCGGTTGTCGCGAATCTTCTTTCTGAGGCGTTTCTTCGACTATCCGATCAGCCTGAACCTCAACACCATGGCCAATCTCGGGCCGGTGCGTCTGGCCCGCATCGGCGCCAGCCTGGCCCGCATCCGGCTGGCCCCGATCCGCCCGGAGCGGTCGCTGGAGGACTTCCTGATCAACCGTTTCGGGCGCGAGCTCTATCTGACCTTCTTCAAGGACTACACCGAGAAGGTCTGGGGCGTGCCCTGCGACCGCATCAGTCCCGAGTGGGGCGCGCAGCGGATCAAGGGGCTCTCGCTGACCAGGGCGGTCTGGCACGCGGCCCGCCGGCTGGTCCGCCGCGACGGCTCCATCGCCCAGAAATCCGTGGAAACCAGTCTCATCGACCGGTTTCTCTACCCCAAGTTCGGCCCCGGGCAGCTCTGGGAGCACGTGGCCGGGCAGATCCGGCAGCGCGGCGGCGAGATCCGCATGGGGCAGACCGTGGAGCGTCTGTTCACCGACGGCCGGCGGATCACGGCCGTGGGGGTCCGGGACGCGGCTGGGCAGGAAGGGCGGGTGACGGCCGACTGGTTCCTCTCGTCCATGCCGGTACAGGATCTGGTGCGCGGGCTGGATGCCGGGGTCCCCGCGGAGGTCCGCGAGGTGGCCGAGGGGCTGATGTACCGCGATTTCATCACCGTCGGGCTGCTGCTGCGCGGGCTGAGGGTCGTCGCCGGCGGCCGGTCCGGCCCGTCCGGGCCTCCCGGTCTGATCCCGGACAACTGGATCTACATCCAGGAGCGGGACGTCCGGGTCGGCCGGCTGCAGGTCTTCAACAACTGGAGCCCCTACATGGTCGCCGATCCGCGGACCTGCTGGCTGGGGCTGGAGTACTTCTGCCAGATCGGCGACGACCTGTGGAGCCTGTCGGACGGGCCGTTCGCCGACTTCGCGGCCGATGAGCTGGCGAAAATCGGCATCATCGACCGCCGCGACGTCCTGGACGCGGTGGTGATCCGGCAACCCAAGACCTATCCTGCCTACTTCGGAAGCTACGACCGCTTCGACGTCGTCCGGCGCTTCCTGGACGGCTTCGAGAACCTGTTTCTGATCGGCCGCAACGGCATGCACCGCTACAACAACCAGGACCACTCCATCCTTACCGCCATGGCTGCGGTGGAGAACATCCGCGACGGCCGCGGCCGCAAGGACAACATCTGGGACGTCAACGTCGAGCAGGAATACCACGAGGAGCGGGACGGGCGGAAAAGCTGACCGCGGCGGACATCAGGCCGTTCCGACGGTCAGCAGCCCGGGCATCCAGAAGCTGAACTTGCGTCGGCGGATGTCCCGGAATCCCGCGGCGCGGAAATGGGCGTCCATCTGTTTCCAGGTGGCGTGGTGGACCTGTTTCTCGACCCGTCCGATGATCATGTCGAAGCAGACGTGGCCGATGATGTTGTCGCGGAAGCCGTCGATGATCATCAGCCGCCCGCCGGGTCGCAGGACGCGCTTCATGTCCCGCACCACCGCCGGCTGGTCGGGGTAGTGGTGGAAGGAGTTGCTGCAGGTGATCGCGTCGAAGGACGCGTCGGCGAAGGGCAGGTGCTGCGAGTCGGCGTTGACGTAGCGCAGACGGTCGGCCACGCCGGCATGCCGGGCCTTTTCCGCGGCCACCCGGCACATGGCCTCGGCGTAGTCCAGTCCCACCACCCTCGCCGGCAGGGGCGAGCCGGCCAGCATGGCGTCGAAAGTGCCCGTGCCGCAGCCGACGTCCAGCAGGTCGAACGGCTCGGGGTTTCCGCCCCGCCAGGCGTACAGCTCCTCGAGGAACATGCGGTAGGACGGCTGGAACAGGAAGCGGTTGAGCAGCGAGCGGTCGTACGTGCCCGCCCAGGCCTCGAACTCCTCCTTGGCCAGGGCCTTCATGGTGCGTTCACGGCTCATGGGGCAAGCGTAGCCCTCCGGACGGGGGACGGCAAGCGGCGCCTCGCCGCCGCCCGGCGGGGTATGCGGTCAGGCGGCCTTGAGGTAGCCGCTGTAGCCGGCGAGGACCGACGAGAACACCAGGAACGCCAGTCCGGCGGCCAGGAAGGCCCGCGTGCGGGCACTGGTGCCCTTCCACTCGCCCAGCAGGATGCCCAGCAGCGTGCTGAAGAGGATGGCGCTGGCCATCAGCACCGCCCAGCCGACATAGGCCGTCTGCCCCATGGCCGGCTCGGCCGTCTTGAGGCAGATGAACTGCGAGCACCAGATCGCCCCGGCCAGGCCGGCGAACACGAAGTTGCCCGCCAGCGGCGCGTCCTTCTTCGCGTAGTCGCCCAGCGTTTTGTTCCTGAGGTTCAGGAACAGGCAGTACAGGAAGTTGACCGCGAAGCCGCCCATCAGCACCACCACCAGTACCGGCATCCCCTGCCAGGTCGTGGCGGTCGTGGGCTCAACGGTCCCGGCCAGTTCCTGGACGACCTGGCCGCCCTGCAGCCCGAAGTTCATCGCCGAGCTCATCAGGCCGGAGAAGATGGCGATGATCAGCCCCTTGCGGAAGTTGTACTCGGCCACGGCCTTCTTCTTCTGCTCTTCGGGGAGCTCGTTCTCCTTGGACATCCCCGCCAGCCCGACCAGCACGATCCCGGCCAGCGAGACCGCCACGCCGACCAGGGCCGCCTTCGCCGAGTGGGTCTCATACAGGGCCTGCAGGTTCCCGCTGATGACCGGAGGGACCAGCGTGCCGGAGGCCGAGCACAGCCCGCAGCCGATGGCCAGCCCCAGCCCGACGCCCAGGTAGCGGATCATCAGCCCCCAGGTGAAGCCGCCCACGCCCCACATCGCCCCGCAGGCGAAGCAGTAGGCCAGCGTATCCGGCGGCGACTGCCCCAGGACGGCCAGCACATTGGGCGAAGTGACGAAGGCCAGCAGCCAGGGGACCACGATCAGCCCCACGACCGCATAGATCATCCAGTAGCTTTCCCAGGCCCAGTTCCTGACCTTCTTGAACGGCAGGTAGAAGACCGCGCCGGCCAGACCGCCCAGCGCGAAGATCGCCACGCCCAGAGCCGGATTGGGTTCCATGCATCGCTCCTTGAGCAGGCCGCGGAAGCGGAATCCGAACGATGAAACGCAACGCCGCCGCCGGTACCGGGCGGGCCCCTCCGCGGTCCGTCAGCGGCCCGTCAGCGGGCGGCATCGCGGGCCGCGTCTACCGCTTGCTGAGCACCCGGGCCTCGTAGTCCCTGACCTGTTCCAGCCAGGCGGCGCCCACCGGCACGCCGGCCTGGAGGCAGTACTGATCCCAGACCGCCCCCAGCGGCATGGTCTTGAGCTCCTCGAGCATCGCCAGGCGGGCGGTGAAGTCGCCGGCGTTCTCGGCCGCCTTCAACCGTTCGGTCGGCTCCAGCAGGGCCGCCAGCAGGGCCTTGAGCATGTTCCGCGTGCCGATCACCCAGGCGGCCACGCGGTTGATGCTCGCATCGAAGTAGTCCAGCCCGATGTGGATCCGGTCGGCCCAGCCGTGGCGCACGATCTCCTGGGCGATGGCGTAGAGCTCGTCGTCCAGCGTGACCACGTGGTCGCTGTCCCACCGCACCGGCCGGCTGACGTGCAGCAGCATCTCCCGGGCGAAGCATAGCACCGCCGAGATTTTGGCCGAAATCACCTCCGTGGGGTGGAAGTGCCCGGCGTCCAGCGTCAGCAGCACGCCCCGGGAGACCGCGTAGCCGAGGTAGAACTCATGCGAGCCGACGACGTAGCTCTCCGAGCCGATGCCGAACAGCTTGCCCTCGACCGCGTCCAGGTGGTAGCGGGGGTCGATCTTCTCGGCGAAGACCTCGTCCAGGGACCGGCACAGCCGCTCGCGCGGGGCGAGGCGGTCGACGGGAATGTCCTTGTAGCCGTCGGGAATCCAGACATTGGTCACGCAGGGCGTGCCCAGGGCTCTGCCGAACGACTCGCCGACCTTGCGGCAGGCGATGCAGTGCTCGATCCAGAAGCGGCGGACGCCCTCGTCGGCGCTGGACAGCGTGAATCCGCCGGCGGCCTTGGGATGCGAGAAGCACGAAGGGTTGAAGTCCATCCCCAGACCCTTGCTCTTGGCCCAGTCGAGCCATCGGGCGTAGTGCTCCGGACGGATCTCGTTGCGCGGCACCGGCCGGCCGCCGGATTCGAGGTAGATCGAGTGCAGGTTTAGGCGGTGCCGTCCGGGGATCATGGCGTAGGCGACGTCCAGGTCGGCCCGCAGTTCATCGGCCGTGCGGGCCTTGCCCGGATAGTGGCCGGTGGCCTGGATGCCACCGTCGGTCAGGCCCGAGGAGGACTCGAACCCCCCGACGTCGTCGCCCTGCCAGCAGTGCAGCGAGATCGGGATCTTTTTCAGGGCGGCCATGGCCTGATCGGTGTTCACGCCGATCTCGGCGTAACGCTCTCGGGCCAGTTCGTAGGCCTTTTCCACGGATGCGGGCTTGCTCATCGCACGGATCCTCCCGGCGGATCGGAGAGGGGTCGCGGGATCCGCCGGGCCTGCCGCCTGCGGGCCGCCGGCCGGGTGCTTCCCGTCGGGACCGGTCCGGGCGGCTCGGGCCCGCGAGGGCGGGCGAAAGCGAAACGGCCGCGTCGAGAACCGGAAAAAACCGCCGCCGGGCCGGGAGAATAACATTGTGCCGCGGACCGGTCAACGGGTTCGGAGACGCCGGGACGCCGGCGAGGCGGCCCGGCCGTGGAGTTCGGCATTCCTTCCGGTCGCCGGGGCGGCGCGTTATCCGCGACGGCGCAGACCGACCTCGGCGGTCAGGGCGTTCCCGGCGCCAACGCCATGACCCGACCCGCACCATCACCCTTCCGGCCGTGGATGACGGGTTCACGGGATGGCGGGTTCACGGCCGGACGGGACGCCCTTGCCGCGGTTACGCGCGGCCGTCGAGGCCACCGTGAACCGGCGAGTTCGCGGTATCGTGGTCTTCCTCCTCGAGTTCGTCGTCCTGCAGGCCGAACAGCCGGCGGAGGGCGTCGGCGTAGACCGTGGCCGTGCCGGGGTCGGCCTGCTCACCCAGCAGGCTCATGGGACCGTGCAGCAGCTTGGCCAGCACCCGGTGCAGCATCTGCTCGATCAGCCGACGATCGTGCCCGGATGCCTCCTTGAGCTTGGGGATGAGCCGGGCGAGCTCCTCGTCGGCCACCACCTGGAACCGCCGCCGCAAGGCGATGATCATCGGCGAGAGGTCGCGGCGCAGACATCGCCCGGCGTACTCGATCACCGCCGTCTCGACGATCGCTTCGCCGGCGGCGACCGCCTCGCGGCGCTGGGCGAGGTTGCGCTCGGTGACCTCCTGGAGGTCGTCGATGTTGTACAGAAACACGCCCGCCTGCGCGCCGACCGCCGGGTCGACGTTGCGCGGCACGGCGATGTCGATGATCAGCAGAGAGCGGTAGCCGCGGCGGCGGGGGATGGCGGCGAAGCCTGCCGGGGTCAGCAGCGGTTCCCGCGAGGCCGTGGAGGTCACGGCGATGTCCGCCTCGGCGAGCCGGGTCACCCATTCGTCGAAGGGCACCGTGGAGGCGGCCACGCCGTGGGTCCGCGCCAGCCGCTCCGCCAGTTCCTCGGCGGTTGCGGGCGTGCGGTTGGTGACCCACAGATGCTTCGGCCGGCCGGCCAGCAGGTGCGAGAGGGTGGTTTCGGCCATCTCCCCGGCGCCGACCATCAGCACCCGCTTGTCGTCCAGACGCGAGAAGATCCGTCCGGCCAGGTCCGCGGCCACGCTGCCGACGCTGACCTTGCCGGCCGACAGCCCTGTGCGGGCGTGGATGTCGCGGGCCACGGCCAGCGCGTGTTCGAACAGCCCTTCCAGCTCCGGTCCGGCGCTGCCTGTGGCCCGGGCCTGTTCCAGGGCCGATTTCACCTGGGCGAGGATCTGAGACTCGCCGACGACCATCGAGTCCAGCGAGCTGGCCACGCGGAACAGGTGCCGCGCCGCCGCGACATCCTCGTGGGTGTACAGGCCGGCGGCGAACGCCTCGGGCTCGACGCCGTGAAACTCCCCGAGGAACGCAATGACCTCCGCGATCCGCGGCGTCGCCCCCGACGGGGCCGCCAGATAGACCTCCATCCGGTTACAGGTCGACAGGAACGCGAACTGCACTCCTGGGAACCGGGCCCGGAACTCCCGGGCGGCGCGGGGCAGGGCCTCGGCGGACAGCGCGATGCGCTCGCGCGTCCGGACGGGCGCCGTACGATGGTTGCAGCCGATGACCAGCGTTCTCATTGGTGCAGGGGCGACATCAACTCGCGCGCCAGAAAAGCCGTCGTCACCACCACCCACCCGACGGTCGCCAAGGCGGCCGCCGTCGGCCCGCGGACGTTCGGACGCCACAGGGAACAGATCAGCATGTACGCGTACACGCCCCAGGCCGCCAGCGACAGCAGGGCGGTGACATCCGTCAGCATCCCGGCGAAACTCAGGTCCCGACGGTGGGCGATGCCGCACATGCCCGTGAGGATGCCGTAAGTGAACAGCGGGAAGCCCAGGATCAGCGCCGTCCGGCCGAAGCGGTCTAGAGACTCCAGCGACGCCCCGACCGCCGACGGCTCCCGCACGGGGCGGCGCCGCAGGCCCCGGTACGCCGCCAGGTAGGCCACTCCCGCCAGCCCGGCGGCCGTGAAAAAGACCCCGCTGAGGGTGATGGCCAGGGCATGGCTGATGAACCAGGGCCGCTGGGTGGACGGCATCGACGCCTCCCCGCCGAAGACCAGGGCGGCGGCTTCCATCAGGGCCGCAAAGGCGAAGAGAAAGGCGTCCAGTCCTCGCAGCGTCCGCGCCAGGTGAAGCCCGGCCGCCAAAAGGCCGGTCAGCACCGCCAGCAGCGACATCGACTCATAACCCTGCTGCAGCGCGGCGGCCGGGCCCTCGGCCACCACCGCGCGGATCAGAAGTGCACTGCTGGAGAGGATCGCCACCGCCGCGCCGATCCGCACCGCAGCCGTCGCCCGGACGTCGGGCCCGTGCAGCAGCCGCCGCGCGCCGACCGCCGCTGCCGCGAAAGCTGCGGCGCTCACCAGCCCGGTCGCGATTTCAGTGCCGGTCATCATCGTCGCCGCTCCCGCCCCCATATCCCTCGACCGGCGGCAGACCCCGGCGTCCCTCGAGGTGGTGCCGGACCACGCGCTGCATCCACGCCCGCCAGGCCTCCACCCCCCGGGCCGCAAGCAGCTTCAACGAGCACTCCCGGCACAGCGACCGGAGGATCCGCTGCCTGAGATCCTCGGCTTCCACCTCCTGCCGGATTGCCGCGCGGGCCCGCGCGAGCTCCTCGACCAGCAGGGCGTGCTCGCTTTCCAGAATCTCATCCAGCCGGTCGCGCACCGCCGCGGCCAGCGCCGGGCTGGCTCCGGCAGTGCCTACCGCGACGGTCATCCGGCCGCGCCGCAAAACCGCCGGCACCATGAAATCGCAGTTCCCCGGATCATCCGCCACGTTGCACAGCGCCCCGGCCGCCCGGGCATCCTCGGCTACCCGGCGGTTCAGCGCGGGGTCGTCGGTGCAGGCGAACACCAGAAAAGCCCCGCCCAGAACCGACGGGTCGTAGGCCTGGACCTGCAGGATCACGTCTTTCCGGTCGGTCAACTCCCCGATGAACGACGGACTGACCGCCCGGACGCGGGCTCCCGCCTCGATCAGCCCTGCCACCTTGCGTGCGGATACCATGCCGCCGCCCACGACGACCGCTTCGCGGCCGGCCAGGTTCAGCTCGATGGGATAAAGCGATGCCATGCGGTCCACCGGCTCCGACGCCGCTGCCCGACCGGCCGTTGCCGGAACGCCGGGCTGGTCCGTGTGCCGGGCGGAAGGTAATCTTAACCCGGTTTTCGGCATTCGACGAGGCTCACCCATGCCCTTGAAGGCCCTGGCCTGGCTGGCTTCCGCCGTGTTGATCTGGTCCGCCGCCGGCCAGACCCGCCCGGCCACGTCGCCGGCCGGGAACCCGGAAACCCGCGCCGCGGTCCGGGCCGCCATCGGCGAACTGGACCACCCCCGTCCCGATCGCCGCCGTGACGCCGCCCGACGACTGGCCGGCTGGGGCCCGCTGGCCCTGCCCGAGCTCCAGGAGGCCGCCGCCGGACCGCGCCTGGAAAGGGCCCTGGCCGCCCGCGACCTGCTGGCCCAGCTGGGCGAGGTCTACCTCTTCGGCGGTGACGTTCGACTGGAGACCGACCGCGACGAAGTCGCCTGGGACGAGCCGTTCGACCTCATCTTGCACGTCACCAACCCCGGCGAAGCGCCGCTGCGGCTGCCGTGGTCCGTCGAGCCGGTTCCGCCGGGCGGCCAGTCCGAATCCGACGCCGCCCAGGTCGCCGCGGTCCTCAGCGTGGCCGACTTCCTCGCCGTCACCGGGCCGGACGGGCAGCCGGTCGCCGTCCGCGTCGATCCCCTCGACCGCGACGCACAGGTTCGGGAGACGGTCAATGTACTGGCCAGCGAAAGCCCGCCGACGGGCATCATTCCGCCCGGCGGGGGCGACAGGCTGGTGCTTCGGGCTTTCAACCGCGGCTGGGCACGCTATCCGATGCTTTCCGCCGGCGTATATTCCATCAGGTTCGCCTATCAGCCCGAATGGAACGACGCCCGCTGGACGGCACTGGGACTCGGACGCATCGAAAGCCCGCCGGTGCAGGTCCGCGTGCGGTCCGACGCACCCGAGGCGGTGCGGGTCTCCGATCGGCCCATGGCTGCGGTGCTGCGGAGGCAAGGGGACAGCCTCGTGGCCGAGCTGGTCAACACCTGGGACCGGCAACAGTGGGTCAGCCTCAACCTCGGCGGCCCGTTCGAGACCCACGCGGCCGTCGAGTGGCGGCTGCCTTCGGTCGATCACGACCGCCTGGACGCCGTGGACCTCGAAACCGACACCGCCGGGTCGGATGTGCGCGAGGACCGATTCCGGCCGCTGGAGCCCGGTCAGGCGGTGGAGGTGGTCCGGGTTGCGGTCGCGGCGCTGAGGGCCCGACTGCGCGACCTGGAGATCTCTCCCGCCCAGGCTCACGCGGTCGCGTTCAGTTACCGGCATCTGCCGTCGGCCGAGGCGCTCAGCCTGCAGCTCAGGCTCGCCGGACGGCGCGTCGCCGTGCCCCGCCACCTGTTCTCGGGCACGGTGACCAGCGAGCCGATCGCGCTGGACGATGTGGCGGCGGCCTCCTCCCCTTCCTCGATGCCGTGAAGCCGCGGAAGGCCGGCCGGGCGGCTCCACCGGCGGCGAGGCATCGCTGCCGCCGCCTCGGTCCGGTACAATGCCGGTGTCGTCGCGTGGTGTGCGGCGAAAAGGGAAGCATCCGGGGGCCGTCGGCGGGGCCCGTGGGGCCCCGGCCACGGGCTCGAAGAGGAGCGTCCGGCGACGCCGGGCGGACGTCGGCGCCCCCGGCAGGCAGGGAGGCATGCGATTGGCCAGGAAAGCAGACAAGTCGTCCGGCGCCGCCGGCACCGCGACCCGCGGATCCGCGCCCGCCGGCGCCCGCAGGACCGCCGCCAAGCTGGAATCGCTGGCGGACGCGATCGTTCGCGCCGCGCGGGCTCGCAAGAGCCCGAAACTGGAAATCCCCATCCGGGCACTGTCCAACGTCAACTTCAACCCGCGCAAGGCGATCATCGAGATGGGCGACGCCCGCCAGACGCGCGAGTTCTTCGACATGAGCATGGCCCGCAAGTTCATGCAGACCGTGCTCATCGCCGCCCAGTGCAAGCAGCTCATCGAGGCCGGCAAGACCGCGTCGATCCGCCAGATCTACTATCTGGCCAAGCACGACGTGGCCGGCACCCGCGAGAAGACCTTCACCGACCAGGCCGAGTCCGACCCGATCATCGAGGACATCGAGGTCGCCATCGAGGCCCTGCGCGAGGAGCTCCACGTCTACGCCAGCAACCGCGGCAATCTCGTCGGCCCGATCACCATCGTGGATGACGGCAACACGCTGGACTGCATGCGGATGGGCTCGGCCGGGTACCCCGTGCCCAGCATCGTCGAGCCGGACGTCGTCCAGTTCCGCAAGTGCTCCGCGAAGTTCGTGCTCCACGTCGAAAAGGACACCGTCTGGCGCCGATTCTACGAGGACCGCTTCCATGAGAAGCACGAATGCATCGTTTCCCACGGCGGCGGCCAGCCCGCCCGCGGGATGCGCCGGCTCCTGCGGCGGCTGCACGACGAGCTGAAACTGCCGGTCTACTGCCTGCTCGACAACGACCCCTGGGGGTACTACATCTACTCGGTCATCAAGCAGGGCTCGATCAATCTGGCCTACGAGTCGCAGCGCATGGCCGTGCCGGCGGCGCGGTTCATCGGCGTGTCCAGCTTCGACTACGAGCGCTGCGGGCTGAGCGACGACGTCAAGATCGGCATGGAGGACGCCGACGTCCGCCGGGCCAAGCAGATCCTCAACTACCCCTGGTTCAAGGGCAAGAAGCACTGGGAGCGCGAGATCCGCAAGATGATGCAGAACGGCTTCAAGATGGAGGTCGAGGCCATGATCAACAAGCGCCTGACCTACCTCACCGAGGAGTACGTGCCGATGAAGCTCCGCGACCGCTCGCAGTGGCTGGACTGACCGCGGTTCAGAACTCCCCCGCCTGCCGCCAGTCCAGCATCCCGGCCGGGCCGACCCGGCCGGACTCGATCCTCCGCATCTTCCAGCCCGCCGGCGTCCGCTCGCAGACCACCGTCCAGCGGCTCCGGACGCCGTGCTCGGACCGCGAGCCGCCGTGCCAGTCGCAGACCGCGATGAAGGCCACCGTGGCCGCATCGCCGTTCACACGCACGTCGAACCCGCCGACCCGCAGTTCGTCGATCCGGACGCGCTGAAGGTACAGGTCCGCGCTCTGCACGAAGGCCGCCTTGTCCCGGACCCCGTCGGTGAATCGCTCGTGCAGGGCATCGGCCAGCGCGGCCGTGTCGCCGGCGTCCACCGCCGCGGCCGCGGTCGAGATCAGCCGCCGGATCTGCTCGGCGTCGGTCTCCACCAGGTGCTGGAGCACAGGCAGCAGGATGCACAGCACCAGCACCGCCGCCAGGCCGATCCGCGTGCCGGCCGAGCGCCGCCGCCGATGCACCGCCAGCGCCGCCGCGAGCCCGGCGGCCTCCGCCAGCAGCAGCAGCGGCAGGCTCTCGAACAATACGTAGCCCGCGAAGGGAATCACCGGCAGTCGTCCATCCTCGCTCCGGCGGCCACCAGATCCCCCGGCCCGGTGCGGCGCACGCCCGGCGGCCAGTCACGGGCCGGATCGTACCACTCGGCCAGCACCGCCTGCCAGTCGTCGGCCGATCGGGCGGCGATGAACGCGTCGCGCACCTGCCGGCCGGCGGGATGAAGCTCGCTGTACTTGATGCCGAACTTGCGCATCACCGCCGCCGCCTTGCGGGCCCCGTAGACCTCCGCCGCCCACTGAAAATGCCGGGCGATGACCTGGCCCTGCTCGACCACCGTCGGCGCGGGCGGCAACGGCCGGCCGGCCAGCAGCTCGCGGCACTCCCGGAAGATCCAGGGATTGCCGATGCAGCCGCGAGCGACGGTCACGCCGTCCACGCCCGTCCGCTCCATCATCCGCAGGCAGTCCTCGGCGCAGAACAGGTCGCCGCT
>CALLOB010000072.1 GCA_938005315.1 uncultured Phycisphaerae bacterium
AGGTCCGCAACCTCGCCCAGCGTTGTGCCCAGGCGGCCAAGGAGACCACCGGGCTGATCGAGGACGCGGTGCACCGTTCGCAGCAGGGCACGCAGGTGGCCGGCGAGGTCGGCAAGGCCCTGACGGCGATCGTGGGCGACGTGAAGCGGGTCTCGGAGCTGATCAACGACATCGCCCGGGCCTCGGCCGAGCAGGCCCAGGGCGTCGATCAGATCAACACCGCGATGGCCCAGATGGACAAGGTCACGCAGGCCAACGCCGCCTCGGCCGAGGAGTCGGCCGCCTCGGCCGAGGAGCTGGCCGCCCAGGCCCAGGCGGTCAAGGGCATGGTCGGGGAGCTCGTGGCCATGGTCGGCGGCGCGGCGGCGGCACGCACCGCAGGCAACACAGCGGCATCGGCCGCGAAAAAGGCCGGCAGGAAGCCGATGCTCGCGCATGCGGCGCACGCCGCGCATGCGGCGGTGTCGGCCCATGCGGAGTCATCCAAGGCCCCGGCTCGCAAGCCGGCCGCCAAGCCCGGCGGCGGTTCACCTCGCGCCGCGCGAGCCGGAGAGGACTTCCTGCCGCTGGACAACGACGATCTGAAGGAGTTCTGATCCCCGGATGCCATGCCGCGAAATCGCGGAACGCCGGTTCCCGGCGGCGTCCGGCAACGTGAAGCCATGTGGCGGCCGGCGCCCCCGCCGGCCGAATCAAGGAGCCAGAGGAGGGTTCAGGACCCCGCCGCCGCGACTGCGGGGGGCATGATCCGGTCGGGCGCAGGAATTCATCCGGCCCACACCCATCGAAAGCACGCCGACGGGCTTCCTGCCCGCAGGCGTGCTTTCCTTCGCGCCCGGCCACCGGCTGAGGCGAAAGCAGACGCGAAGGGCTGGCGTCGTGTCCGTTCGGGCCGGCGACGGCGACCGCTTATGGGGAGCCCGATGGCCCGGGAGCGGTGATTCCGCCGGGTGAAGCCTCCGAGGGTCGGGAATCCGCGGTCGCGGCCGGCGCGGATGTCTGCGGCAGCAGGATGCGCGGCAGGTGGGCGGTCAGGCGGTTCTTGGCCTCGGTATAGACGGCCAGTTCCTCCTTGTCGGCGTCGGCGGCCGCCGCCCGGCGGTAGAACTCCAGGGCCCGGTCGTGGCGGTTGGTCAGCTCGCAGATCACCCCCAGGGCGAAAAGCGATTCGTGTTCGTCGGGCTTGCGGGCGATGCCGGCCTCGAACTGTCGAAGGGCGGTCTCGTAGTCGTCGGCCCGCAGGGCGCGGATACCGGCCTGGGCGGCCTTGCTCCGGCCCACCAGCTGGTATTCGAAGCTCATCCGCGTGGGCACGATCATGGCCGCGAACTCGCGCGTCGCCCGCTCGACCAGCTCTCCGATGAAGTGGTCCACCGGGTCGAGATCCGCGGCGTCCACCGCGCCGCCGAAGAAGAAGTTCGGCGACTTGCGGTCGGTCTTGCGGTACGGCGGCGGAGCATACTGGACGAAAGCCTGGCCGGTGGCCGCGTCGATCAGGCTGAAGGAGCACTGCACGGTCAGATGCCGGCTGATCTCCTCGACCTCGCGGGTCTGGATCTGCAGGCCTCCGCCGGCGCTGCGGGTGTCCTGATACACCGGCCCGGGCCATCGCGGGTCGTACATCGTGCGCGGGTCGCGGCGCATCCGCGGGTCCGGGCCCGGCTGTGGCGGGTTGCGAAGCACGCGGTAGACCCGGCCGTCGGGCGTGCGGCGAAGCTCGTAGGCCGGCGGACCGGGCGGCGGGGGGCAGGCCGGCGGACCGGAAGGTTCGTGCCTGGAGGGCCGCTCCATGAGCTGGCGGGTCACGCCGCCCATCAGGCTGACCCAGTCGATGGTGGACTTCGTGCCGCGCTGCTCGTCGATCTGGACCACGATGCGGCTGACCGCCAGGGCCTGCACGTCCAGGAGCCTGGCGGCCCGGGCGGCCGCGTCGCCGGCGACCATTCCGGCCAGCCTGAGATCCTGCTCCTGGAGCACCTGCCGGGTGTAGCGGCGGTCGGCGACCTGCAGCGGCGGATCCATCACCTGGCCGCCGCCGTGAAGCATGGCCTGGAGCATGTCGGCGGCGATGGTGGACCATTTCCGCTCCCGCTCGTCGCGGCCTGTGCCCTGGGCCTCGACGCCCGCGTCGATCACCGCCACCGCGCGCAGGCCCTCGGGCAGGGCCTGCTGCGGAGCGAGCATGTAGGACACGGTGACGGTGTGACGCTCCTTGGCCCCGGCGGCGGACACGGCGGTCAGCAGCAGCAACGGCACGAGAGCCTGCGATCGAAAAGCAGCCATCATGACGTACACTCCATGCGCGTGACCGCCCGGCCATCGGCCGCGGCGGCGATCGGACAGTCCGGCAAAGACTCGCGCGGGCCTCGCTCGTCCGGACGGTGGAACCCCGGCGGCGGGTCGGACGACAGACTCTCCCACAGGCCCCGGGGCCTGGCGGGTTGCGGGGGTATTTCAGGGTAGCCTTCCGAAGGCTCCCCGGTCAAGATTCGCCTGGGAGGGCCCCGCTCCGTCGGGGCCGCGCGGCAGGGCGAGGGATTGAGGACGCGACGGAGCGCGTCCCTCCAGAGGGCACGAATCGGACGCGACGGAGCGCGTCCCTCCAAGGGGCACGAATCGGACGCGACGGAGCGCGTCCCTCCGGGGCCGCAGACGACCGGGCCCGGGCTGTCGCGCATATTGGCGGGCGGGTCGAGGCGGACCTGCCGGCCTATGCTTGGATGATGGGTCTCCGGAAGATCACGGAAGGAGTCATGATGCCCGCGAATCGAACAGATGCCGCCGCGTTTCCCGCCGTCGGCCGCAAGGCCCCGGCGTTCACCGCCCGGGACGCCGAAGGTCGCACCGTCCGCCTAGCGGATTTCAAGGGCCGGATCGTGGTGCTGTACTTCTATCCGAAGGACGACACTCCCGGCTGCACCACCGAGGCCTGCGCGTTCCGCGACGACCATGCCGCGCTGGTCGAGGCGGGAATCACGGTTCTAGGCGTGTCGCCCGACGACGTCGACAGCCACCGCCGCTTCGCCGAGAAACACCGGCTGCCGTTCGCCCTGCTGGCAGATGAAAAGCATGAGATCTGCGAGCGTTACGGCGTCTGGCAGGAGAAGAGCAACTACGGCCGCAAGTACTGGGGCGTGGTCCGCACGACGTTCGTGATCGACGGGGAGGGCAAGGTGGCCCACGTGTTCGAGAAGGTCAGACCGCAGGGTCACGCAGCCGAAGTGCTGACCTGGATCCGGGAGCATCTGGCCGGCAAGGCTTCCGATCGCAGCGGGCGATGAGCCGGCCGGCCCTGCTCAATCGGCCATCGACCGTCGCCCCCCCTCGGCGTCCCGGCCCTCGTCGCGCGAGGGATTCACATCGTGCGGCGAGACCCGGAAACCAGTGATCACCGGCATGTCCTCGGGCTTCTCCGACGGGTGCACGGCGAAGACCTCCACCCGCACGATCTCGTCGAAGGGCAGCGAGACCACGAACGCCCCGACCTTGTATTGCTCGTCCAGCGGTTCGCACTCGAAGGTCAGCACGCCGCGCAGGCCGATGTCCACCAGGCCCTTCATTTCGTAGCTGAACCCGTCCCGGAGGTACAGCAGCGTCCGGACCTCCAGTTCGCTGCGGAAGGCCTGCAGCTCGGCGTGGGTATCGAACTGGTCGGACGGCACGTCGGGGAATCGCTTGCGGGCGCAGCGGTCGCGGGCTTCCTGCTTCTGCCGCTCGAACGCCGGCCCGGTGAACCAGTCGTAATCGAACATTCGATACATCACCCCAAGGGCGGTCAGAGGGTTTTTCCGGCGCGCCGCCAGCCCGATCTCTGCGGCCGGGCGTTGGGTGGCGCGCCGCCGTGATCGGCTCCGTCTGCCGCCCAACGTGCGGCCGACGGCCGTCTCTCGTCTCGCCGCCCGATATCTCCGAGGAGGCCAAGATCTGCCACGCTAGAACGCCGGTCTGCGAATGTCAACTTCCGCTGGCAACCGCGAAGGCCCGGGGCTACGATGGCGGGCGATGTCTCCGGCCGAGATGACCCGTCGAACCCGCGACTTGGCCGCCGAGCTGGGGCTCGAGCATGTCCGAATCGCCCGGGCAGCCCCCGTGCCCCGGGCGGACTATATCCGCCAGTGGGTCAAAGACGGCAAGGCCGGAGAGATGGCATATCTTTATAAATACCAGGATATTAGAGACGATCCGGCCGCCCTGCTGTCTGGGGCGGCGGCCGTCGTGGTGGTTGCCGATCCCTATCCTGCGGGCGTCGATATGCCGGGCGGTAAGCACCCTGCAACCGCTGGGACGGATCATCGCCCGGGGCCCGGCGGGGCCGTGCCGCCCGACGGGTCGCCGGCGGCTGACAACTCCGGCCCCCGCGGCCGGATCGCCCGCTACGCCTGGGGCCGCGATTATCACCGGGTGTTGCGGCGCAAGCTGCAGCGGCTGGCCGACGCGATGCGGCGGGAGCTGCCCGGCCCTTTTCAGACCCGCGTCTGCGTGGACACGGCTCCGGTCGTGGAGCGCGAGCTGGCGGCGGCCGCGGGGCTGGGGTGGATCGGGAAGAACACCATGGTCATCGACGAGCGGGCGGGGTCTTATTTCTTCCTCGGCGAGATCCTCACCACCCTGCCGCTGCAGCCCGACGCCCCGGTGGCGGATCGCTGCGGAACCTGCACCCGCTGTCTTCAGGCCTGTCCCACCGGCGCGCTCGTCGAACCCTACCGCATGGATGCCCGCCGCTGCATCGCCTATCTGACCATCGAGCATCGCTCGTCCATTCCGCCGGAGCTGGCTGCCGGGATGGGGAACTGGCTTTTTGGCTGCGACGTGTGCCAGGAGGTCTGTCCGTACAACCGCCGGCCGATGCGGACCGTGGATCCGGCCTACGCGCCGGGTTCGGGCCGTTCGTGGTCGCCGGCGGCCCCGCTGGCGGAAGTCCTGGCCTGCGACGACGAAACCTGCCGTCGCCGCGTGCAGGGCACGGCCATGAGGCGGGCCACGCCGGAAATGCTGCGCCGCAACGCGCGGATCGCGCTGGAGAACCTCTCGGGAAGCGGACGCGCCGGCTGATGGCGCGGTCCCGGGGGCACGTGCGGTCGATACCGGCATTGAGCGATCCCGGCGGAGGGCCCAGCTCTAACGGGGCCGCGACGAACGCCGGACATGCAGCCGGCCGGGCGGCCGACTCTCGAGGGCACGAATGCGCGAGCCGAAGCCGCCCGGCGGCCTGGTCTGCCCACGCTATTCACACGGCCGTCCCGATCGTTGCCGCTCCTGGCGCTTCTCCGGCCACACTGTGCCCCCGCTCGCACCGCCGGGCCGACCAGCCGCTTGAGCCGAAGCCATCGGGCACATGATCACCGGCTCCCCGAGCCCATGAACGTGCCCCCGGGGATCGGCGAGCGACCTCCAGTGCCGCCGTCGGCCGCCCGCGCCCACGAACATGCCACCCTCGGCCGAAGCGGCGCGGAATAGGCCCCCCCAGCCTGCCCCCACGGGCGTGCCGATCAAGGGTTCCCACGGCAGTTTGCCAGGATCGGCCGACCGCCCGATGATGACACCCCGGTGGGCGGGGCCCGGCGGTCGGATCGGGTGCGGCGTTCGTGCCCGTTCAGGGAAGCCGCGGGTCTGGGCGAAGAGAATCGGGAACCGAAATGCAGACATCGACGATATCGGCGGCGGGGCTGGTGCTGGTCGTGGCGGTTTTCGCCGCGGCGGAGATTTCCCAATCATGGCATGTGCTGGGCGGGCGTCCCTCCGACGTCAGGTGGCAGGCCCGGTGGATCTGGACCGACGGCGAGGCCTCGCCGCGGAACCTTTACCTGTGCTGCCGGCGGGACTTCCGCGTCGAGGACGCCGGGGCATCCTGCCGTCTGCACATCGCCGCCGACACCCGCTATCGCCTGTACGTCAACGGGGAATGGGTCGGCGACGGCCCGGCGAGGAGCTTCTACTGGGCTCAGCAGTTCGACACCTACGACCTGACCGGGCTGCTGCGGTCGGGGAACAACGTGATCGCGGCGCTGGTCAGCCACTACGGAGAGGGGACCTTCCAGTACGACCCCAGCGGGCAGGCGGGGCTGCTGTGCCAGCTGGAACGGCAGACCGGACAGACCTGGGAGCCGTTGCTGATCAGCGACGAGAGCTGGCGGGTGCACGTCCATGAGGGCTACCTGCGTCCGACGATGCGGATCAGCTGCCAGATGCCCTTTGAGGAGATCGTGGACGCCCGCCGCATGCCGCCGGACTGGATGCAGCCGGGCTTCGACGTCTCCGGCTGGCCGACGGCCCGGGTGGTGGCCGAGGCCGGCGCAGGCCCCTGGAAAACGCTGGTCGGGCGGGCTGTGCCGCACCTGACGCGCGAACCGATTCCGCCGGTCGCGCTGTGGCGGACCGGGCTAGCCGAGATGCCGACGCTGAACACCGGGTTCACCGGCCGGCCCTACCTGCTGGGCGACTACCGGATGCAGAACCACCGGACGCTGCGGGGCTTCGCCGCGACGCTGATCGACAGCCCGGTCGAGCAGGCGATCGTGCCGGCCGAGCGTGAGACGGGGCGCGACGCCCCGGTGCTCAACGGCCGGCCGATGGAGCGCGGCAAGCCGTCGCAGCTCCGCAAGGGCCTCAACCTGATGGTCGCGGCCTTTCCGCCGCACCACGTGCATGAGTTCGACCTGCACTTCGCCTTCTTCGTCGAGCAGCCGGTGACGCTGCGGGGCGTGTTCAACGACGAGACGGCCTGGACGATGTTCGGGCCGTTCGACGAAGACGATTATCCCCAAATCCACGCCCGGGCGCTGGCGGCGGCCGCGCCGGCGGACCTGGAACCGTTCCGGGCACAGGCCCGGCCGGTGCGCGACGAGCACATTCTGACAAACGGATCGCCTTGGGAGGAATCCACCGGCGCGCGGAGCCTGCCGGGAACGCCGCGGATCGAGAATGCCGACGCCCTCTTCGGCGGCACCGGGGCGGTGACCGTGGTTCATCCGCCGGCGGCGGGCCAGGCGGAGCTGTTCCTGGATTTCGGGCGCGAGCTGGTCGGCCCGATCGAGCTGGACGTGGAGGCGCGGGCCGGGACGGTGCTGACCTTCAACTTCCTGGAGGAGATCGAGGACGGGGTTCGGATCCACTACGCCAACGACCACTACGGGGGGTTCCGCTACATCTGCAGGGACGGGCGCCAGCGGTTCACCTCGTTTCTGCGGCGCGGTTACCGGTACGCCAGGCTGCTGATCGGTGAGATGTCGGGGCCGGTGCGGATCCGGAGTCTGCGCACGCTGTTCGCGACGCATCCGGCGCCGGCCCGAGGCGCTTTCCGCTGCTCGGATGCGCTGCTGACGCGGATCTGGGAGGTCGGGGCCCACACGCTGCGGTGCTGCAGCGAAGACACCTACACCGATTGCCCGACGTACGAGCAGACCTTCTGGGTGGGCGATGCCCGCAACGAGGCGATGATCGACTATGCGGCCTTCGGCAACCTCGCGCTGGCCCGGCGATGCGCGGAGCTGCCGGCGCTGTCGCTGTTCCGCCAGCCGCTGGTGGAGTGCCAGGTGCCCTCGGCGTGGGACACGATCCTGACGGCCTGGAGCCTGCTGTGGGTGCAGGCGGTGGAGGAGCACTGGCAGTTCGGCGGCAACCGGGAATACCTGGAGGGCATCTACCCGGCCGTGCACCGCATGCTGGTCAACTGCCGGGAGAAGCTGACCGACGATCGCGGGCTGTTGTCGATCGCGGCCTGGAACATGTTCGACTGGGCCGGCCAGGACAGCGGTCACGAGGTCGTGGCCCACAACCAGATGTTCCTCGTGGAGGCCCTGCGGCGTGCGGAGGCGATGGCCCGGGCGCTGCGGCGGGTGCTGGAGGCGGCCTGGTTCGACGAGTACCGCCGGACGCTGACGGCGGCGATCAACCAGCACCTGTGGGACGAATCGCGGGGCGCGTACGTGGACGCGATCCACGGCGACGGTCAGCTCAGCAAGGTGGTCAGCCAGCAGACCAACGCCCTGGCGCTGCTGTACGACGTGGCCCCGCCGGAGCGGGCCGGGAAGCTTCGCCGGATCCTGGTCGCGCCGCCCGAGGGCATGGTGCGGGTCGGCAGCCCGTTCGCGATGTTCTACATCATGGAGGCTCTGGCCCGGGAGGGCCGGCACGAGGAGATTCTGGCGATCACCCGGGACCGCTGGGGCCAGATGATCCGCCGCGGGGCGACGACGTTCTGGGAGACTTTTCCGGGGTTCGAGGCCCGGTGGTGGACGCGCAGCTACTGTCACGCCTGGTCGGCGGCCCCGACCTACTTCCTGTCGCGCTACCAGCTGGGAGCCTGGTGGGCCGAGCCGGGCTACGCGACGGCCCGGATCGCGCCGGTGCCGGCCGGTCTGGCCTGGGCGTCGGGGGCGGTGCCGACGCCGCACGGCTCGATCCACGTCTCCTGGGAGGCCTCGGACGACCGGTTCGCCATCGAGGTGCGGCTGCCGGAGGCGGTCGCGGCGGTGGTGGAGCTTCCGGTCCCGGCGGGCGATTTCCCGCGCGTGAAGACCGGCAACCGCACGCTGCAGCGGGTCGCCGACCGCTGGCAGATCAGTCTTCCGGCAGGGGCGTCGGCGTCGATCGAGGCCGCCCGCTGAGCGCCGGCGGACGCGGATCGACGGGGCCCGGGGCATTTACGCCGGGGCGCCGACGACCTCGCCGCGTTTCTCCGGCACGAACGAGAAGGTCTCGCCTTCGCAGTCCACACGCACGGTGTCGCCGTCGCTGATGTCGCCGCTTAGCAGCCGCCGGGCCAGCGGGTTCTCGATCTCCTGCTGGATCAGCCGCTTGAGCGGGCGGGCGCCGAAGACCGGGTCGTAGCCGTCGCGGGCCAGGCGCTGGCGGGCCCGGTCGGTGATCGCCAGCCCGATCTGCCGCTCGGCCAGCCGACCCCGCAGCAGGTCCAGCTGGATGTCCACGATCGCCGCCAGGTGGGCCGGCGTCAGCCGGTGGAAGATGATGACCTCGTCGATGCGGTTGAGGAACTCGGGGCGGAAATGCCGCTTGAGCTCCTCGCGGACCCGCGACTCGATCTCCACGTCGATGGCGTTCTTCTCCGAGAGCTGCTGGATCAGGCCGCCGGCGATGTTGCTGGTCATGACCACGATGGTATTGCGGAAGTCCACCGTCCGGCCGTGGCCGTCGGTCAGCCGCCCGTCGTCGAGCACCTGCAGGAGGACGTTGAAGACGTCCGGGTGGGCCTTCTCGATCTCGTCGAAGAGCACCACGCTGTACGGGCGGCGGTGGACGGCCTCGGTCAGCCGCCCGCCCTCCTCGTAGCCCACGTAGCCCGGCGGAGCGCCGATCATGCGGGCCACCGAGTGGGGTTCCATGAACTCGCTCATGTCGAGGCGCACGAAGGCGGCCTCGTCGTCGAACAGGAAGTCGGCCAGGGCCTTGCACAGCTCGGTCTTGCCGACGCCGGTGGGTCCGAGGAACAGGAACGACCCGATCGGACGGTCCGGAGCCCCGATGCCCGCCCGGCTGCGGCGGACGGCGTCGCTGACCGCCCGCAGGGCCTCCTCCTGGCCGACCACGCGGCGGGCGAGCCGCTCCTCCATGTGAAGGAGCTTCTCCTTCTCGCCCTCGAGCATGCGGGCCACCGGCACGCCCGTCCAGGCGCTGACCACCTCGGCGACGTCCTCGGCGGTCACCTCCTCATGGACCAGGGCCTGGCCGTCGTCATGCAGGGCCGAAAGCTCGGCCTCCCGCTGCTTCAGCTCGTTCTCCAGCTCGCGAAGTTCGCCGTACTGGATCCGGGCGGCGCGCTCCAGCTGGCCGGTCCGCTGGGCGTCGGCCAGTTCGTTGCGCTTGATCTCGATGCGGTCCTTGAGCTGCTTGATCGCCCGCAGGACCCCGACCTCCCGCTCCCAGCGGGCGGTGAGGGCGGTGTTCTGCTCGCCCAGTTCGGCCAGCTGCCGCTCGATGGCTTCCAGGCGGGTGCGCGAACCCTCGTCCTTCTCCTTGCGCAGGGCCTCGCGCTCGATCTCCAGCTGCATGATCCGGCGGCGGATCTCGTCGAGTTCCGAGGGCATGGAGTCGTTCTCGATCCGCAGCCGGGAAGCGGCCTCGTCGACCAGGTCGATGGCCTTGTCGGGCAGGAACCGGTCGCTGATGTAGCGGTGCGAAAGCGTGGCCGCGGCGACCAGGGCCGAATCCTGGATGCGCACGCCGTGATGGGCGTCGTAGCGCGGCTTGAGGCCGCGAAGGATGGCGATGGTGTCCTCCACCGTCGGCTCGCCGACGTAGATCGGCTGGAAACGCCGCTCCAGGGCCGGATCCTTCTCGATGTGCTTGCGGTACTCGTCCAGCGTCGTGGCCCCGATGCAGCGCAGCTCGCCGCGGGCCAGCGGCGGCTTGAGCAGGTTGCCGGCGTCCATGGCCCCGTCGGCGCGTCCGGCCCCGACGATGGTGTGCATCTCGTCGATGAAAAGAATGATCTCGCCGTCGCTCTCGACCACCTCGCGGATCACGGCCTTGAGGCGGTCCTCGAACTCGCCGCGGTACTTGGCCCCGGCGATGAGCGCCCCGAGGTCCAGGGCGCAGATCCGCTTGTTGCGCAGCACCGCGGGCACGTCGCCGTTGACGATGCGCAGGGCCAGCCCCTCGACGATGGCGGTCTTGCCCACGCCGGGCTCGCCGATGAGGACGGGGTTGTTCTTGGTCCGCCGGGCCAGCACCTGCATGAGCCGCCGGATCTCGTCGTCGCGGCCGATCACCGGGTCGATGCGCCCGCGCCGGGCCAGTTCGACCAGATCGCGCCCGTAACGCTGCAGCGCCTGGTAGGTTTCCTCGGGATTCTGCGAATCGACACGGTGCGAGCCGCGGACATCCTTCATGGCCTTCAGTATGGTCTCCGGCACCGCTCCGGCGATGGCCAGCACCTGCCGGGCCGGGGAATCCGTGGTGGCCAGAGCCAGCAGCAGGTGCTCGGTGGAGATGTAGCGGTCCTTCAGACGGTCGGCCTGCTGCTCGGCCTCCTTCAGCACCGCCTCCAGCTCGCGCGACACGCCGACCTGGCCGCCGGTGACCCGCGGCCGGCGCGACAGCTCGGCCTCCGCCAGCTGCCTCAGCCGCGGCACATGGGCACCGACCTTCTCCAGGATCGGCACCACCACGTTGCCGCCGTCGTCCTGGTCCAGCATCGCCAGCAGCAGATGCAGGGGCTCGACCTGGGCATGCTGGGCGGCCGAAGCGCGTTCCTGGGCCGTCTGCAGACTCTCGGCCGCCTTGACCGTGAATTGATCCGCACGCATATGTGAAACCTCCGAGCCGCCGGTGGGGAAATTCACACCGGGGCCATCGACCTCGATGCAAGCTCCATACCACCGCGGCTCGAATCGCAAGGTATTTCAGAGTAAAGAGTTATGGCGAATGCAATCGGTCTGCGCTGCCGAATTGGCAGCCGCGACACCGGCCGGGAATCGCGTGGCCGGATGCCTCGTCGGGCGAGCGCCTGGCCGTGGAACTGTCGGCGTTCCATGGTCACCTGCGGCCGGTGGCCGGCTTGTGGCTCCGGTGTGGCAGTCGTATTCTGCGGCGTTGGGCGACGGCCCGGCGGGCCTCGAGCGACGGGGATCGGCAAGACCGCCGCGGTCGCGGCGCCGGGCATGACGCCGGCGGCGTGGTTCCCGGGCACAGGGTCGGCGGGCGAACTGATGACGGACGCGGGCAGGGTCACGATCGAACGGCTCGTGCAGCTCAAGCGCGCCGGCGGCAAGTTCAGCGTGCTGACCTGCTATGACGCCGCCATGGCCCGGCTGATGGACGCCTCCGGGCTCGACGTGCTGCTGGTGGGCGACACCGCGGCCGAGGTGGTGCTGGGCCTGCCCAGCACCCGGGCGATCCAGCCGGAGGTGCTGATCGAGTTGACCGCGGCGGTCCGGCGCGGCGCGACGCGGGCCATGGTGCTGGCCGACCTTCCATTCGCCTGCCGCAGCGGAGGGACCGAGGCGACTGTGGAGTGGGTGCGGCGGTTCATCGACTGCACCGGGGCTGACGCGGTGAAGATCGAGGTGACCTCCGGGGACGTGGGGCTGATCGAGGCGGCGACCGCGGCAGGCCTGCCGACGGTGGCCCACCTGGGCCTGCTGCCGCAGGCGATTTCCGATCGCAGCGGCTACCGTGCCCAGGGCCGCGAGGCCGAGGCTGCCGCCCGGATCATCGCGGACGCGGCCCGTTTCGAGCAGGCCGGGTCGCGGATGCTGCTGCTGGAGGCGGTGGCTTCGGAGGTAGCGGCCGAAGTCACCGCCCGTGCGGGCGTGCCGGTGATTGGTTGCTGCGCGGGCCCGGCCTGCGACGGCACGGTGGTGGTGCTGCACGACATGATCGGCCTGGGCGGCGGGCATCCTCCGCGGTCGGTGCGGCGCTACGCGGATCTCGGCGCGCTGCTCGGGGAGGCCTTCGCGGCCTATGCCCGCGACGTGCGGGAGGGCCGTTTCCCGGTGGAGGCCGAGGCGATCCACATGAAGTCCGGCGAGGCCGAGCGCCTGGCGGAACTGCTCGGCCGCGCCTGAGCCGCCGGGGGAGCCGACATGCTTCTGTCCGTGGTCGTGCCCTGCTGCAACGAGTCCGCCAACATCGCCGAGCTTCACCGCCGGCTGGCGGAGGTCTGCGCCGGGCTGGACCTGGACGCCGAGTTCGTGTTCGTGGACGACGGCAGCCGGGACGACACGCTGGAACGGCTCAAGGCCCTGGCCGGCACGGACCCTCGGGTGCGGGTACTGAGTCTGTCGAGGAACTTCGGGCATCAGGCGGCGCTGTCGGCGGGCATCGACCATGCCGCCGGGGACGCGGTGGTGGTGATGGACGCCGACCTTCAGCACCCGCCGGAGCTGATCGAGGAGTTCGTAACCCGCTGGCGGGCCGGTTACGACCTGGTGTACGCCTACCGCGAGGGGGTCCGGCCGCGGCTGGGCTACCGGCTGATCAACGCTCTGGTCAGCACGCGGATTCCGGCGGAATCGGCGGACTTCCGGCTGATGGACCGGCGGGTGGTCGATGCCTTCCGCCGGATGCCGGAGCGTGCCCGGTTCATCCGCGGGATGATCAGCTGGCTGGGGTTCCGGCAGTGCGGCGTGGGCTACCGTGACCGGCAGCGTTTCGCGGGACGGCGCAGCTACACGCTGCGCCAGACGGCCCGCATGGCGCTGAACGCGGTGCTGGCCTTCTCGACGGTGCCGCTGCGGGCGGCCTCGCTGCTGGGGTTGTGCACCCTGTCGGCGGGGCTGGTGTACGGGGTCTACATTCTCTATGCCCGGCTCTCGGGCCGGCCGATCGAGCCGGGGTGGACGGCGCTGATGCTGACGGTGCTGATCCTGGGAGGCGTGCAGCTGATCTGCGTGGGCATCATCGCCGAGTACGTCGGGCGGATCTTCGAAGAGGTCAAGCAGCGTCCGCTGTATGTCGTGCGGGAATGGATCGGTCCGGCGGACCGGCGTCCGGAGGACCGGAGGGAGAACGTGCGGTGAGCGACGACGACCGGGCCCGCTTCGATCTGATGCAGCTGGCGGAGGTCGCCCAGCGGATGGGCGAGACCTTCGAGCTGGAGCCTCTGCTGCGAACCATCGAGAACGCCGGCCGCGCGGCCCTGGGCTGCGAGCGGGCCACGGTCTTTCTGCACGATCCGGCCACCGGCACGCTGGTCAGCAAGGTGGCCACCGGCACGGGCGAGATCCGCATCCCCATCGGCCAGGGCATCGCCGGCGAGGCGGCGCGGCTGCGATCGGTGATCGTGGTGCCCGACGCCTACGCCGATCCGCGTTTCAATCCGCAGGTCGATCATCGCACCGGATACCGGACGCGCAACCTGCTGACGCTGCCGTTGACCGCGCCGGACGGCGAGCTGATCGGCGTGCTGCAGGTGCTCAACAAGATCGATGGGCCGTTCACGCCGCAGGACGAACTGCTGGCCGCGGCGCTGGGGGCCCTGACCGGAGTGGCCGTCAAGCGGCAGGTGCTGCTCGACCAGGCCGCCGCCAAGCAGCGGATGGAACGCGACCTGAATATCGCCCGCGACATCCAGCGGAGGCTGCTGCCGAAGTCCGACCCGCGGTTGCCGGGCTTCGACATCGCCGGCTGGAACCTGCCGGCCGACCAGACCGGCGGCGACTGCTACGACTTCCACATCCTCCCCGGCGACCGGCTGGGCGTTCTGGTGGCCGACGCCACCGGCCACGGCATCGGCCCGGCGCTGATCGTGTCGCAGTGCCGCGCGGTCTTCCGGGCGTTCGCCCAGGCCGGAGGCGATCCGGCCGTGATCGCCGCCCGGGTCAACGCCCTGATGTGCGCCGATCTGCCGGCCGACCGCTTCGTGACCTGCTTTTTCGGGGTGCTCGACGCCGCCAGGGCGACGCTGCACTACGTCAGCGCCGGCCAGGGGCCGCTGTGGCACTACCGGGCGGCCGAGGACCGGGTGGACGAGCGACCGGCGACCTGCCTGCCGATCGGCATCATGCCGGACATGCCGGTGGAGGCGGGCGAGCCGGTGGTCTTCGCTCCCGGCGATGTGTTCCTGCTGCTGACCGACGGCTTCATCGAGTGGGCCCGCGAGGACGGGGAGCAGTACGGCGCCGGACGGCTGGTGGATCTGGTCCGCCGCCATCACCACCTGCCCAGCGCTGAGCTGATCCGGCGGATCCACGAGGACGTGCGGGCCTTCGCCGGACCGGCGCCGCAGGGCGACGACCTCACGGCCGTTCTGATCCGCAGGACTGCCTGAATCGAGGGTTTTCAGGACTTTCCGGAGCAGGCTGGCGACATGCGCCGCGGACCGGTCATGACCCGACGGCATTTCCTGGGGGATGCGGCCCGGGCCGCGGCGGCGGCCGGCCTGGCCGCAGGGCGATCGACCGCGCCGGGCGCCGAACCGCCGGCCACGGCCTCCTCGCCGTCCGGGCGGACGTTCTACCTGCCCGAGAACCCGGCCTGCACCATCGTGGACAGCGCCGCTGATTCGCTGCGTTTCACGCTGACGCGATGCCTGACCACATACCGGGGCCATGCCTGCTCGACCTCCACATTCGTGGACACCGAAGGCGCGATCATGGGCTGGCACGACTTCGGCCCGCTGGAAGGCCCGGGCTGGGCGGCCAACGCCGTCGGCGGGGCCCGCGAGCTGATCGGCTGGGCGCGGTTCATGGGCCGACCCGAGATGGAGCGGACGGCGCTGTCGGTGCTCGACCATGTGCTGGAGAACGGCTTTATCGACGCCTCCAGCGGCCTGATCCGCGGCTACCGGCACGTCCCGCGCGACGCGCTGGTGCTGAACTTCAAGCACAACAACGACTGGTTCTGTCCGGGCTCGACGGCCCGGGTGGCGGTGCAGATGCTGCAGGCCGCCGAGCTCGATGAGCGGCGGCGCGGGCGGCTGCAGGCCGCGGCGACGGGTTACGCCCGCTGGCTCGACGAGCACCTCCGGATGTTGCCGTCCGGCTGGTTCCCGCGACGCTGCACACCCACGGGTGCCCACTACACGCAGGCGGCCGAGGGCGGCACGGACCGCTTCTTCGACGGCAGCGCCGACGGGCTGTTCATCCTGCAGCTCTGGGCCGAACTCACCGCCGGCGGTCTGGCCGATTACCGGGCGAAACTGGCGCGGGGCGCGAGGGTGTTCATGGAGGCCGGAGGGATCTACGGGAGCATCAACCACGACACCTATGACGCCCACGAGAACGTGGCGTATGCTTGCGCCTTCCGCATCCTGCGCCGGGCCTCGCAGGTGCTGGACGATCCCGAGCCGGCCCGGTTCGCCCACCGGCGGGTCCTGCCCGGTCTGGACCGCTTCCAGATGCATGAGGACCGCAACGGCGTGGCCACCCGCGGCCTGCTGTGGATGGAGGAGAGCTGGGACACCGCCTATCTGTGGGAAAACGCGGAGGCGGCGATGGCTTACTTTGAGGCCGCCACCGACACCGGCCGGACCGACCACCTGCTGGACGGCCTGACCATCCTGCGGGCCGCGGCCAAGCACCACTACGGCCCGCACGGCTTCCTGACCGAGGGCGTGGACTGGAACAACCACGTCGGGCGGGAGCACCACATCGACGGGGCGAAGTTCGGCGCGATCCGCTACACCGAGCCGTTCCTCAACAACCAGCACATCGTCGAGCCGACGCTGTATTACCTGGCGCACCACGCCCGGCATTCCGAGGAGGCGGGCCGGCGCGTCTGGCGCGACGTCGAGGGCAACGTGCTGCTGCGGCTGGAGGCCTGAGCGGCACGCGGCCTCATTTCGCCGGCCGGTTGGTCTCGTAGGCCCATTCGAGCCACTGCAGGGCGAGTTTCATGTCCGCGGGGTCCACGGTCGGACCGCCCCAGAGGCGGAAGCCCGGCGGGGCGTCGCGATAGGATCCGCTGTCGTGGACCGCGCCCTCGGCGTCGATGGCGGAACTGACCTTCTTGCAGAAGGCCGCCTGATCCTCGGCCGAAAGGGCCTTGAACCAGCCTGCGACCACCTTCAGACAGATCGACGTGCTCGAGCGGATGGCCGGCGAGACCGGCAGGAAGTCGATCCAGTCGTGACCGGCCACGAAATCCTCGACGACCTTGAGATTCTCGCGGCTGCGGGCGATCAGCGCATCCAGCCCGCGCTTGCCCCCGTGGACCAGATCGCGGGCCCACTGGAGAGCGTCGATGTAGTCCTCGACGGCGATCATCGACGGCGTGTTGATGGTGTCGCCCTCGAAGATGCCGGCGATCAGCTTGCCGCCCTTGGTCAGGCGGAAGATCTTGGGCATCGGCCAGGGGGGTGAATAGCTTTCCAGCCGCTGCACCGCCCGGGGCGAGAGCACCAGCATTCCGTGGGCGGCCTCGCCGCCGAGGCACTTCTGCCACGACCAGGTGACCACATCCAGCCGCGGCCAGGGCAGGGGCATGGCGAAGACCGCGCTGGTGGCGTCGCAGAGCGTCAGCCCCTGACGGTCCGCGGGGATCTCGACGTCGTCGGGCATCTTGACGCCGCTGGTCGTGCCGTTCCAGGTGAAGACCACGTCGGTGTTCCAGTCCACCTCCTTGAGGTCGGGAATCTCGCCGTAGGCGGCCTTCATCACCTTGACGTCCTTGAGCTTGAGCTGCCGGGTGATGTCGGTGACCCAGCCCTCGCCGAAGCTCTCCCAGGCCATCGCGGTCACCGGACGGGCCCCCAGCAGGCTCCACATGGCGCACTCGAAGGCTCCGGTGTCGCTGCCGGGCAGGATGCCGACCAGGTAGTCGTCGGGAATCCGGGCGACCTGACGGCTCAGGTCGATGGCCTGCTTGAGGCGGGCCTTGCCCGGCTTGGCCCGATGGGAACGACCGACCAGGGCCGCCGACAGCGCCCCGACGGTCCACCCGGGACGCTTGCAGGTCGGGCCGGAACTGAAATGCGGCGAAGCGGGCTTGGCGTTGGGCTTTTGCACGCGAATGATCTCCTGCTTGTGCTTGACTGCGACTCCGCCCGCGACGGCTTCGAGAGGGCCGTTCGGGCCGGCCACACGCGCCGCACGACGGGCGCTATAAAGATGGACCAATGTACGCCAAGACCGCCAGACAGGCAAGACGGAAAGCCGTCCGGCGGATAGGGAGTGCCCCATCCTCGTTCCCCGGACCTGTTCATCGGCCCGGTCCGCCGGCGAGGCGTCCCTCGGGCCTCGCCGGGACGATAAAGGCCTGGGAGCCGGGAGCTACTGAGCGGCCGCAGTCTTGGGCGCCAGGGCGTAGATCTCGACGCGCCGGTTGGCCTGACGCGACGCAGCGCTGTCATTGGGTGCGGTGGGACGGCTTTCTCCCCACCCGCAGGCGGCCATGAGATTCTTGACGCCCAGCTTCCTGAGGTTGCGCACCACCGTCAGGGCCCGCTGACAGCTCAGCTCGTAATTGTCTTCCCACTTGCTGTACTTGATCGGCTCGTTGTCGGTGTGCCCGAAGACGAAGATTTCGTGGTCGGGATACTTGGACTTGATGGTGTCGGCCACGCTCTGAAGCGTCCTGCGGCCGGCCGGACGCAGGTCTCGCTTGCCGGAGTCGAACAGGACCGTCCCCTCGATGGAGGTCATCGCTCCGCCGGGGAAAGCGGTCCAGCCGGGCGATGCGTCCTGCCCCGTGGCCAGCTGGTCGCGCAGCCGGTCGATCTCGCTCTGAAGACGCAGCGCGTCCTCCTTGCACGCGCCGAGATCCCCCTGGCACTGGGCCAGTTGGTCCTCCAGTTCGCGAATGCGGGCCTGGGCCCGATCGGCGGTCTGATCCTGCGTGACCAACCTCTGGTCCTTCTCCGCGCAACCCGCGGCCAGCAGGCACATGCCGGCAGTCAGCAGCATGGTGGTGACAACAGGGCTACTTCTCATGGCTGGACTCCTCCGATACTGTCCGGCCCGCAACGCCGACGTCAGGCGGCACCGGTGCGCCACGGCGACCGGCCATCATGCACCCGAGCCGACGCCGTGCGAGGCAACGACGCGATAGGATATCCCCGGGCGCGGTGGGCGGCAACCTCTCCGGACCTCACCCGGCACCGTCACATCGCCCAGGCGCGGTCCAGCAGCCCCCGCAGGTTCAGGTGCTCCAGGATGCGGTCCTGAAAAAGCACCACCACCAGGAAGCCCAGGGCCAGCCAGGGGCCGTAAGGGAGGGCTCGGGCCTGACGCCGCAGACGGATCACCATCAGGGCCAGCAACGCCAGCGGTGCGGCCACGAAGAACCCCAGAAACGCCACCACCCACCCGGCGACCGCTCCGGTGGCCGCCAGGATGTGAACGTCGCCCATGCCCAGGGCCTCTCGCCCGAACGCCAGCGTGAAGACAATGCGGGCAAGCCAGGCCACCGCCCCGCCGAGGATCCAGCCGCACAGTCCGGTGGCCAGCCCCAGCAGGGGCTGCCAGGTCCAGGCCTGCAGCGGCCGGGCGTGCAGCCAGGACTCCCAGGTCTGCGCAAGGGCCGGCCAGCGGGCCAGGGCCAAATGAACCCCGACTGCCAGGACGATGGCCGGGCTGATGATCAGCAGCTCGGTGGCGGCGATTCGCCGTGCGCCGCCGGCCTCGGCCGCGATGGTTTCCAGGATCTGAGCGTCCTCCTCGGGGTGCGGGTGGGCGGCCGCCAGAGCCAGCGCGGCGAAGAGCACTGCGGCGCCGGCCAGCAGCCGGATCGCCCCGTGGTCGGTGGCTTCGCCGGGCTCGAGGATGCGGCCGTCGGGCGTGTAGGTCAGCAGCGAGGAGGCCAAGGGGCGCATGTCCGGCTGCAGCTGCATCGCCACCGCGTAGGCCAGGACCAGCAGCATCGGCGGCACGATCCACCACGCCGACCGGGCGGCCGGGGCGTCAGGCGGCACCGGGGCCGAATCGCCAGCACTCTCCGCGACCGCTACGTTGGTGCCGGGCGGTTCGACGGGCGGTCTGTCCTCGCCGTTCTCGTGCCTTGCGGCCAGAAGGGCTGCCAGTCCCGCACCAATGCCCAGTCCCGCGGCCGCGGCCGCGGCGATGGCCGCCTGGGTCGCACTGGGGCGGATCCAGGCCGACGGACCGAGGCTGGTGGGCGGCGTCCAGAGGCTGTGGGCCGCCAGTCCCGCACCGGTGATGATCCACGTCAGCCGGATGTCCACCATGTAGGCCTCGAGGTCCATGACCGCCAGGGCCAGCAGGCCGGCCGCCAGCGTCCAGTGGGCCAGCAGCATGGGCCAGTCGGCCGAGAGCTCGGCCACGCCGAGGCGCTGGCGACCGACGAAGAAGCCGTCGTAAACCATCAGGAAAAGCAGGGCGCAGGCCAGTTCGACGAAGGGGTACTGCAGGGAGATCGGTCCGCGGCAGTACCGGCACCGCCCGCCGAGCCGCAGGCAGCTGAGCACCGGGATGTTGTCGTGCCAGGCCAGGGTATGTCCGCACCGGGGGCAGAACGACCACAGCGGGCGGCGGGCCAGGAGGTTGCGCGGCCAGCGGTAGATGATCACATTGAGGAAACTGCCGACGCAGGCTCCCAGGACGAGGATCAGGGCTGACCACCAGATGGCTGCCTGCAACGCGGCGTCTCCCGTGGCCCGTTCGGGGCGGAGGGCTCAGTCGTAGCGCAAGATACCGTGGACCGGCCAGCGGGCGAGCGTCTCCCGGCCGCGCAGACCGGCCAGTTCGATGAGCACCTCGATGCCCACGATCTGACCGCCGATCTGCTCGACCAGCTCGCAGCAGGCCTTCATCGTGCCGCCGGTGGCCAGCAGGTCGTCGACCATGAGCACCCGCTGGCCGGGGGTGATCGCGTCGGCATGGATCTCGAGCGTGTCGGTGCCGTATTCCAGCTGGTAGGTCACCGCGATCTTCCTGGCCGGCAGCTTGCCGGGCTTGCGGATCGGTACGAAGCCGGCCGAGAGATTCCGGGCCACGGCGGTGGCGAAGATGAAGCCGCGCGACTCGGCCCCGACGACCACGTCGATGTGCCGGTCGCGGTAGGGCTGGGTCATGAACTCCACCGCAAGCGACAGGCCCGCGGGGTCCCTGAGCAGCGGAGTGATGTCGCGGAAGAGGATGCCCGGCTTGGGAAAGTCGGGAACGTCGCGGATCAGCCGGGCCAGGTCGGCGGCCGCGGGGCTGTGGTTGCCGGGTGACATGCGCGGGCTCCTCCTTCGATGACCGCGGCGATGATAGAGGAACCCTTCCGGACCCACAAGGCCGGTGCGGAATGTGCCCGGGTTGCCTGGCCGGCTCAGGAACGGGCCGCCAGGTAGCGGTCGATGGCCGCGGCGGCGCGTTTGCCGTCGCCCATCGCCAAGATGACGGTGGCGGCGCCGCGGACGATGTCTCCGCCGGCGAAGACGCCCGGGATGCTGGTCATGCCCTGCTCGTCGACCTCGATGTAGCCCCACCTGTTGAGCTTCAGCTCGGGCGTGGTCTGGGTCAGCAGCGGGTTGGACCGCGTGCCGATGGCGACCACCACCACGTCGCAGGGGATCTCGTACTCGCTGCCGGCCACCGGCACCGGGCGCCGCCGGCCGGAGGCGTCCGGCTCGCCGAGCTCCATGCGGATGCAGCGCACCGCCCGGACCCAGCCCTCGGGCGTGCCGAGAACCTCGACCGGCGCGGCCAGGAAGGTGAAGCGCACGCCCTCCTCCTCGGCGTGCTTGACCTCCTCGGCCCGGGCGGGCATCTCCTGCCGCGACCGACGGTACAGCAGCAGGGCCTCCTCGGCTCCCAGCCGCCGGGCGGTGCGGACCGCGTCCATCGCGGTGTTGCCCCCGCCGACCACGACCACCCGCCGTCCGGCGATGACCGGCGTCGGCGACTCGGGGAAACGGTAGGCCTCCATCAGGTTGACGCGGGTCAGGTACTCGTTGGCCGAGTAGACCCCCTTGAGGCTCTCGCCGGGAATGTTCTGGAAGACCGGCAGCCCGGCGCCGTTGGCGATGAAGACCGCGTGGAAGCCCTCCTCGCCCATCAGGTCGCCGATGGTGTAGGTCTGCCCGATGACCACGTTGCACTCGATCCGCACGCCGAGCCGCCGGAGCTTGTCGACCTCCCGCTCCACGATGTCCTTGGGCAGGCGGAATTCGGGGATGCCGTAGACCAGCACGCCGCCGGGCTTGTGCAGGGCCTCGAACACCGTGACCGCGTGCCCGCGACGGGCCAGTTCGCCGGCGCAGGTCAGGCCGGCCGGCCCGGCCCCGACGATGGCGACCTTCCGGCCGGTCGGAGGCGCCGCCTCGCAGACCTGATCCCAGTGCCGGGCCGCCCAGTCGGCCACATAACGCTCCAGGTACCCCACGGCCACCGGCTCGCCCTTGTTGCCGCGCACGCAGGACACTTCGCACTGGGTCTCCTGCGGGCAGACCCGGCCGGTGATCGCCGGGAGCACGTTGGCGGCATAGAGCACCCGGGCGGCCTCGGCCAGATTGTTGTCCGCCAGGGCGGCCAGGAAGCCGGGGATGTCCACCCCCACCGGGCAGCCGCCGACGCACTTGGCCCCCCGGCACTGCAGGCAGCGCAGGGCCTCGTTGATCGCCGCCCGGTCTTCCAGGCCGAGGTTGACCTCCCGGAAGTTCCGGGCCCGGGCCTCGGCGGGCTGCTCGGGCATATGCTGGCGGGGCAGCTTGAGTCGTTCTGCTGGTTTCATGGGCTTTTCTCGCTCCGCGTTCACGCGCCGAGGGCGTCGCCGGTCGCCCTGGCGACCGCTCCGGCCAGCCGGCAGGATCCCTCGCCGACGGCCTGCCGCAGGTGTTCCAGGGCCGCCTGCTCCTGAGACCGGTAGGCGGTCAGCCGGCCGGCCAGATCGTCGAAGTCGATCCGGTGGGCGTCGAACTCCGGCCCGTCGACGCAGGCGAACAGCGTCTTGCCGCCGACCTGCACCCGGCATCCGCCGCACATGCCGGTGCCGTCGACCATGATCGGGTTGAGCGAGGCGATGGTGTGGATGCCCGCCGGACGGGTGACCTCGGCCACCGCCTTCATCATCGGCACCGGACCGGCGGTGATCACCGCGCGCACCGGGTCGGGATCCTCGTCGATCAGCCGGGCCAGCCGGGCGGTGACGAACCCGTGAAAGCCGTGGCTGCCGTCGTCGGTGCAGGGGTACACCGCATCGCAGATGCGGCCGAGTTCCTCCTCGAGAATGACGTAGGGCCGGCTGCGGCCGCCGATGACCGCCGAGACCTTGTTCCCCAGCTTCTTGAGCGCCGCGGCCTGCGGATGGATCACCGCCGTGCCCACGCCTCCGCCGACCAGCACCACGTGTCCGAAACGCTCCAGCTCGGTGGGCCGGCCCAGCGGACCGACGACGTCGCGAACCTCGCCGCCGGCCTCCAGGTCGCACAACTGCCGTGTGGTCGCCCCGACGGCCTGCACCACCAGCATGATCGTGCCGGCGTCGGCGTCGGCGTGCGCGACCGTCAGCGGGATACGCTCGCTGCCCTCGACGGGGCGCACGATGACGAAATGTCCGGGCCTGTGCCGACGGGCGACCCTGGGGGCCTCGACGATCAGGCACCGGACGCCGGGGGCAAGCCATCGGGCATGGCGGATCGGGTATGCGCTCATGATCCCAAGCGTCTCCTGGACGATGACCGCGCCGCTGCGGGGGAAACCCGCGGCTGGCGACATCGACGCGGAACACCCGCCGGACAGTCAGTGAAGCCCCCGTCTGCGGGCAACGAATCGAAGACGATGCGGCGGCGCCCCGAACTGCGTCGCCGGCCACGGGCCGGCGGGTCCCCAGCGTGCCGTCCGCCCGGCCGGGCAAGGCCGGACGGCGTGGAGCGCCTCAGAACACCAGTAGTAACGGCCCTGCGGTCGGGATGCAAGCGGCCGAAGCCTCGATCATGCCGCCTTATCGGCCCGAAAAGCCCGGCTAATGATGCAGTCGCTCTTCAAACGGCGCTGCCCCTGGGGGTATGGCATTGCCCATGCCCTCTGCTACGATGCTGCGGCGCGGAAGAAGCATGCGAGGCGGAGCCGGAATCCCCGCCGGCCGGCCGCGGCCCGGGGCGACGGGGCCGCAAAGGCCTTTCTTCACGGAGTATCGCGCCGCCATGTCGAGCACGCATCTGACCACCGGCATTCCGGGGCTGGACCGCATCCTGCGAACCCTGCTGCCGGGCGACAACATCGTCTGGCAGATCGGCTCGACGGCCGATTACGCCCCGCTGGCCCGGCCTTTCTGCCGCGCCGGGCTGGAGGCCGGCAAACAAGTGATCTACTTCCGCTTCGCCGAGCACCCGCCGCTGCTGGAGGCCGACAGCGGCGCCGACATCCGCGTGCTGCGTCCGCAGGAAGGGTTCGAGCAGTTCATCCGCGAGATCCACCAGGCCATCGACGCCACCCGGAATCAGGGCGTGTACATCTTCGACTGCCTGTCCGAGCTGGCCGCCGACTGGTACAGCGACCGGATGCTGAGCAACTGCTTCCTGCTGATGTGCCCCTACGTCTACGACGTCGAGGGGCTGGCCTGCTTCGCGATGCTGCGACACTTTCACTCGCAGCAGGCCTTCGGGACCATCTCGGACACCACGCAGATCTTCATCGACGTCTACCGGCACAACGACCGCGTCTACTTCCATCCCATGAAGGTGCAGCAGCGCCACTCGCCCACGATGTACATGCTGCACGTCTGGGACGGCGATGAGATCCGGCCGGTGATGGACAGCGCGACGAACGCCGAGATCCTCAAGTCGATCCGCGGCGGCGGTCCACAGGCGGCCCGGGCCCGGCTGGGCGTGTGGGACCGCACCTTCCTGCAGGCCGAGCAGGCCCTGGAGACCGGGGCCCTGGCGTCGCGCGAGCCCTCGGAGGTCCAGATGCTGCGGCGGCGCCTCCTGCGCATGGCGGTGACCCGCGACGAACGGGTGCTGGCCCTGGCCGAGCGGTATCTCGACGTCGCGGACGTGCTGGATATCTGGCACCGAATGATCGGCACGGGCCTGATCGGCGGCAAGGCCGCGGGCATGCTGATCGCCCGGGCGATTCTCGTGCGCAGCAATCCGCGATGGCGAGAGCTGCTGGAGGAGCATGACTCGTTCTTCATCGGCTCGGACGTCTTTTACAGCTACCTGGTGCGCAACGGCTGCTGGTGGCTGCGCGAGCGGCAGCGCAACCCGGCGTCCTTCCTGGAGGGCGCCGAGGAGGCCCGCCGGCGGATCCAGACCGGCAGCTTTCCGCCGGAGGTGCAGCGCGGCTTCGCCGAGATGCTCGACTACTTCGGCCAGTCTCCGATCATCGTGCGCTCCAGCAGCCTGCTGGAGGACGCCTTCGGCAACTCCTTCGCCGGCAAGTACGACAGCGTGTTCTGCGTGAACCAGGGCTCGCGCGACAAGCGGCTGGAGGACTTCATGTCCGCGGTGCGCACCGTGTACGCCAGCACGATGAGCGAGAAGGCCCTGCGCTACCGGGCCCGCCGCGGGATGCTCGACCGCGACGAGCAGATGTCGCTGCTGGTGCAGCGCGTCTCCGGCTCGCTGTGCGGGCATCTGTTCTCTCCCGACGCCGCCGGCGTGGGGCTGAGCTTCAACCCCTACGTCTGGAACGAGGAGATCGACCCCGAGGCCGGGGTGGCCCGGATCGTGTTCGGCCTGGGCACCCGGGCCGTGGACCGCAGCGACGACGACTACACCCGCGTGGTGGCCCTGAACGCCCCGCAGCGCCGCCCGGAGGCCGGCCTGGACGAGGTGCGGCGCTACTCGCAGCGCAAGGTGGACGTGCTGGACCTGGCGGCCAACCAGCTGGTTTCCATGGACTTTCCCGACGTGGCCGCCCAGCGGCCCGACCTGCCGATGCACCTGTTCGCCTCGCGCGACGAGGAACTGGTCCGGATGATGGCCGAGGCCGGCCGGCCGGCTCCGTTCCCGTGGATCCTGACCTTCGAGGGCCTGCTGGCCGAGACTTCATGCATCGAGGACCTGCGGGCGATGCTCAAAACGCTCGAGGAGGCCTACGGCTGCCCGGTGGACACCGAGTTCACGCTCAACTTCTTCGAAGGCTCCAGGCACAGGGTCAACCTGGTGCAGTGCCGGCCGATGCAGGTTTCCATGAGCCGCAGCACCGAGCAGGCCCCGGCCAGCATCCCCGAGGAGCGGACGATCCTCGCGGCCCGCGGGGCGGTGGTCGGCAAGAGCCTCCACGAGCGCGTCGATCGCCTGATCTTCGTCTCTCCGGCGGTGTACGGCCGGCTGCCTGTCGGGGAGCGCTACGCGGTCGCCCGGCTCATCGGACGGCTCATGCACCTGGACACCGGGCAGCGGGTCGAAAAGGTGCTGCTGATGGGCCCGGGCCGCTGGGGCACGACCACGCCGTCCCTGGGCGTGCCGGTGTCCTATGCCGAGATCAGCAAGGTGGCGTTCCTCTGCGAGATCGTGGCCATGCACGAGGGGCTGGTGCCGGATGTCTCGCTGGGCACCCACTTCTTCAACGAGCTGATCGAGGCCGAGATCCTCTACCTGGCCCTGTTTCCGGGCCGCCCCGGGCACCTGCTCAATGAGGCCTTCCTCGCCCGGATGCCCAACCGGCTGGCGGATCTCCTGCCGGATGCCGCGGGCCGGGCCGACGTCGTCCGGGTGATCGACGCGGCCGACCTGCCGCCCGGCGAGGTCATGCAGATCTTCGCCGACAGCCGGGGTCAGGAAGTGCTCTGTTACCTCCGCTCCGCGCCGTGAGACCGGCCGGGTTACAGGTGCCAGGGGGCGCGGTATTCGCGGCCCAGCAGCGCGGCGGCCTCGGGATCGCCGGGGATGGTCTCCTCGCGGCCGTCCCAGCGGATCCTCCGGCCCACCCGGTAGCTGATGTTGGCCAGATGCCCGGGGATACTGCCCAGGTGCCCGACCTGGGCGTCGGCGCTGGGCGGCTTGCGGGTGCGCATCGCCTCCAGGAAGTTGCGCTTATGCGCCCGGATGCCGGTCTCGCCCTTCACCTCGACGGTCGGTTTCCGGGTGGCGCGGTCCTTGTCCTCGTAGATCTGGAAGCCGCGCCGGTTGATCTGCAGGGTCTTGTTGGCCCCGAAGAACTCGATGCCGTGGTCCATGTCGCCGTGCGGCTGCCAGCCGTTGCCGTGCCGCATGGTGTAGACCATGGTGTAGCCGGGACACTCGAAGGCCGCCGAGGCGGTGTCCGGCGTCTCGCGGGCGTCGTCGAAGACGTTCCTGCCGCCGACGGCCGCGACGCTGAGAATCTCCGGGCCCATCGCCCAGGTCACCACGTCGAACAGGTGGATCGCCCAGTCGCTCATCATCCCCCCGCCGTAGGCCCAGAAAAAATAGTGCGTACCATGGAAGTGCAGCCGGTTGAACGGACGCTTCGGCGCCGGCCCCAGCCACATGTCGTAGTCCACGCCCGGCGGGGGATCGCCGTCCTCGGCCCGGCCGATATCGCCGAACATCTCGTAGGAGTTCCAGGCGTTCCAGACGTGCACCATGTTGATCCGGCCCAGCTCGCCGCGCCGGATACGATCCACGGCCTCGATCCAGTGGGGCGTGGAGCGCTGCTGCGTGCCGACCTGCACGATCCGGCCGTGCCGTCGGGCGGCTTCGACCAGCGCCCGGCCCTCGCGGATGTTGTGGGCCACCGGCTTCTCGACGTACACGTCCTTGCCCGCCCCGCAGGCCATGATCGCCGGGATGCCGTGCCAGTGGCCGGGCGTGGCGACCAGCACGCCGTCCACCTCTTTCATGTCCAGGACGTGTCGGAAATCCCTGAAGGGCCTGGCCCGGCCGCCGGTCAAGGCCACGGCCGCGCCCAGCCGCGACTGGTCCACATCACAGATCGCGGCCACCGCGATATCCTCCATGAGCAGCAGCTCTTTGAGGTGGGCCACGCCCTGCCCGCCAGCCCCGATCAATCCCAAAACGATCCGTTCGTTGGCCCCCAGGGCCACGCGTGCCGGCGAAACCGCCCTGGTCAGCGAAAGCCCTGCCACCGCGCCGGCCACGAAATCCCTTCTGGAAACGCGCGACGTGAACATGGGTCAGCCTCCTCGCCCTGCAGCCGCTGCCGGCAAGCGGGCCGGACACGTCGGCGCGCATTATCGGGCGGTGCCGCGGGATGGCAAGCTTTCCGGACAAGCCCCCGGGAGCAGGAGGGCGGATGGAGGGCCATGTGCGGCCCGCAGGTTACCGGCGCGGCGAAAGCGCACTGTCCACCGGTTACCGGAAGAACGGAAGAGTGGTCTGCGGAGGAGAGCCTGGATTTCGGAGGTCAGGCCTGGTCCATGGCCGCACAACTCTCGCAGTACTTGGCCCAGGGAACCTCCTCGAGACGTTCTCTGCTGATCGGGTGCCCGCCATTGACGCACAGGCCGAAGACCTGCCGGGCCATGCGGTCCAGCGCTGCGTCGATGTCCCTCAGGAGCACCCGCTTGGTGGCGATGGTGCGCCGGCTGACGCTCTCGATCCAGCTGTCGTCGTGCAGGGCGGAGGCCGAATCCGTATGCCCGACAGGCCGGGCGGCGTGCCCGTTGTTGAGGTTGTCGCGCTCGAGCCTGGCGACCTCCGCGGAAATGCTCACCCGCAGATGCAGCAGCAGGCGGCGGTATTTCTCGATGTCCTCCGCGGAGAGCGCAGGCTCAGCCGGCTGCATCGCCCGGCGGGTAAGGTTGGCCGACAGATTGGAGTAGATGTCCGACAGCATCGAACGTGCGTAACTGGCCATACGACCCTCCCGAAAGCTGCATGTGCCGAAAAAGCTGCCCTGCGTTCAGTTCCTCAATGCGTTCAGTTCCTCAATCTGCCTCCTGCCGGCGGACCGGCCTGGACTGAGATGATCAAGTGATGCTCTCATAGCAAGGAATGTGCCAATATCCAGGAACGCGCCATGCAGATTCTTAAGTCATTGTCCTGTATGGATTTACATGACAATAGAGTGCGCATTCGGATCGCGATTTGAGGACATTCCCGGTGCTGAGTGGCTAATTATTGGTCGCTTTGAACAAAAATAGGGCTCAGCCTGCGACGATGTTGACGGTGATGTCGAGTTCGCGAATCCGCCGTCTGAGGGTGGTGCGGCTGACGCCCAGCAGCCGGGCGGCCGGGGCGATCTGGCCCTGGCAATGCTCCAGGCAGGCGCAGATGGCCTCGCGTTCGGCGGCCTGGATGGCGCGCTGATAAACGGCTCCGTGAGCCTCGGGCAGGGCCAGCAGGCTGCGGCACAGGCTCCGCAGGGTCATGTCGGCAGGATCGCCTGCAGCGGCGACGGTTCCGGCGGCCTTGCCGGGGGGCTTGCCGGGGACGAGCCGGTCGGCGTTGCGGATGGCCTCGGGGAGGAACTCGGGGCGGAAGACCGTACCGCGGGCGACCAGCAGGGAGGCCTTGATGACGTTTTCCAGCTCCCGCACGTTGCCGGGCCAGCGGTAGCTCAGCAAGGCCGGCAACACCTCCGGGGCGAACTGCTGGATGCTGGTGCCCATCTGGGCATTGAGCCGGCGGACGAAGTAGTGGGCCAGGAGCACCACGTCGACCTCGCGGTCGCGCAGCGGCGGAAGGGCGATCGAGGCCACCTTGAGCCGGTAGTACAGGTCCTGCCGGAAGCGGCGTTCGGCGATCAGCCGCTCCAGCGGCTGGTTGGTGGCCGCCAGGATGCGAACGTCGCAATGGACGGTTTCCGCCGAACCGAGCCTCTGGAAGGAACCGTCCTGAAGCACCCTCAGCAGCTTGGCCTGGGTGGAAGGCGGCATGTCGCCGATCTCATCGAGGAACAGCGTTCCGCCGTTGCACTGCTCGAACTTTCCGATGCGGCGCACGTCGGCCCCGGTGAAGGCCCCCTTCTCGTGTCCGAACAGCTCGCTTTCCAGCAGCGTCTCGGGGATGGCGGCGCAGTTCACCGCCAGAAAGGGCCGGCCCTTGCGGCCGCTGTGGTGGTACAGGGCCCGGGCGACCAGTTCCTTGCCGGTTCCGCTCTCGCCGTGGATCAGGACGTTGACGTCGCGCGGGGCGATCAGCCCGATCAGCTTGAAGACTTCCTGCATGGCCGGCGACTGGCCGATGATCCGTTCCGCGGGGGTATCGACCGGCTCGCTTTCGTAGACCGGCGGGACGGTCATGTCCCGGCTGATGCGCAGGGCGTTGGTCAGGTGGCTGATCAGCGCCGCCTCGTCCAACGGCTTGATGAGGTAGTCGATGGCCCCGCGTTTCATGGCCTCGATGGCCTGCTCGCAGCTGGCCCGCTCGGCGATCAGGATGGCGCACAGACGGGGAACCTGCTGGCGGAGGTGCTCGAAGAACGCGAAGCCGTCCAGCCCCGTGCTGCTGACGTCCAGCAGCACGACATCCGGGGCCTGGACCTCGATGGCCTGTCGGGCCTCGTCAAGCCGAGTGACGATGGTCAGGCGGGCACCGATGCGGGCGCAGGACGCCTCGGCCTGTCGCTGGACGACCGGATCGTTGTCGATGAGCAGCACGCTGCCGGGCATGGTTCCATGCTAACCCAATGCGGTCCTGAAGATAAGTCGCGGCCGGCCGGGCTGCTCCCGGACCACGGCGTCTGACGCCCGTCGAGCCGGTCCGGGGTGAAGCCGGCAGCTCGAGGCGGTATATTGGCCCGGCCGGGGCGAATCGCTGCGGATCGGCGGTCCGGCCCCGGGCACGGAGCGGCGGCGGAGATGATCGACCGGCTTCGGGCCTGCTTTGCCAGGGCGATGAAGCTCGACGCCCCGGCCGTGGAACGCATCGACGCATCCACGACCGCGGCCGACCTTCCGGCCTGGACATCGGTGACGCACCTGTCGCTGATCCTGGAGCTGGAGCGGGCCTTCAACGTGCGTTTCGACAATGCCGAGGTGGCCTCGCTGGGCAGTGTCGGGGCGATCATCGAGGCTCTGGCCGCCAAAGGTGTGCGGGCCTGAGCCGCCGGGTATGCCCGAGGATCACGAATTGGCCTCCCCCAACGACAACGTGCAGCCCGTGCTCGTGCCGCAGGTGAACGTCAACGACGACGAGGTCCGCCTGGTCGGCTGGCGCGTGGAAGCCGGAGCCTGCGTCCGGGCCGGCCAGGTGATCTGCGAGGTCGAGACCAGCAAGTCCGTCGAGGAGATCCCCGCCCCGGCCGACGGCATGTTCGTGCCTGCGGTCGATGAGGGCCGGATGCTGGCCGTCGGTGCGTTGCTCGGGTACATCGGGCCGTCGCGCGAGGCCGTGGAGGCTTTCCTGAAGGCGTCCTGCGCCGACCGGCCGGCCGACGCGCCCGCCGCGGACACGCCCCGGGCGACACTGGGAGCCGTACAACTGGCCCGCGAGCACGGCATCGATGTGGCGATGGTTCCGGCCACCGGAGACAGGATCAGGCGCGAGGACGTCGAGCGGTTCCTGGCTGCGACGGCAGGCGCGGCGATCGGCGACCCCGGGCCCCTGCCCGGCAGAGAGCAGGAGGCTCTGCCGCCGCTGCTGGCACCGCTGGTGACCGAGCAGCCGCCGCTGGGCGATCATGCCTGGTCGGTCGCCCGACACCTGGCCGCGACGCAGGCCCGCCTGACGACCACCCAAGTGGCCGCGGACGTGCGTATGGACCGGGTCGTCGCGTGGATGGAATCCCGGCGACAGTCCGGCAGGGTGGCCGGCGTGCCGGCGGCGATGATTCATGCCGCGGCCGCGGCGGTCGCGGCCGACGCCCGGCTGGCCTCGTTTCGCCTGGGGCGGCGGGTGTTCCGCTATCAGGCGGTGGATATCGCCTTCACCGCCCGCAGCGCCGAGGGCCGGCTGTTCGCGCCGGTGGTCCGCGGCGCGGATCGCCGGTCGCCGGACGATGTGGCCGATGAGGTGGCGCGGCTGAGCATGGCGGTCTTTCGCGGCGAACTGACCGGGGCGGACCAGGCCGGGGCCTGCATGACCGTGTCGGTTTTGGCCGACCGGCCGGTGCGGTGGCATGTCGGCCTGCAGAACGCTTTCCAGTCGGCCATCCTGTCCTGCGGGGCGGTGCGCGAGGAACTCGTCTTGCTGGAGGGGCAGGCGCGGGCCGTGCCGACGGCGACGCTGGTGTTGAGCTACGACCACGGGCTGATGGACGGCTGGGAGGCGTCAGGCTGTCTGGACGCCGCCAGGCAGGCCCTGGAAAATCTGGCCGGGTAAACAATTCCTGAACCCCTGGGGTCGCGGTGAATCGCGGGCCGGGGCGGGGCCGGGCGCGGCACGAGGACGGAGCTTCCAGGCGATGACGTTGCGCGATTCGCCCGACGACCGGCCGGCCAGGGAGACGGCGGGGGACGACGCCCCGGCCTGCGGACGTGCCCAGCTGCGACCGGTGGAGCCGGCCGACGCGCCGGGGATTCACCGGCTCCTGCAAGCCTGCCTGCCCGACGTGCCGGCCGGCGCCGACCTCTGGCTGCGTCGCTGGCACTGGCAGTACTGGCAGAACCCGTTCCGCCGTGGCCGGCCGGCCGGTTGGGTGCTGGCCTCCGGCGAGCGGATCATCGGGCACATCGGGGCGGTGTACGTGCCGATCCGCTGGGGGGCCCAGACGGTCACCGGCGTGATCGGAGCCGACTATGCGGTGGAGCCGGCCGCGCTGGTCCAGGGGGGAGCATTCGCGGGTCTGGAACTTGCCCAGGCGCTGTTCGAGGCCGCGGGCGACTGCGTACCGATGGCCACCACGGCCAACGAGAAGACCGCGGCGGTTTTCGCCCGCTACGACTGCGTGCCGGTGGAATGGACGCGCGAAATGTGGCGGGCCCCCACCACGCTGGCCCAGCAGATCCGCAGCTGCCGTGGGGCCCGCGGACCGCTGGAAAGGCGTCTGCTGGGCGGCGCCCACGGGCGGGTGCTGCTGGCGCTGCTGACCCGGCTTTACCGCCGCCTCGAGCGCGTGCCGTCGCTGCCCCTGCCGCGGGGCTGCTGGCTGGAGACCACGCTTCCCCAGTTGTCGCTGCGCCTCGGCACCTTCTGCGACGAGGCGGCCGAAACAGGGCCACGCCCGACGGACATGCCGTGCGGCGTGCCGGAAACCGGCGCCTCCGGCAGGCCGTGCTGGCGGATCGACCGTTCGCCGGTCTACCTGGAGTGGCGTTACGCCCGCCACCCGGCCAGGGAGCACATCCGGACGATCGTGCTGCGCGACGACGAATACCGCCCGGTGGGAGCGGCTTTTCTCCATCACGATCCGTCCGACGCGGCCGGGCGGCTGTTCGTGGAGGAGTTGCTGGCGGCACGGGGCCGGCTCGATGTGGTCCGGACCCTGCTCTGCGCGGCCCTGCGTCATGCCGCAGTGCTGGGCGCGTCCTGGGTGGTGACCACCGGCGGCAGCCAGGCGATGCGGCACATCTTCTGGGAACTGGGCTTCCAGGAAAGGGCCCGTTCGGCACCGGCGCTGCTGCTGGGCCCGCACGGCACCGCGGAAGACGGCCGGCCCCTGGTGCCGACCGCCGCTCAGGTGGAGTTCTGGCACGGGGCGATGTTCTGAAGGCCGCCCGCGCCGGGACGGTTGGCTTCTGCGGATCGATGACGGGGCTGACCCCTTCCCCGGTCCGGTTGCGCGGGGGACGGACGGGCGCCGCCTCAACCGGGGGTCACGAACGAAGGGAACGGTCGTTCGGGATCCCGGGGGAGGGCCCACCGCCCGCTGACGATCCTCAGAAAATACCGCGTCGCGGGGCACAGGTCTCGCAGGCCCAGCAGATGCCGGGTGTTCGGGCCCGGGGCTTCGACGCTCCGACCGGCCGCCGCGCTTTCACCAGCGGCGGCGGTTTCATCCGGGGCCGTCGCCGCGCGGTACTCCAGGCGGGATGCGACCGGCAGTCGCGTATCCCAGCGCACCGCCGCGCGGTCGCCGCGGACGGCCACCCGCAGGTTGGCCACCTCCCAGGGCGTGAAGAACACCGGGCAGGTCCGCGGACCGAGCCGCACGACCTCCGAGGTGGTGACGAGACTGCGGCCGTCGTGGGCATAGCAGATGCCCTCGCCCTGGAGTTCGCCGGGCAGCGGCACCTCCAGCGGCGTCTGCCGGAAGATCTCCTCGAAAGCCGCGCCCTGCGGCAGCGTGAACTCGTATGCCGCGAAGTATCGTCGCAGAACCATCCGCCGGCCGGTGGGATCGATCTCGCCGCCGACGGCGGTGGTGAGGACCGTCTGCGAAACGCCCAGGACCGCGGTCAGATCGTGCACCGGTCGAAGCACGTTCACGGCCGCGTCCCCCCATCGCGCGGACGCGGCCTGCAGCTTGAAAACCCGGGCAACGCCGTGATCGCGCGTGTCGCGCTTCGTGACGATGTACAGGTCGCCGGTGGCCGGGTGGACCAGCAGCGTTTCGGCGTCGAAACGGTCCTCGGGCCGCGCGGCCGGCCGGGCGGGATCGTCGTCCGCGGGGTACTCGAAGCGCAGACGCTCCCATGGCACGGGACCGAAGCTTTCCGGCCCGTCGAGCGGCGGTTCGGTGAAGCGGTAGATGCACTTGTCGTCCCGGTCGCACGGCGGATTGTCCCCGCCGTCCAGGATGTAAAAAGTGCCCCCGGGGCCTGAGGCGATATCCTCCCAGTCGCGATTGCGAGCCCCGGCCAGCTCCACATATCCCAGCAGCCGGACGCGGGCGGGAGCATCATCGGGCTCCAGGAGCAGGGCATACACTCGCGGCGGCCCGGAGTCGTTGTGCGTCCAGTAAACGCCCCGCCGGCGGCTGCTGGACGCCAGGCCGCTGGATTCGGGCACGTCCGGGCTGTCCAGTACGCCGACCAGCCGGTGCTCGCCGAAGACCTCGGTACGCCAGGGAAACGGCAGGCCCGGAAGCAGGTCGGCACAACCGGCCAGAGCGGCCGTACACGCGACCAGGAGTCTCCCGAGCAGGCCGGCGCTTCGGGGCGACCGGCGCCGCGACCCGTGCGATCCCATGGACCACGAACCGACCGATCCTGGATAAGAAGTCATCGAGAGCCTCCCCCGCGATCTGCACGACGGGCCAGCAGCCACAGCCGCAGGCGATTCAGGGCGATCTTGGCGGCGCGGTCGCGGATCTCCTCCCGGTCCAGGAAACTGCCCAACCGATGCTCCGTGACCACCGCTCCCGCCCCGTCGGCCAGGCCGATGTACACCAGTCCGACGGGCCTGGTCTCGGTGCCTCCGGTCGGGCCGGCGATGCCGGTGGTGCTGACGGCCAGGTCGGTACCGCCGCGCTGCCGGCAGCCTGCGGCCATGGCTTCGGCCACCTGCGGGCTGACGGCCCCATGGGCGGCCAGCAGTTCCGGCGCGAGGCCGAGCAGCCGCGTCTTGGCGGCGTTGGCGTAGCAGATCAGGCCCTCGATGAAATAGGCACTGCTGCCGGGGACGTCGGTGAGGCTCTTGGCGATCAGCCCGCCGGTGCAGGATTCGGCGGTCGCGACCGTGAGCCGCTGCTCGATCAGCAGGGCCGCGACGGCGTGCGCCAGCGTGGCCTGGTCTTCCCCGAAGACCAGATCGCCCAGGCGGGCGCGGATCTCCGCGCAGGTGCGCTCGAGCCGTCCGGCGGCCTCGGCCGGGCTTTCGCCGCGGGCATGGACGCGAATGCCGATCACGCCGCGCGAGGCGGTGGTGCCGACCAGCGGGTTGCGGTCACGGCGCATCAGGTCCCCGATGCGCTCGCCGATCGCCGACTCGCCCTCGCCGAAGCAGTTGAGTGTGCGCGAGAGGATCGCCGCCCCGCCGGCCCGCGCGCGGATCCAGGGCATCACGTCGCGGTCGAACATGACCTTCATCTCGCGCGGCACGCCGGGCATGGCGAAGACCGTCGCCCGTCCGCACGTCGCCCGGATGCCCGGTGCCGTGCCGGCCGTGTTGTCGATCGGCGTGCTGCCCTCGGGAAACATGGCCTGCACGACGTTGGCTTCGGGCATGCTGAGGTTGCGGGTGCTGAAGAAGCGACGGATCTGCTCGGCGTGGAACGGGCTGAGCACCAGCGGTCGTCCCATCGCCGCGGCCAGGGCCTGACGGGTCAGGTCGTCCTCCGTGGGGCCCAGGCCGCCGGTGATCAGCACCACGTCGGCCCGGGCGCAGGCCCGATCCAGCTCGGCGCGGATCGGCTCCAGGTCGTCCGGTGCGGTGACCTGGAGCAGCACGCGGACGCCGGCCTCCGCCAGCCGCCGCGAAAGCCACGCGGCATTGGTGTCCACGGTCTGACCGCAGGTCAGCTCGTTTCCGATGCTCAGCAGGATGGCCTCCATCCCCTTCACGATACTCCGCGACCGATCGGCCTGGAAGCGCGGAAGACGGCGGTTGACCACGTCGGCGGCGCGGGGTAGAACCATGCGGCGGGCGGCGCGGAACGCGGTTCAGACGTTGCGCCGCCGGCCTGAATGCACGCCGCGGACCGGGCGGAGGGAAACGATCATGGGCACCCAAGACGCATCCTGGTGGTCGCGACTGCTCCGGAGCCTGGGCCGTGCCCGCCGGACCGGCGTCGAAGCGGCTGATCCGGCCGTGTCCGCGGCGGCCGATGCCGCCGGCGCGACCGCGGCCTCTCCGGGCGGCGCTCTGCAGCGCTGGGGCCGCCGGGAAGCCGGCACGGCCGACCTGCAGGAGGGCTACCGCAGGGTCACCGCGCTCATCGAGGACATGCAGCGGCACATGGCCCTGCAGGGAGAGCGCTCCGAGCGCATCTGCGCCTCGCTCGAGCAGCTGGCCCGTTCGCTGGCGGACCTGCCGGAGCTGTCGCGGCAGCAGGCCTGCACCCTGGCCGCGATCGCCGACCAGATGCAGACCGTGGCCAGCCGCGGCGAGCAGATGGTCGCGGCGTTGAACGAGATGCCCAGGGCCGCGCGGCTGCAGGCCGAAGCCCTGTCCGGCATCAACCGCCAGCTGGGCATCGCCAGCGAGCAGGAGGCCGTCTCCCGACAGACGCTGGAGAAGCTCTCCACCGCGATCGGCGCCCTGAGCGACTTCAATGCCGCCCAGGCCGAGGCGATGAAGCAGATGGCCGCCAGGACCGACGAGCAGAATCGCCGGTTCAACCAGCTTCTGGCCCGCCAGAGCCGCCGGTTCACGATGCTGTTCGCCGTGACGGTCGCGCTGGCGGTGCTGGCCGTCGTCGCGGTGGTCGTCGGCACGCTGGCCCGCCCCGCGGCCGGATAACACGCTGGCGACAACCGGTGTTCGGGCCCCTTCCCGCTCAGGCGGCCACAGAGGCCCCCGGCGGGCCTGAGGAGCTTCTCTCGCCGCCTGGGCCGGATCGAGGAACGCGTCCCTCCGGGCGCCGCGGATCCGAACGCGACGGTGCGTCTTGCTCCTGGAGGGCCCCGCTCCGTCGGGGCCGCCGGATCATGGGCGGAGCGCAGCGCGGAATCCGGGACGCGACGCAGCGCGTCCCTCCGACCGACCGCACACGGCAACACCGCCTGCTCGCCGGCCGGCACTGACCGAGGCGGCTGCCCCGTGGCAGGAGGCGGCCCCCTCATCACCGTTCCTTGTGGGGTTTATGGACGAACACCCGATGAGCCACCCCCGCCGGACATCGCCACCTCCGACACCCGTCGGAACAGGACGCCGCCGGGTTCGGGCCGACGTCGTTCCTGAGGGCCTTGACCGGGGGGCGGGCTCATGTCATACTTCGATGATTGCCGAAGTGAGGCAGCGTTCCCATGCGGCAGGTCCTCGCCATTGCCAGGGCGATCGGAGACGAATCCCGTTGCCGGGCATTGCTTGCCCTGCGGGAGGGCGAACTTTGTCTGTGCCAGATCGTCGGCCTGTTGGGGCTTTCGCCTTCCACCGTATCCAGGCACATGGACGTGCTCCAGCAGGCCGGTCTGGTCGAGCTGCGCAAAGAAGGCCGATGGCACTACTTCCGTCTGGCCGGGCACCGGGCGGCGCCCGCGGTGCGGCGGGCCATCCGGTGGGTACTGGAGTCGCTTCGGGACGAGCCCGTCGTCATCGGCGACGCAGCGAAGCTCTGCTGCGTTCGCCGGAAAGACCCGCGGGAACTGAGCGTGTGTTACAGGAGCTGAGGCCGTCCATTCCGACCGGAGGATGCGTGTCATGATGAGGATTCTTTTGATCGCCATCGCCATCGCGGTTGTCGGCGTGGCCGGTCTCGTCTGGGCGGGTGCGAAGGATGGCCCATCGTCGCAACCGCCGTCCACGGCGTCCGAGGCCGCGCCCGGGAGCGAGGGTGACGCGCCGAAAGACGCGTCGCGGGCGACGCAAGCCCCGGCCGGCAAGCCGGATCTCTCGCCCTCATCGCAACCGGAGAATGCGAAGGGGCCCACGAGCAGGCCGGCGAACGAATCGGGCGCGAAGAACCTCGCCGCCGCCCTGCAGCAGGCCGCGGACGCGGGGAAGCATCTGTTCGTGTTCGTTTACGAAAGGGACGACGAGCAGATGCGGGCCGGCAGAAGGAACTTCGATGCCGCCGTCGCCAGGCTCGGCGATGCGGTTCAGTGGATCGCGGTCGATCGAAGCGCCCCGTCGGAACGTGAATTCGTCGAGAAGTACGGGCTGAAGGCGGCCCCGATGCCGCTGGTTCTTTCCTTCGCCCCGAACGGCACCCTCGTCGGGGGATTCCTGGGGGCGAGGCTCACGGAGCAGCATCTTGTCGAGGCCCTGGCGAGTCCGGGCATGCAGGCCTGCCTCCAGGCCCTCGAGCAGCGCAAACTCGTTTTGCTCTGTGTCCAGAACGGCTCGACCAGGGACAATGACGCGGCGATGAAGGGGGTCGATGCCTTCAGGGCCGACCCGCGCTTCGCCGGGTTTACGGAGATCGTCAAGGTGGACCCTTCCGACGCCGTCGAGTCGAAGTTCCTGGCGCAGCTGCAGGTCGATCCGAAGACGGATCAGGCGACGACGGTGTTCCTGGTCCCGCCCGGCGCGGTGGTCGGCAAGTTCAGCGGCGCAACGGATAAGACCCGGCTCATCGCGACGCTCCAGAGGGCGTCGTCAGGCTGCGGAGGCGGTTGCGGTCCGAGCGGGTGCGGACCCAGGAAATAGGACATCCCGGATCATGCGGCTTGGAACGATCGTCTGGCGCGAGATGTTCGAGCGCAGAAACCAGCTGTTCACCAGTTTTCTGGCGATTCTGCTGGGAATCAGCGTCATCGTTTCAGTCAAGAATATCACCGTTTACTCGGAGAAGGCCGTCGCCAGGGAACTGGACGCGCTGGGTGCCAACATCCTCATCCTCCCCAAGTCGGCATCGCTCCAGGACTACTACGGTTCGGATGTGCAGGAGGACGTTTTTCCGGAGGAGTACGTCGCCCGTCTGGCCGGCTCCGATCTCGAGGGACTCGACAACCTTTCCCCCAAGCTCTCGATGCCCGTCGAGCTCGCAGGCCGGCGGTTTACGCTGACGGGGATCCTCCCCAGGAACGAGTTCCAGGCGAAGGCCAGCTGGCAGGGAGCCGGCATTTTCACCCGTCCCCTGGGCTGCGGCGCGGTGGATATTCCGGGCGCGGTCGCCCCGCCCGCGCAGGAAACGCTGGTGCGCCGGAGGGTGATTGACCGCCTGGGCGAGGCGGATGCCCTCGTCGGGGCGGACGTGGCAGGCCACCTCGGCGTCACAGCCAGCGACACCATCCGGATCCTGGGGAAGCCCTTCACCGTCACCGCGGTCCTTCCTCAGACGGGCACCGTGGACGATTCGCGGGTCTTTGCCCATCTGCATGAAGTTCAGCGGCTGGCCGGCAAGGGGCCGGTGATCAACGCCATCGAGATCGTCGGCTGCTGCGACCAGATCTCCAGGGGGCTGGTTCAGAAGATCAATCTGCTCCTGCCGGAAGCGAAAGTCGTGACCGTCGCGCAGATCGTGGACACCCAGATCAGAACCAATCGCATGATGTCTCGACTCTCCCTGCTGTTTCTGGGGATCATCATCCTCGTCGGCGGCGCGAGCATCGCGAACTACATGTATGCGAACGTGTTCGAGCGGAGGAGGGAGATCGGCACCCTGATGGCTCTCGGCGCGGGCTCTTCCGTGGTGCTGAGGATGTTTCTTCTGAAGGCACTGCTGCTGGGACTGGGCGGCGGGATCATGGGCTACGCCCTGGGAACCGTTCTGGCCGTGATCCTCGGCCCCCGGATCGCCGGGGTGCCGGTCCTTCCGATCCTGTGGCTGGCACCGGCGGCCATCGGCATCGCCACGGTCATTGCCGTGCTCGCCAGCTATTTCCCTGCCCGCCGGGCCGCCCGGCTCGATCCAACCCTCGCGCTTCAGGAGATCTGACCGGTGTTGAGAATGGAATCGGTCACCAGACACTACACCCTTCGCGGCAGAAAGGTCAGAGCCCTCGAAAACGTGACGCTGGAGATCCCCCGCGGCGACTTCGTGTCCGTGGTGGGCCCCAGCGGCAGCGGCAAGAGCACGCTGCTCCTCACCCTCGGCGGCATGCTTTCGCCCGCTGCCGGACGCGTCATGCTCGACGGACAATCCGTCTACGAACTCACTTCGGAAGACCGCGCACGGCTGAGAAGGAGCAAAGTCGGGTTCGTCTTCCAGACGTTCAACCTGGTTCCGTATCTCAGCGCCCTGGAAAACGTACAGATTCCGCTTTACCTCAACGGCATGGCGCCGGCCGAACAGACCAGGCGGGCGGCCTCCCTGCTGGAACAGGTGGGCCTCGGCGACAGGCTTGACCACAAGCCGTCCGAACTGAGCGTCGGCCAACAACAGCGCGTGGCGTTGGCCCGCATGCTCGCCAACGACCCGGCGGTCATCCTCGCCGACGAGCCGACGGGCAACCTCGATCCCGAGACGGGCGAGACCGTTCTCGGCTTCCTCGAGCAGCTCAGCCGGGAAGGCCGGACTGTCGTCATGGTGACCCACGACATGCGCGCAGCCCGGAGAGCCAGGCGGATACTCAAGCTGGTCGATGGTACCCTCTCCAACGGCCGGCACCCGTCGCCGCGGGCCGGCTGAGGCTGCGGCCAATCCACGCCGGCCGTCGGGGCTGAGTCCCGGCGCGCCTGCGGCGCGCCTCGGTCGGGCGGCCGCGCCGGCGACGGGGTCGGGGGGCGATGCTCCCCCGCCGCCGGCGGAGGGCAAGTTCGTGAATGCGGTCGGAAGGGCGAGGCCCGGACCGCGCCCGGAACCGGCGGAAGCGCTCGAATGAGTCTCGCCGAATCGGGCCGGTGCCCGCTCCGCGCCCGTGAAGCCGCCGGCAGGGCAGGCAATCGCCGGCGGTCTGCTCGTGGAGGCCGGCGAGCGATCCGCTTCCCGACGGGTGTGCGGCGCAGCTGCCGGTTCACGGGGGCGGCGGCGCGAACCCGCCGCGCCGCCTTTTCGCGCGGCTGATGGTTTGAGCGACGGCCGTCCGGCCGGTCATGTCGCCGCGTGCGGTTCGACGATGGGTCGCGTGCCCTCGCGGCGGGCGCCGACCGGCGGGACGCCGGATTGCCCGGGCGGGCCATCGCATGGGGGATCGCAGGCGACCGGATCGGCGTTCGCGGACCGGCTCAACACTTCCTTTCCGCGTCGGATGGCCTCGTCCATCTCCTCCAGCACCTGGCGGCCTTCGCGGGCCGGACGACCGCGGCAGGCGGCGGCGGAGCGATCCGGCGGGGCATCGACGCGCAGACGACGGACGATACGGGCCTCGTCGATCAGCATGGTCTGTTCGCGGGCCACCTCCAGGAGGTGGCGGGCTTTCTCCAGCAGCTCTCTGTGCTCCAGGGCCCGGCGGATGGTGATCGCCAGATCGATTTCGTTGCAGGGCTTGGTGAAGAAGTGATAGACCTTCCCTTCGTTGATGGCCCGCATGGCCGTGTCGAGCGACGGGCGGCCGGTGAGCATGATGCGGATCATGTCGGGATGCTTTTCGGCCACGCGGGCGAGAAACGCCGTGCCGCACATGCCCGGCATTTCCTCGTCGCAAACGATCAGATCGATCGCGCATGTCTCCAGCAGGCCGGCGGCCTCCTCCGCCCCGGAGGCCGTCAGGATCCTGTAGGCTTCGCGGCGCAGGACGCGCGACAGCCCCGACAGGACATGGGGATCGTCATCGACGAGGAGAATCGTCCGGTTCATGCTCGGGTCTCCTGATGAGCGAAAGGCTGGAGGTTCGGGAGGGCCGCCGGGGGCTGGGCGGGCATGATCACGCGGATGGGTTCGCGGATCTCGACGCGCCGGGCGTAATTCCGGAGTCGCTGGCTCAAAGAGGCGCTGACTTCCTGACCCTTGCAGACCAGCAGCACGTCGCCGATCGTTCTGACGTCGTCGGCGAGCACCATGCCGCTGACGAGCTCGTGCAGCCCGACGAGTCGAATCTCGCAGGTCTCCTCGACGTTGGCGATGGCGGCCAGGGCTTCCAGCACCTGCGGGTCGTAAAGTCCGCACGTCTGGCGCATGCGCAGGGCCGCTTCGAGCTCGGTCAGGCCGCTGGAGCAGAGGGTATCGAAGTCCAGGGCGACCTTGAGGACGCGGGCGCCGAGCGGGACGGGGCACGCTCCGTCCGCATCGACCTGAAACGGCCGATCCTGGAAGGCGATGATCTCCGCCACTTCCTCCAGCCGCGGAATATTCGCCACCAGGTCACGGCCCACGCCAGGATGACCCCGGACCATCAGCGCCTCCTCGTCGGAGAGCCGCCGGCCGTGGTACAGTCGTTCCACGGTATCGGCCGGCAGGGTCACGCAGCCGATCTGCGACAGCATCGCGGCGACGTCAAGCTGCCAGGGATTTCCGATTCCCATCGCCGCCGCCAGACGGCTGACGATCTGCCGCACGCGCGCGGCCCGGCCGAAGGCCGCCGGATTCACCAGCGCGAGGACCTCGGTCAGCACCTTGATGCTGCCGCGCAGGGTGTTCTCCAGAAGCTCGCGTTCCGAGACGATCAGCCGGTACTGCTCCAGGCCGGCGGTCAGGGCCTTCGCCAGCACCTCCGGCGGGCAGGGCTTGGCGAGAAAACGGAAGATGTGGCCTTCGTTGACGGCCTCCATGGCCGTCTGCAGATCGGCCTGGCCGGTGAGCATCATGCGGACGCTTTCGCCGGCCCGCTCCCGCACGGCCGCGAGGAACCGCACGCCGTCCATCCCGGGCATCCGCATATCCGAGACGATCACGGCATAGGGGCCCTGCCGCTCGATCTGCTCGAGCCCCTCGGCGCCGCTGGCCGCCACATGGATCTCGAACTGCTTCCGTAAGGCCCGCTGGTAGGCCTGGAGCACGTTGGCGTCGTCATCGACGCAGAGGATCCTGCGGGTCATGTCACGCCTCCCCCGGCAAGCACCTCCGCGGCCAGCCGACGCCAGCTCTCGAGGCGCTCGCTCAGGCCCTCGCGGGCGAGATACCCGGCAGTGTCCTCGGCCGCCGGGAGACCTTCGCCGCCGTGGCTCTCCAGTTCCAGGGCGTCGGCGACATGGACTGCGGTGAGGGGCGTGAAACCGCGGGCCAGACATCGCGTCGGCATGTGGTGGTAGGCGACGGCCTCCACGATGGGGTCCGGCAGGCCCCACAGGCCCAGCAGGTACGCCCCGACCTCGCCATGGGTCGTCCCCAGTTTCTCCCGCTCCACCTGCCACAGCAGAGCCCCCCGGCCGTCCGAGGCCGAACAGACCTGGGCGTACTCCGCCGGAAGGTTGGCGGCCAGGATCAGTCGCCCGACATCGTGCAGCAGCCCGCCGAGCAGGGCGAAGTCCACGACCTGCGGCTCGGCATTCTGCGCGGCGGCGATTTTTCTGGCGATGGCGCCGACGGCGACGCTGTGCCGCCAGAGCCCGTCCAGCGCGAAGGCCCGGATGCGGCCGGACTCGAAGCTCGAAAACACCTGAGCGGTCAGCACGAGAGCCTTGACGGTATCCAGCCCCAGCAGCGACGCGGCCATCGCCGGATGGGGCACGTGTCGCCTGAGACCGAAGAACGCGGAGTTGACCAGCTGCAGCAGCTTGGCGGTCATGCCGACGTCGCGAGCGATGATGTCGCCGATTTTCTGGATCGAGGCGTCCGGGGACTGGACCTCCTCGACGATCTGGAGGTAGAGGTCCGGCAGGCTGGGCAGGGACGCCACGCGGGTGACGAGCGTTTTGAGGTTTTCATCGCTCAGCAGGTCGCGCAGCTCGCACGCCCGGTACACCACGCCCTTGAGCACCTCGGCATCGCAGGGCTTGGCCAGATACTGGTGGGTCGGCCCGACCGACCGCAGGATCATCTCCCTGTCGGACTGCCCCGACAGCACGATGCGCACGGTGCGGGGCCAGCGGCGCATCACCTCCGTGAGAAGCTGGGCTCCGTTCATGCCCGGCATGCGCATGTCGGAGACCACGACGTCGAAGGGCTGCTGCTCCATGAGGCGCAGGGCCGATTCGCCGCCGTCCGCGAAGCTCATGTCCCACTCGTCCCGCAGGTTCCGCAGCATTCGCCGAAGACCGCCGAGGACGTTGGGATCGTCATCCACAAACAGAATCCGCTTTTTCGTGCTCATGCGTCCTGCAGGCGTCCTGCTCTCCGGCGTTTTCTCCCGGCTCACCTCTTTCCGCCGGCTCCAGGGGCAGACGGATGATGAAGGTCGTGCCCTTGCCGGGCCCGGTCTCGAAATCGATCGTGCCGCCGTGCTTCTTGACCACCACCGTCCGGGCGATGCTCAGCCCCTGGCCCGTGCCGCGGCCGACCTCCTTGGTGGTGAAGAAGGGATCGAAAATGCGTCCCTGAATCTCCTCCGGAATCCCGGTGCCGGTGTCCCGGACGCGCACCTCGACCCAGCCGTCCCCCCGTCGCGTGCTGACGGTGATCAGACCCTTGCCGTGCGATCCGTCCCCGACGACGTCGGCGATGGCATGGGCGGCGTTGATGATCAGATTCAGCACCACCTGGTTGAACTCGTTGGGCAGACAGGGGACCGGCGGCACCGAAGGATCCAGATCGAGCTCCAGGTCGGCCACGTACTTCCATTCGTTCCGGGCCACGGTGACCGTGCTTTCGATGGCCCGGTTCAGATCCACGGCCTGCTTTTCCTGGCCGCCGGGATGAGAGAAGTCCTTCATGGCCCGGACGATGCGGGCGATGCGGGCGATGCCCTCGAGAGACTGCTCCAGGGCATTGGGAATCTCGGAAGCCAGATACTCGATGTCCGCCGTCTCCCGGGCGGCTTCGACCTGGGCGACCGTTTCAGCGAGGGCGGGCACCCGGCGTGCCTGGGCAAGCAGCTCGTCGTGGCGGGCCAGCAGCGTCCGCAGATCCATGAAGGCATCGGTCAGGAACCGGATGTTGTCTCCGACGAACTGCGTCGGCGTGTTGATCTCGTGAGCGATGCCGGCGGCGAGCTGGCCGATGGATTCCAGTTTCTGGGCCTGCCTGAGCTGGGTCTCCAGCAGGTGTCGGTCGGTGATGTCGATGCCGGTCAGCAGGCAGCCTTCCCAGACGCCTTGCGAGCCCCCCAGGGGGCTGACCGACATGCGGATCACCCTCTCCGCGCCGTCCGGCCGGGGGCAACGCATCGCAGTCAGTTCCCGCGGCTGGCCGGCGGCCCGGCAGGTTTCGATCCCCGCTCGGATCGCCGACCAGTCCCACGAGAGGCCGCAACCGCACAGGGGCTGGCCGAGCATCTCGCCCGCCGGCCGCCCGAAAACGTGCTCGGCGGCCCGGTTCCACTGGGTGATCCGCCCTTCTCCGTCGATGCCGATCAGGATCGAGGGAATCGCCGCCAGCAACCGCTCGTTCAGCCGATGCTCGCGCCGGCCGGCTTCCTCGGCCCGCCTGCGGTCGGTGATGTCCTCGATGACCCCCAGGAAGCAGTTCTGCCCCGGAAACGCCTCTCCGCAGACACGCGCGGTGACCCGTCCCCAGAAGAACGTGCCGTCCTTCCTCCTGAACCGCAGCTCCTGGTCGGCCACCGCGCCGGACAACCGCAGCTGCTGCACGACACGTTCGTGGTCCAAGGCGTCCACGTGCCGGACCCCCTCCGGAACCCGCATCAGCTCCTCGACGCTGTCGTATCCGAACAGTCGGACCAGCGCGGGATTGGCGGCCAGCAGCTCGCCGCCGCCGTCGAGCCGGGCCACATAGACGCCCACCGGAAACTCCTCGAAAAAGCGACGGTGCTTCTCCTCGCTTCGGCGCAGCTCGTCCTGGAATCGTTCACGGGCCGCGATCTCCTCCTGCAGAAGACGGTTGGCGCTGACCAGATCGGCGGTCCGCTCGGCCACCCGCGTCTCGAGGTCCTCGTGGGCCCGGCGCAGCGCATCCTCGGCTCTGGCCCGGCAGAGAATCTTCCACATCACCTCCATGACGAGGGTCAGTTCCCGCACGTCGGATTCGGTGTAGTCGCAGGCCTTGTTGGCCATCGCCGCCAGGACGACGATCCGGTCCCCGTCGAAGACCGGAACGGACATCAGCCGGCTGATCTCCACATGGCCGGCGGGACAGCCCCTCTTGCGGGGATGGGGGAGCGCGTAGTCGTTCGTGATCAACGGACGGCGCTGACGCACCGCCTCGGCCCACAGACCGGCCTGAGCGATCGAATACACCAGCGGCCTGTCCGACATCGCGCAGCTGTTCATGGCGTTTCTGGACCACGCCTGGATCGTCAGCTCGCTCTCCTCCCCGTTCACGAAGCCCAGAAAGCCCACTCGGCTGCCCGTGAGCCGCACCGCCTCCTCGAGCGCAAACTCCACGATCTGGCCTGCCGAGGCCCCGCTCATGCGCGACAGCGCCAGCAGCGCATCGATCCGCGACTCGCTGAGGCGCAGAGCCTCCTGGGCTTTCGCCCGTCCGGCGGCCTCCCTTCGCAGCGCGGCTTCCCTTCTGCTCGACTCGGCCAGGCGACGCGCGCGGACGCTCAGAAAGGCCAGCAGCACTCCGGTCAGGGCCAGGCCCGCCGACAACACGCGCCACGGCGCCATGGCGGAGAAACCGCCCAGCCTCGAGGGGGTGGAAACGCCCTGCAGGATCCAGCGGTAGCCCGCCGAATCGGGCCAGGGCGCCTCGGCCGCCGTGCTCAGGGACGGCCTGTGATGGCCGACGACCCCGGCGGGGGCGGGCGCTTCGACCGATACCGAGAAGATCTCCCGGTTTCCTCCGGCGGGCGCCTCACGGAGAAGGACCGCGCCGGCCTGCTCGATCCCCAGTTCGCTGCACAGCCGGCGCAGCGGCGCCTCGATGTCGAAGGCCCCCAGGACCAGCCCCTGGGGAGCACAGCCGGCGGAGAGAGGCGGAACCCGCGGCTTTGCGCAGGTGGGCAACAGAACCCACAGCAGCGGTCCGGCAACCGTCGATCCCGACAGCTCGAGCCGGCAGGGGATCGGAATGCCCGGGGTCGAGCCATGGGCCAGCGCATCGGCGACCGCCGGGCTGCCGCTCAGGTCCACACCGCGAGGCAACACCCTGTCGAGTTCGCCTTCGAAATGGTAAAGCGGAAAACGTTCCCGCCACGCGTTCGATGAAAACGCAAGCCCCTCGACGGACCACGGCGACATCTCGAACGGGTCGTAACCATCCTCGGCCGCAAGCCGGGCGAGTTGCTCCGACTCTCCCGGCCGGACCCGGGCTGCCCACCCTAGCGCCCGAATGCCGGGGATTTCGAAGGCTCGTCGGACGAACTCCCTGAACTCCGTGCGGTCGACACGGTCCGAGGCCGCATAGAACGCGGCGATCGAATGCAGTACGCCGACGAACCGGTCCAGTTCGGACGACTGCAGCTTCACAAGCACAGCGACGGCCCGGCGATCGAGCTCCGCCTGCATTCGACCGCACTCGACGCCCCTGGCCCACTGGAATCCCGCGATCGAGAGACCAAGCCCCGTACAGGCCAGCAGAACGAGCCTCCTTTTCGGGAATCCCTCCGATCCGGCCGGGTTCCCGACGCGATCGTCAAGGTCTTGATCCGCCATATCAAGCCCTCTGCCATGCGGACGCCGCCGTGAAAGGTCATAGATCCGACAGACAGACGAGCGGCCGAGCATGAAGGCTGTCGGACCGCCCGTACCGCCGGTCCGACGTCCACGCCCCGGCGGCGGTGCAGCATGACGACCAGCCGCCCGGGCGGTCGGCGGGCGCTATTCACCGCCCGGACGGCGATCTATTCCACGCCTCGATCCACTCTCCGGAATGGTCGGGTCCACGGAACCCGTCAGAGGATGAAAGGCGGCCGCAACGCGGCACCCGCACGTCTGCCGGCGCACAGTTCGCCCGGTGCCGACGGCCTTCCTAAGGATCGGCCTGTTGCCGGGAACGATTCACTATCGAGACATACGTCTCGGACACGGGACTCATTCGGACGCTTTACGGGACGATGGGGAAATGGCCTGCGCGAGAGACGAAAGGCGCCTCGCATGCGTTACGGGACGGCTGGTCCGGAAAAAGCCGCCCCAGAAGCCCGCAGGCCGGATCGGCTCGGTCCGACCTCCGGCGCCGGAGGCGCCGGAGCTGACCCTCATCATGGAGGTGATGTGGGAAAATCTCTGCCGGTCCGGAGCCGGGGCCTGGAAAGGCCGGCGCCGCACGCCGCGCACGGGCGATGCCCACCCTCAGGCCAGAATGATAGACCGGGCTGCAGAGGCGGGCAAACAGCCGGAAGCCCTCCATGGCCTCTATGCGGAAACGGGTCCGGACGATAAAGTGGTGCGGCCGCCGGCGGGGCGGGCGGTTCCGAAACCTCATCCGGCCGGGGGTCACGGGAGGAATCCGCACGATGACGACTTCGATGGCGACCTTACTGACGGGAATGGTGCTGACGGCGGCCAGCGGGAGCGCCGAAACGAGGTTCTCCGGGGACCTGGCGGCGCAGGGCCGCACGCGCCGGGCGCTGGAGGCCGCGACGGGGCGGCTGTGTGCGCCGCCTCTGTCCGACCCGGACTTCGTGCTGGCGGACCTGGATTTCCGGTTGACGCGGCGGTTCACCGAATACAGCGGCGACATCTCCGGGCGCATGATCGGTGCCCTGCAGGCCGCCGGCCCGCTGCTGGGCCGCAGCATCCGGCTGGTCGAGCAGATCGCCTCGGCCGTCGAAGGACTGCAGAAGCCCGACGGGCATTTCGGCGCGGACCAGGACCTGGCCGCGGGCGTCACGCAGTCGCGGGACATGCCCCTCCTGTGGGGCAACGGCCGGCTGCTGCTGGCCCTGTGCGAGCGCTACCGCCTGACCAAGGACCGGCAGCTGCTGGAGATTGCCCGGCGGCTCGGCGACTACTGCATCAGCACCAGGCCTCATTACGGGCGCGAGGAGAACTTCAGAGCCGTCGGCGGCGTCTACGCCTCGGGCTACACGACCTGCTATCCCTCGCTGATCGACGGGCTGGCGGCGCTGGGCGAAGTCAGCGGCCAGGCCCGGTACATGGATGAGGCCCAGTTCATCGCCCGGCTTTCGCTGCTGGATGCCGAGTTCGCCGGGCATCACAGCCACGGCCGGCTGACCGCCTACCGCGGCATGCTGGACATCGACCGGTTCACCGGCACGCCGGCGTTCCGCGAGACGGTCGTGGCGGGCTGCCGGACCATCCGCCGGGACCTGATGCTGCCGACCGGCGGCATTTCCGAGACATTCGACCGGGATGCGCCCGTGGACGAGGGCTGCTCGGAGGCCGACTGGATCCGCGTGAACTTTTTTCTGTGGCAGGCCACCGGCGAACCGGAATACCTCGACGTGGCCGAGCATGCGCTGCGCAATCACCTTCTGGCCATGCAGTACCGCAACGGCGGGTTCGGACACCGCCCCGGGCGCACGCTGCGCAGCGGCCAGCAGCGATGGCCCTGGGGCGGGGTGGGATACACCGGCGCCGAGGCGTACTGGTGCTGCTCGATGCACGGCACGCAGCTTCTGGCCGATGTGGTCCGCTGGTCGGTGGTGGAATCGGGCGGCAAGCTGTGGATCACCTGGCTGGGCGAGGCTCAGGGGAGGTTCGATCTGCCGGGAGGCCCCGTGGAGGTTCTGGTCCATCAGGGCGCTCCCGGCCGCTGGGAGGTGCGGCTGACGTCGTCCCCGCCGCAGCAGGTGGCCCTTCGTCTGCGCGTGCCGGGCTGGGCCGGGTCCATCGGCATCGACGGCCGCCAGGTCGCCGGCGAGCACGGCTGGGCGGACGTCGCCGTGCCGGTCGATGGGCCGACGACGCTGCACGTGGCGATGCCGGTCCAGGTGCGAGTCGCGGGCGTTTACGCCGACGAAGTCGCCGCCGGCGAGCCCGTGCGGCTGTTTTCCGGCCCCGACCTGCTGTGTCTGGCGGATGCCGACGTGCCCGACGGGCTGCTGGCGGAGGATGAGGTGCCTGAGGTGCTGTACGAGGCCGAACCGACCGCCGACGGCACCGTGCGGGCGATCGTCCGCAAGGGCGACAGGGAGGTTGCGACCCGTCTGCGACCGATGGCCGACCGGCCGCCGGGCGGTTGTCGCTGGCTTTTCAGTGCCAAGGCCGCGCCGACGGACCTTTTCGGGGACGCACCGGAGCTGTACCGCAGAAACGAGGTCCCGATCGAGGTGGTGCTGTGCTGCGACGGCGATTATGTGCTTTACGTCAATGGAAAGCGACTCGCGGCCGCACAGGGTTACGTGCAGAGCCTCTACATCGACGCCCATGTTCCACGAGGCCGCAACGTGCTGGCGGTGAAAGTGCACAGCACGTCGTCCCGGCCGGGCCTGATGGGAATGGTCGAGCTGCCCGGCGGCCGGCGGCTGTTCACCAACGCCCGCGGCTGGCAGGCCTGGCTCTGGCCGGCCTCGGGTGACGTTTCAGCACCGCAGACCGGGGCGGATCCGGTCGAACTGGAAGACCTGGGCGGTTTCGGCGCCGATCCGTGGAAGCACATGAACGGAGAATTCGCCGGCACCGAGGCCCGATGGGTATGGCCGAAGGAGAGCCGCGGCGACGTGGACAAGGCGTGGCTGCTCCGAACGGAGTTTCAGGTTGAGTCGCCCTGACATGCGGCGCATCGGGATGAATGCCGTGCGGGCGGGATGGGTTCTGCTGATCGCGGTCTGCCCCGCTCCGGCGTCCGAGGTGCCTTCGCCCTGGCCGGCGCTCCGGGCCGACGGAGCGCGCATCGAGACCTGGGGACGGATGCATGCGATCGGCGCCGACGGCCTGCCGACCTCGATCCGCTCGGCCGGAGAGGAACTGCTGGCCGGGCCGGTGTATTTTTCCTTCGGGCCGGGCTCAGAGCCCGCGAAGGCCGAATGCCGCTTCGAGCCGGCCTCGCCCCAGCAGGCCGGCTGGACGTCCACCGGCACATGGGGGGGGCTGGATTACCGCTGTCGGGGGCTGATCGAGTTCGACGGCATGATGCGTCTGGATGCGGTGTTTCAGCCGCAGGGGGCATCGCGACTCGACCGGCTGCATCTGGTCGTACCGCTGCGCCGCAGTCAGGCGACGCTGCTGCACTTTTTCCCTCCGCCGTACGATTTTCCGCAGATCACCTGGTTTCGGCCCGAGCGGCCCAACAGCATCGCCCGCCCGCAACGCTGGGCCTGCCGCTTCACGCCGTTCGTCTGGCTGGGCAACGAGTGGCGCGGCCTGCAGTGGTTCTGCGAGTCGGACGAGGGCTGGCGGCCGGCCGACCCGGAGGCGGCCCTGGAGATCGCCGAGCACGGCGAGGAGGTCCGGCTGACGGTGCGGCTGCTGGACGGGCCGGCGGTGCTCGACCGGCCGTTCACGCTCACGTTCGGGTTGATGGCCGGGCCGGTCAAGCCGAAACCGGCGACGTTCAGCCAGGGCACGTTCGGCTACCTGCACTGGGCGAGCTACGCGCTGGCCGAGACGCAGCCGGAAGGCACGGCCTGTCCGCTGGACCGGCGTCGGGCGATGGGGGCCCGGTTCCTGGGGATGCACGAGGACTGGACGGACTACCAGGGCATGTCGCGGGCCACGCAGCCGGACCGGCTCCGGCGGCTTGTGCAGGAGGTGCACCGGCGGGGCATGGGCCTCGTGCTTTACCACTACATGAGCATTCCCGATAACGCCCCGGAGTTCGCGGAACTGGCCGACGAGTGCCTCTGCGAGCCGCGCAGCGCTTTTTACGTGCACACCCGCGAGCCTGCGCAGCGCGCCTACGTCGCCTGCCACCGTAGCCGCTGGTCGCAGGTTTTCACCGACGGCATCGCCGCGCTGTTTGCCGACTACGGCATCGACGGCGTCTACCTGGACGGCGCGGCCGGGCCGTTCTGGTGCGCCAACGCCCGGCACGGCTGCGGATATGACGCTCCCGACGGCTCGCGGCGTCCGACGTTCCCGATCTTCGCGGTGCGCGATCAGATGCGCCGCATCCGGGCGATCTGCGACGCCGCCGGCCGTCCGACGCTGATCGTGGCTCACATGTCCGCGATGATCACGCTGCCGACGCTGAGTTTCGCCGATCTGCTGCTGACCGGCGAGCAGTACTGGAAGGCGCCGGACGACTTCAGACCGCCGCTGGAGTTCTTCCGCGTCGAGTGCATGGGGCACCCGCACGGCATCCCCACGGACTTCATCGGCTACAGGCCCCTCGGAGGCGACTACGCCCGCACGATGATCGGGCTGCACCATGCACCCAGCTCCTGGTGCCCCGGCGGCGTGGAGACCTGGAGGCTGTACCGCGATTTCGACGTCGACGCCGCAGCCTGGTGGCCGTACTGGGGCGACGAGCATCCGGCGACCGCCGACCGGACGGACGTGCTGGTCTCGGGCTTCGGGCACGTCGGTCGGCGGGCGCTGCTGGCCGTCGGCAGCCTGGCCGGGACCGAAGCGGAGGTTGTGCTGTCGCTGAACGCGGAGCTGGCCGGGCTGGGGCCGGGGTCGCGGGTCCGGGACGCCGAGAGCGGCGAGCCGCTGGAGATCGAGGCGGGGCGGCTGCGCGTGCGTCTGGGGCCGGAGTCGCTGCGCTGGCTGCTGTGGGAAGGCGCCGGGGCAGGGGCGGCCGGGAACCGGGCAGGTCAGTAGCCCAGGTCGCGCAGCTGGCGCTCATCCAGACCGAAGTGGTGTCCGACCTCGTGCAGCACGGTGCGCACGATCTCATCGACCATCTGGCGGCGGGTACGGCAGATGCGCTCGATGTTGCGCTGGTAGATCACGATGCGGTCCGGCAGCCGGCCGGAATCCTCGACATGCCGCTCGGTCAGCGGCGTGCCGAGGTAGACGCCCAGCAG
>CALLOB010000073.1 GCA_938005315.1 uncultured Phycisphaerae bacterium
CGGACGTGCGGCCCCGACGGAGCGGGGCCCTCCGAACCGACAGCGTCCCCGGAGGGACGCGCTTCGTCGCGTCCGCCCTCGCGCGTGCTCCCGCTCCTTCCCGCGGCCCCGACGGAGCGGGGCCCTCCGAACCGACAGCGGCCCCGACGGAGCGGGGCCCTCCAGGGGCTCAACAGGGCTAAACAGACTCCCCCGGTCCGCCGAGGCAATCCATGACCTCCCGACTGCTCACGCCCCTTTTTGAGACCGAGCCGACCGGCGATCGTTGAAAATGCCTGCCCCACGGCCATAATACCCTTGCGACGACCCCCGCCCCGACCGCTTTCAGGTTCAGGCGTACGGTCCGGGCGGCGGGCCGCCGCGGATGTCGGCTCGGGCGTCCCTGCCCGTTATCCATGCGTTCGGATGTCTGAGGTGGGTGGTGGAGGCCGGCCCCATGACGCACGCGCAACGCCCTTCCGTGCACGCCCGGGCGGCCGTCAGCGTCATCATCCCGACCTACAACCGGCTGGAACTGCTCAAGGCCTCGCTGGCCAGCGTGGCCGCGCAGACGTTTCGGGAGTATGAAGTCATCGTGGTGGACGACGGGTCCACCGACGGCACGGCCGATTACCTCGCCGCTCACTGGCCCGAGGTGCGCTGCCTGCGACAGGAGAACCAGGGCGCCGCCGAGGCCCGCAACCACGGGCTGCGCGAAGTGCACAGCGAGTTCGTGGCCTTCCTGGACTCCGACGACCGATGGGAGCCCGACTTCTTGGCCGCCACGGTCGCCGAGCTGCGGCGGTCGCCGGAAACGGCTCTGGTCTACACCAACTTCGTGTCCACCGACGAGAACGGACGCGTGCTCCCGGGCCACCGCAAGCGTCACTACGCCGGCGACGTGACCGCCCGGCTGTTCGGCAGCACGTTCATCCACACATCGGCGGTCGTCGCCCGGGCCCACACCATACGCGACGCGGGGGGCTTCGACGGGCGGCTGACCCACAACGAGGATTACGACCTGTGGCTGCGGCTGTCGCTGCGTCACCGGTTCGGCCTGATCGACCGGCCTCTGTGTCTGCGGCGCTGCACCCGCGACGGCCTGTCGCGCAACGGTTGCGGGCCGGAAACCCTTCTGCGAAAGGCGGTGCTGCTGGAGGACTTTTACGATCATCGCGGCGGCAAGCGCAAGATCGACCCGGCGACGGCCCGGCACCGCCTGGCCCGGGTGTACTACACCGCCGGCAAGGCCTTCCTCAAGGCCGGCCGCCCCGCGGAGGCCTGCAGTGCTCTGCGACGATCGATGACCTTCATCCCCACGCGGCCGCGCACGTGGTTCTGGTATCTGTGCGCCCGGCTGTCGGGAGGTTCGGCTGGCGACTCCGACGTCCGGGCCCTGGCCGCCGGAGAAACCGCCGGTGCAGCCCGCCGCAACGGCAACCGGCATGGCCTGAGTCCGCTGTGAAGAAGTCATGCTCCTGTTTCCCCTGAGCACGACCTGGTTCCTTGCGGCGGCCCTGACGGCCGCAGCCGCGGCCGCTCCGGACCGGGTCCCCGAGACGTCCCGACCAGCCGGCGAACCGGGCGGAAAGCTGCGGCTGGGGGTGGCCGGGCTGGTCCACGGTCACATCTACGGTTTCCTCTATGCGGTCTGCGGACGCGAGGATATCCAGCTGGTCGGCGTGGCCGAGAGCAGCGAGGAACTCCGCCGGCGCTACGGCGAGCGCCACCGGCTGCCGGCGTCGATCCTGTTCGACGACCTGGAGACCATGCTGGAGGCCGCCCGGCCCGAGGCAGTAGCTGCGTTCACGAACACGTTCGACCATCTGGCCGTCGTCCGGGCCTGCGCCCGCCGCGGCATCCACGTGATGGTGGAGAAACCGCTGGCGGTGAGCCTGGAGCACGCCCGGGCGATGGAGCAGGCGGCCACCGGCGGCGGCATCCACCTCCTGACGAACTTCGAGACCACCTGGTACCCGACGACCCGCCGGGCTTTCGAGCTGGCCGTCGAGCAGCGCCGCCTGGGAACGCTGCGCCGGATCGAGGTGCACGACGGCCACCAGGGCCCCGCGGAAATCGGCATGCCCCGCGAATTCCTGGAGTGGCTCGTGGATCCGCGTCTCAACGGCGCCGGGGCGATGTACGACTTCGGATGCTACGGCGCGAACCTGGCGACGTGGCTCATGGGCGGCGTCCGGCCGCTGCGCGTCACCGCCGTCGCCCAGCGGCTCAAGTCCGATCCCCTCTACGCGCGCGTGGACGACGAGGCCACCATCATCCTGGAGTATCCGCAGGTCCAGGCCGTCGTGCAGGCCTCCTGGAACTGGCCGTACAGCCGCAAGGACATGGCCCTGTTCGGCGACGGCGGCGCCTGCACGACGATCGACGCGGAGGTCTACCGGCTGCGGATGGGCGCCGGGCCGGAGGCTGAACAGCGTGCCCCGCGGCTCGACCCTCCGGCCGACGACGCACTCTCGTATTTCCGGGCGGTGGTCCGCGGGCAGACGGCCCCGGACGGCCCGTCGTCGCTGGCGGTGAACATGGTGGTGTCGGAGATCCTGGACGCGGCGCGGCGTTCGGCCGAAACCGGCCGGACGGTTCACCTCGAACCGGTTATCGACCGCCCACGATGACCGCGGTTCCACCTGTTCGCCGGAGTCAGGCTTGGTGAATCTGTGACCGCGTGGCGAGGCTGCCTCGAAGGAGAGCAAGAACCATGGCATTGAATCGCAGAGCGTTGCTGAAGACCGGCGCGGGGCTGACCGCGGCGATGCTGGCCGGGGGCCTGCGGAATGCCGCCGCCGACCAGGCGGCCGGCTCAGACAAGGTCGCGCGCTTCGGCGTGATCGGGCTGGGCAACCGCGGCCGGCACCTGCTGGGTCTCCTGGCCCGCGTCGAGGGCGCGCAGATCACGGCCCTGTGCGACATCAGCACCGAGAACGTCGCTCGCGCTGCCGGGATCGTCGCCGAGGCCGGCGGCGGCGACCCGGCCCGCTTCAGCGGCTCGCCGGAAGCCTATCGCGACCTGCTGGCCCGCGACGACGTGAACGCGGTGCTGATCGCCACACCGACGAAGTGGCACTGCCCGATGGCGGTCGAGGCGATGAAGGCCGGCAAGCACGTCGGCAGCGAGGTGCCGGCGGGCTTCTTTACCGAAGAGCTCTGGGAGCTGGTGCGGACCAAGGAGGCCACCGGCCGGCGCTACATGCTGCTGGAGAACTACCTTTACAACCGCCACAATCTCATGATCTGGCAGATGGCCCGGGCCGGCGTCTTCGGTGAACCCTATTACGCCGAGGGCGCATACCTGCACGACTGCCGCTTCATGCTGTTCAAGCCCGACGGCACGCTGGACTGGTGGGGCGACTGGGCCTCGAAGCACTACGGCAGCGACTATCCGACCCACGCGATGGGGCCGCTGTGCAAGTGGCTGGGCATCCACGAGGGCGACCGGCTCAGCCACTGCACCTGCATGATGTCCCGCCCGCGGGTGCTCAAGGAGTACGCGGCGGCGAAGTACGGGGCCGACAGCCCTCAGGGCCGCATCGACTGGGCGATGGGCGACTACGTCTCGATGACCATCATGACCGAGAAGGGCCGGCTGATCCGCATGGACTACGACGTCAATTCCCCCCGTCCGGCGGAGTTCCCCTATGTGCTCCAGGGCACGAAGGGCATCGTCGATTCACGCCGCGGGATCTACATCGAGGGCCAGAGCCCCCACGAGCAGTGGGAACCGGCGGCGAAGTTCCAGGAGGCCCACGACCACCCCTACTGGCGGAGGGACGGCGCCCGGGCGGAAAAGGCCGGCCACGGCGGCGGCGACTTCTTCGTGATCCGCGACCTGGTCGGGATGGTCCGGGCCGACCGCGAGCCCTGGATCGACGTGTACGACGCGGCCGGCTGGAGCGTGCTGTTCGACTGCTCGCGGCGGTCGATCGACGCTCGCGGCGCCGCCGTCGAGATCCCCGACTTCACCGGCGGGCGATGGCGGGACGCGGACTGGCGGCGCGACCATCACCGCCCGGCCTGAACCGCCTCAGCCCAGCAGCTCCGGCAGGCGTCGCTTGAGGATCTTGCCCGTGGGACCGCGCGGCAGGTCGGCCCCGATGACGATCCGCCGAGGCACCTTGTAGCCGGCCAGCCGCTCGCGACAGAAGCTCCGTAGGGCGATCTCGTCGGCCGCGGCATCCTCGCGCAGCGAAACGAAGGCGATCACCTCCTCGCCGCGCGCGCCGGCCGCGATGCCGATGACCGCGCACTCCCGGACGTCCGGGTGCTGTTCGAGCACCGCCTCGACCTCGCGCGGATAGACGTTCTCGCCGCCGACGATGATCAGCTCGCGGGCCCGCCCGGTGATGCGGATATATCCGTCGGGATCCCGCCGGACGACGTCGCCGGTGCGGAACCAGCCCTCGGCATCGATGACCGCTGCGGTCTGGTCGGGGCGGTTGTAATAGCCTTTCATGACGAACGGGCTGCGGACGAACAGCTCGCCGTCTTCCCCGGCGGCCACCGGGCGTCCCAGGGCGTCCAGCACGCGCGCCTCGACCTCCTTCAGCGGCGGCCCCACGGTGCCGACCTTGTGTGCCCAGGGCAGATCCACCGAGATGACCGGCGAGGTCTCGGTCAGACCGTAGCCTTCCAGCAGCGTCAGGCCCATGCGTTCGCGCGCCGCTTCGTAGGTCTGTCGCGGCAGGGCCTCGCCCCCGCTGACGGCCAGGAACACCCCGCGAAAGTCCCGCGGCTCGACGGATTTCAGCCGGGCCATGGCCGCGTACATGCTCGGCACGGCCAGCAGCAGGTCGGCCTCGCCCGCCGCGACGGCCCGGCAGGCCTCCTGCGGAGAGAATCGCGGCACGCACCGCACCGACGTGCCCAGCAGTGCCGGAAGGAACACCAGGGTGTTCAGGCCGAACACGTGGAAGGTCGGCAGCAGGCCCAGCAGCCGGTGGTCCGGCGTGATCCGCAGGTGATCGATGACCGCGACGGCGTTCCCGTGCAGGTTGCGGTGGCTCAGGCACACGCCTTTGGGCTCGCCGCTGGTGCCGGAAGTATAGATGATCGCCGCGATATCGTCCGGGCCGACATCCGGCGGCTCGGGCGTGCGGCAAAGCCGCGACCAGAGGTAGCGCCGCTTGAGCCCCAGGGTCTCCAGGTACAGCGCGCGCACCGGCACCCGGGCCAGCAGCGGCTCGAAGTGGCGCGTGGCGATGACCAGGTCCAGGCCCGCATCCTCGACGATCCGGGCGATTTCCGGCGGCTGGAGCAGGAAGTTCAGCGGCACGAAGGCCCGCCCGGCCCACAGGGCGCCGTAGATGGCGGCGTGACCCGCGGCGGTGGTCGGAAGCATCAGCCCTACCTGCGGACGATCCGATTCCCGCAGGATCAGCCGGCGGAAGGTCGCGGCCAGGCGAAGCAGCCGGGCGTAGTCCAGGGCGGCGAAGGGATCGCGGACCGCCGAGGCACGCGGACGCGCCCGGGCCGCATTCAACAGAAGCGGAACCAGCATGAAAGCTCCGTTCGCTCGACAGACCGGCTGTGGTGCGGCATCCTATCCGTCAGGCCCGGTGCCCGTCCAGGCCTCGGGAGCTGCGGGCGTGGGCGAAGACCCGGCGCAGGCGGCCGCCCCGCGAGGGCCGGGCCCGGGGGAGCGCGAGCATGAGTGACATCGCATCCATCCGGCCGCTTCCCGCCCGCCCCGGCAACGGCCGGCGCTGGGCGGGCGCGCTGCTGGCCTGCGTGCTGCCCGCCTGCGGCTGCACCCGCCTGGGGCCCGGAGAGCGCGAGAGCCTGCAGGAAGCGGCGCGCGAGTACGCCCTCGGTCGGATCGACCCGGCCATGGCCCGGCTCGACCCGCTGATCCGCGATTTCTCCCGCGCCGAGGAGATCGCGGAGGCCTATTACATCCGCGGACTCTGCCACGCCCGCCAAGGCCGCGAGGAAGCCGCTCGCGCGGACTTCGAGAAGGCTCTCAACAGCCGGCGTCGGGACCTCGTCGGCCTGGCCCGGGCCTCGCTGGGAACGATGGCCTTCCGGCGCGGCGACTACGCCGCGGCGGCCGAGCATTTCGAGAAGGGACTGCCCGACGTGCCCGACGCGCCCCCGAAGGACCAGCTGCTGTTCTCCGCCGGCGTGGCCATGCAGCGTGCCGGCCGCTGGAAGGACGCCTCCGCCCAGTTCGCCACCCTGCTGCACAGATTCCCCGACCGGCCCATCGCCGAGCGGGCCCGCCGCATGGCCGGCTGGACCCACCCCTACTTCGCCATCCAGCTGGCCGTCTACGCAACGGCCGAGAGTGCCGAGCAGGCCGTGCGGGCCTACCGCAACCGCGGCCTATCGGCGGTGCAGGAGAACCATCCACGGGGCGGCCGGGCGATGTGGATCGTCATGACCGGCCGCTATCCCAGCTATGCCGACGCCGTCGCGGCCCTGCCCTCGATCCGCCGGATCCAGCCGGATGCGCTGATCATTCCATAGTCCCGCCCCGAGGCGCGCAGACCCTCCGGGTCGCGGATCGGGGCGACGCGGTGTACGCGGCCGACGCGGACCGATATCATCCGGCCGTGGACCGGGACGCGCCACCGCGGCTGTTTCGCGCCAGCTCCGTGCTCGGCTCGCTGGGGGTGTACGTGCCCACCAGCATGGCTCATCGCCTGATGGGCTTCGTCCGCTTCGTGCTGCTGACATGGGTGATGAGCCCGGCCGAGGTCGGACTGCTGCAGATCGGTTTCGTGGCCATCAACGTCATCAGTCCCCTGTCATGCGCGGGGCTGTACGAATCCGTGAGCCGCTACGTGCCGCTGTACGAGACCCGCGGGGAACTGCCGGGCTTCCTGCGACGGATCGTGCCGTTCGTCCTGCTGCTGTCGGCCGTCGTCAGCATGCTGCTGCTGGCCGGCGCCGAGCCGCTGGGTCGGGCGGTCTTCGCGGTGTTCGGCGGGCCGGCGATGCCCGACGCGAGCGGCGCTCACACCCGCCTGGCGGCCGTCACGTGCCTGGCGGGCTTCGCACTGACCGGCTTTCTGCTGGCGGGAGCGGTGCTCAAAGGGCTGCGGATGTTCCGGGCGGTCAGCCTGATGGAGCTGGTCCACAACACCACCTTCACGCTGGCCGCGGTCGGCGTCGCCCTGGCCGGAGGCGACACCGCCGGGGCGGTATTGACGTGCTTTGCGATCCTGCTGGTCGCGGTGACGCTGGCCTTCGCCCCGCCTCTCGCCGCGGCGGTCCGAAAGGCCTGTCCGCGGCCCGAGGCCCCGCCGACATGCGACAGCCGCTCGCTCTACGGACGGATGCTCCGGTTCGGTGTCTGGGCGGCACTGGCCGCGGTGATGTGGCAGCTGCTGCAGCAATACCCGCTTTGGTACCTCCAGAAGGTGCACGGGCCGGGCCTGACCGGCGTCTTCGGCGCGGTGCGGAACCTGACCCAGGGGGTGCTGCTGGTGGCCATGACCGTCGTGGCCGTGCTGCAGACCCAGGTCGCCAGGACCTGGGAGGCCCGCGGACGCGCCGAAGCCGACGCCCAGTTCCGCACCGTGTACAAGGCCACGGCGATCCTCCTGCTGCTGGGCTGTGCGCTGGGAACGGCGGCCGCACCGCTGCTGATCCGCGTGTTCCCGGCGGAGTACGCCCGCGGCGCTGAAGTCATGGCCTTGTCGCTGCTGTCCTTTCTGCTGACCAGCCATCTGGGGTTCCTGGGGATCCATTTCCAGCTCATCGAGCGCACCGGGCTGCTGTTCGCGCCGTCGGCGGTGTCGGTCGCCGGCTGCGCCGCGGCGGGCTGGTGGCTGATCCAGGCCGAGCTCGACGCCGGTCAGGCGATGCGGGCCGCGGCGTGGACCGCGGTGCTGGGCGGCGGCGCGGGGCTGACGCTCTGCCTGCTGCTGCTGCGGCTGCAGCACCGGCCGTTCGATCGCGGATCGCTGATCGTGCTGATGGCCTCGTTGGCCCTTCTGCTGCCGCCGTGGGCGATGCTGCCGGCGGCCGGTGCCGTCGGGTTGGCCGCGGCACGCACGAACCTGATCATGGACGCCGGCGAGAAAGCCTCGCTTCGTGCCCAGCTGGCCGCGATCCTGCGCCCCCAGCGGGGGAAGGACGGCAGCGACGACGGATGAACCGCGCCGCCGGACCGGCCGCCAGCGCCCGGCGACGGCCGCGTCCGGCGCGTCGGTCCGGCGAAGGCTGCGACGACCTGTATCGTGGTGCCGGGCATGGAGGAATCGACGATGAAACGGCCAACCGCGACCGTCTGCGGCGTCCTGATCACGGTGCTGCTGTGCTCCGGCTGCCACGAGACCGCGCCGGGGCCGGCCCGGACCGGCGACTCCGGCTTCGTGACCATCTTCAACGGCAGGAGCATGGACGGCTGGGAGATCTACGTCCAGCCGGGACACGAGCTCAAACAGGACGCCTTCTACCTCGAAGACGGCGCCCTGGCCTGCAAGGGCTACGGCTACCACTGGTTCCGCTACACCGAGCCGTTGAGCGACTTCGTGCTGCGGCTGGAGTTCCGGATCGCCAGGGACTCCAACAGCGGCGTCTGCCTGCGCAGTGCCCGCGAAGGGGCTCCGCCCTTCACCGGCTTCGAGGTGCAGATCTGCGACGACACCGGCCAGCCTCCCGGCCTCCATACCACCGGTGCCATTTACGACGTGGTCAGCCCGATGTTCAACGCCTCGCGGCCGGTCGGCCAGTGGAACCAGATGGAGATCACCGTCCGGGGCCTGACCGTCGTGGTGGTGCTCAACGGCCTGAAGGTCATCGACACGGATTTTGCCTGTCTGACCGAGCCCCGCGGCAAGTTCGATTTCGCCTACGCCCACATGCCCCGCAGCGGCTACCTGGCCCTGCAGGATCACTGGACGCCGGTCTGGTACCGCAACATCCGGCTGCGGAAGCTGTGATCCGAGGCGGGGGCGCCCCCGCCGTCACCTGCGATCCGCCCCGGCCAGCCGGCGGGCGCAGGCCTCGCCGCGCACCTGCCGGGCGGCCCGCACCAGATCGGGGTACGGCGTGTCGGTGACATCCACAAAGCCGATGTTGTAGTTCTCCCCGTCGTAGACCCGCCCGGTCAGCGGCTGATCGACGTACTGGAACCAGTGGCAGCCGACGAACGAGGGATGATCCAGCAGGCTGCGCACATAATCGGCATACATCGCCGCCCGGCCGGCCTGGTCGGCCGCCGCCACCAGTCCGGCGTGGAACATGCCGCGGTCCAGGGCCCCGAAGTGAAACTCGCCGATGATGCAGGGCTTGTCCAGCGTTTCGACGAATCCCCACCGTCCCGGGTCGGGCCTGGCCTCGTAGATGTTGAAGCTGACCACGTCGCACAGCTCGGCGGCGGCTTCGACCGCTTCCTCGGTGCGCCAGGCGAAGCGGCAGCCCAGATACAGATGATTGGGGGCGAAACGCCGCATTGCGTCGCGCACCGCGGTGAAGTACTTCCGGGCCAGCAGGCGCACGAACTCTCGCAGGTCGGCCTGCATGGCCTCAGGCTGCGGCGCCTGGGGTCTCCAGGCCGGCTCGAGGCCCTCCCAGCCGGCCAGGGACGTACCCCAGGCGGCATTCAGTTCCTCGATCCGGCCGTATTTCGCCCGCAACTGTTCGAGCAGCGCCCGCTTGGCCGGCGATGCGTCCGCCGCCTCGGCCAGAGCCCCCAGGGCCAGCCCGGTGCGGCCGGTCTGGTCGCCGAAGCCCCCCCAGCTCAGCTCGTTGTCCACGAAGAAGCCCACGCACCAGGGATCATCCCCGACCTTTTCGGCCACCGCACTGACCGCCGCATCGGCATGTCCGGCGAATCGCGGATCGAACGGATCGTGCATCCGGCCCCAGAAGTCCACGCCGCTGCTGACCGTCGCATGATCGCCGCCCACCTGCGCCGTGGCCACGTAGGGTACCCGCCCGTTGCGGTACAGCCGGGGATCCGACCAGTTGCCGATGGTGTTGAACCCCCACGACGGCAGGCGGCGCAACACCATATCGACCCAGGCCGTCTGCCAGTCCGGCCCGTACTTGCGCTCAAGGTTGGCGGCGTAAAAGCGGAAGGTCCTCCCCTCCCGCACCGGCCCGCGGATGACGGATGTCACAGTGCCGATGTGCCGGGCCAGAGGATCGTCCTCCCCCGGCAGCCAGGTGAACATCTCCTCCCGCCCGGTGGTGATCGTGGCCTCATAAAAGGTCACGCAGTCCATGCCCAGCGAGAAGAAAACGTGCCCCTCCGGCGTCACCAGCCACCAGCGCCCATCGACCCGTTCGGTCCGGAAAAAGCCCGTGGCCCGAAGTGCCGGACCGGCCAGGCAGCCTCCGAACCGGTCCAGCCCGGCCGGCGGAGGGTTGGCCGTCAGGTCCGCCTCCTCCGCCTGCCGCCGGGCGGCCAGCTCGGAGACGTCGAGCACCTTGCCGGGCCAGGTGCCGCGGGCGTATTGCCCGAAAGCGTCCACGATGCCCTCCAGCGGACCAGCCCAATCCATCACCCGGACATGGTCGATGAACAGCGTGATCGGCCGTGCCGGCTGATGCAGGAAGACCTGGAAGGCCGCGATCCGCGACAGATCCACGGTCGGGGAGCCGCCGACCGAGAGCAGTTTCAACCCCGCCGTCACCGGCAGGCCGCGCATGCCGCGGCTCATCGGGTCGGGGTTGAACGGCAACACAAATGTCGCGCGCTCCCCGGCGGCCACCCACCCCAGGCCCTGCCACCAATGCCGGGGATCGGTGGGCTGGGGAATCTCGTCGATGCGCACACCAAACTGGACCGGACCCGGTCCCGGGTTGGCGATATCCAGGGCCAGTCCGCCGGCGCTCTTCCAGTTCCACGGCGACGGCGCCAGCATCCGCACCAGCGGCCATTCGGCTGGTCGGAACTCCACCTCCAGCGACTGCCGGCCGTGCGTGACGTGCTGCGTGACCCCCTGGAGGCGGGCATTGGCAGGGACGAGCATCGAGAGGTCGGCGGTGCTCTCGAACGAGTTGATCACCACCGGCCCTCGAGGGGCTTCGGCACCGAGCAGGGCTGTAACCACCGCAGCGCAGGCCGTCAGCAGCACCATCGACTCCTCCGTGCACCGGGGGAAAGCCGGATCCGGTCGATCGAGACCTTCGCCGACCGGCGGCGTATTCCGGGCGAGGTGTCAGAGTACTACAAGACCGGGTTGGCGGCCACCACGGTGGTGCCGGTGGCCGACGGGTGAAGGCTGCCGACCGGTTGTAAGGCGGCGCGTTGTGCGGGGCATCATGCCCGACCGACGCATCAGCCTTGCATCCGGACGGCGCAATAAAAAACGCGAGGGCCCCCGCCTCGATCGGTCATCGTCCCTGGATGACCCGAACGACCCCCGACGCTGTCCTCCTCCCACAGCGTCGGGGGTGCGGCGGCGTGGCCGCCTGCCTCTTCGGGTCATTTCGCCGTGCCTGTCCTGCAGCCGCCGTGTCGGTGGGCGATGGCGACAGCCACGGCCTTCCGGGCCGGGCGACCGGCTCAAGAGCCGGTCTGCTCCTCAAGCATCTTGCGAAGCTGGGTGTTCTCCCTCCGGGTGGCTTCCAGGTCAAACAGCAGGTACTTGATCGACAACCTCAGGTAATCAATACTTTCGTGCAGGCTGTTGACCGTCTCCTTCAGTTCCTTGTGCCGCTGCTGGGTCTCCTCGGCCAGCATCGACAGCTTTTGCCGCTCCGCCACCGGCAGGGCCTTGATCTCCTGGACCAGCTCGTTCAGTTTCTTCTTGAACACGCCTTCATCCATTTTGGCAACCCCTGCTGGGCGGCAAAGCCGGCGAAAACCCCACCACCGGGAAGAACACCCTTGTGCGACGTACCATGCCGTCGTCTGAGGCCCTCAAAATGCATCCCGGGTGCCAGCGGACGTGCAAAAACTCACCGCGTCTCAAACGACCGTAGTCTTTGTCAGAACATAGGCTTGTGTTCTACATTCACAACCTCGACGAAAACCGGTCGAACGACCGCCTGTGCGGCTTTGTTGCGTCAGATCAACACGGTCAATGGAAAGACCCGGCTATTTGATGCTTAAGTGCTTTCGGATCATAAGTTTGTAACAACCGTAGCCAGGAAGCAACGCGTTTCGCCCAGCCACATGTCCAACGCTGCGTTTGGGCAGATCAGCCAGACAGAGGCCTGGTCTGCGGGCCGTCCCGGCCGGACCGCCGGACCGGTGGCGGGCGGAGGGGCTCCGTGCTAGGCTGCCGCTGCGGTCGGCGGAGGCCGGGGTATTGGCCCGCCAGGCCGCGGGACATCTTCGGGCCGGCCATGGATTCCTCGCGCGACATCCGTATCCGCGGCGCCCGCCAGCACAACCTCCAGAACATCTCGCTGGACATACCCCGCGATTGCCTGGTGGTGGTGACCGGTCTGAGCGGCTCGGGCAAGAGTTCGCTGGCCTTCGACACCATCCACGCCGAGGGACGGCGGAAGTTCATGGAGACGCTCTCTCCGCACGTCCGGCAGTTTCTCGAGCAGATCGCCAAGCCGGATCTGGACCACATCGACGGGCTGCCCCCCACCATCGCCATTGAGCAGCGAACCGGCGCCTCCAATCCGCGATCGACCGTGGCCACGATCACCGAGGTCCACGACTACCTGCGGCTGCTGTTCGCCCGGGTGGGCGATCCGCACTGCTGGGAGTGCGGCCGGCCGATCCGGCGGCAGGAGCCGTCGCAGATCGTGGAAGCCGTGCTGCGGCTTCCCGAAGGCACCCGGGTCATGGTGCTGGCGCCGGTGGCCCGGCGGCAAAAGGGGCCGATGCGCGAGTTGCTGAGCCGCATCGAACGCCAGGGTTTCGTGCGCATCCGGGTGAACGGAGCGGTGCAGGATTTGCGGGAGCTGGAAGCGCTCTCCGCCCGGCGGCGCTACGATCTCGAGGTGGTCGTGGACCGGCTGACGGTCGGCCGCGACATGGCCTCGCGGCTGGCCGAAAGCCTGAGCCTGGCCCTGAAGCTGGCCGACGGACTGGTGACGATCGCCTCCCAGGACGCCGCGGGTGCATGGACCGACGCGCCGTACAGCTCCCGCTTCGCCTGCGCGGTCCACCCTGAGGTGACCGTTCCCGAGCCGACGCCGGCGCTGTTCAGCTTCAACTCCCCCCACGGGGCCTGCCCGGCCTGCGACGGGCTGGGACACGTGCAGGAGTTCGACCCCGACCTGGTGGTGCCGGACCCGTCGCTCTCGCTGGCCGAGGGGGCGATCGAGGCCTGGAGGCACGGCGGCAAGCGGATGAACCTGCTGTACCGGCGGCTGCTGGACGCCTTCTGCCTGGAATTCCACGTCGCCCCGGACGTGCCCTATCGGGATCTGCCGGCCGACCTGCAGCGGATCCTGATGCACGGCACGACCGAAGAGGACATCCAGCGCCACGGGGCCTCGTTCGAGGGCGTGCTGCCGAATCTCAAGCGCCGCTGGGAGGCCACCGACAGCGAATCGGTCAAGCAGCGGCTGCACGCCTTCATGAGCGAGCATCCCTGCGAGGCCTGCGGCGGGACGAGGCTGCGGAAGGAGGCCCTGGCGGTCAAGGTCGGCGGGCGCGGGCTGCACGAGGTGTCGGCGATGACCATCGAGCAGGCCCGGGGTTTCCTGGCGGGCCTGCGGTTCGAGGGCGAGCGTGACCGGATCGCCGCGCCGATCCTGCGCGAGCTCGACCAGCGTCTGGGCTTCATGGTCGACGTCGGCGTGGGCTATATCGCCCTGAACCGCGCCGGAGCCTCGCTCTCCGGCGGCGAGGCCCAGCGCATCCGCCTGGCCACCCAGCTGGGCAGCGGACTGGTGGGCGTGTGCTACGTGCTGGACGAGCCGACCATCGGTCTGCATCAGCGCGACAGCGGCCGACTCATCGGCACGCTGCGGCGGCTGACCGACGCGGGCAACACCGTCATCGTGGTCGAGCACGACGAGGACACCATCCGGGCGGCCGACCACGTCATCGACATGGGTCCCGGGGCCGGAGCCCAGGGCGGGCGGATCGTCGCCCAGGGAACGCTCCAGGAGGTGCTGGCCCACCCCGAGAGCCTGACGGCCCGCTATCTGCGCGGCGAGGCGGGGATTCCCGTGCCGGCCCGGCGGCGCCCGCTCGTGGCCGCCCAGTCCGTCGAGGTCCGCGGGGCCGCCGAGAACAACCTCAAGGCCATCGACGTCCGCATTCCGCTGGGCGGGCTGGTCTGCGTGACCGGCGTTTCCGGCAGCGGCAAGAGCACCCTGGTCAACGAGGTGCTGCTCAAGGCCCTGCAGCGCCAGATCCACGGCAGCCGCGTGCGTCCGGGACGCCACGAGCGGATCATCGGCGCCGGCCGGATCGACAAGGTCATCGCCATCGACCAGTCGCCGATCGGGCGGTCGCCGCGAAGCAATCCCTGCACCTATACCGGGGCGTTCGATGACATCCGGGGACTGTTCGCCGGAACCCGCGAGGCCCGGATCCGCGGCTACGGCCCGGGGCGATTCAGTTTCAACGTGCCCGGCGGCCGCTGCGAGGCCTGCCGCGGCCAGGGGGTCAAGCGGATCGAGATGCACTTCCTGCCCGAGGTCTATGTGATCTGCGACGTGTGCAAGGGAGCCCGGTACAACCGCGAGACGCTGGAGGTGCGTTACCGGGGCCGGAGCATCGCCGACGTGCTGGCCATGCGCGTGGAGGAGGCGATCGGGCTGTTCTCGGGCTTCGACGGCATCCGCACCGCGCTGCTGGCCCTGCACGATGTCGGGCTGGGCTACCTCGCCCTGGGGCAGACTTCGACCATGCTCTCCGGCGGAGAGGCCCAGCGCGTCAAGCTGGCCGCCGAGCTCGCCCGCCCGGCCACAGGCCACACGCTGTACGTGCTGGATGAGCCCACCTGCGGCCTGCACTTCGCCGACGTGGACAACCTCCTGCGGGTCCTCGGCCGGCTGGTGGACCGCGGCCACACCGTGCTGGTGATCGAGCACAACCTCGAGGTCATCAAGTGTGCCGACTGGATCATCGACCTGGGGCCCGAGGGCGGCGACCGGGGCGGTGAGGTCGTCGTCGCCGGCCGTCCCGAGGACGTGGCCGCCCACCCGGCCAGTTGGACCGGCCGATACCTGCGCGAGCGGCTCAAGCCCTCGCCCGCGAAAAAGGTGTCAGGATGATTTTCGGGGACTCCGGGGTCATTTCGACGCCTCTTTTGGAACCGCCACGGCGTCGCGGATGAAAGCCGCGATGTCGGCCTTGAGCTTGCGCAGCGAACTGCGCTCATGGTACATCATGTGCCCGGCGGGATAGTGCTCGTGGCGGATGTTGGCCGCCAGGGCCGGCGGAAGATCCAGGTGGTCGATGGTGTATTGCGTGCCCCAGTAGGGCGTGGCCAGGTCGAAATACCCGCTGGCGAACAGCAGCCGCAGATGCGGGTTCTTGACCATCGCCGAACGCAGCTCGTCGACCACCGATAGGTATCCCATCCCGTCCTCTCCGAAGTTCCACGGCCGAACCCTGTCGCTAAGCACCTCATACGGCAGCAGGCTGTCGTACTTCAGCTCGCGTCGGGCGTAGTCGTTGAAGCAGGAGCTGTAGGCTGCCAGGTACTGCGGCAGGCTGGGATCGAAGGCCGGCCAGTTCGACAGCGGTCTGGGATCGTGCCCGGTGACGCGGGAGTCGAAGCGGCCGACCAGCAGGCCTTCCCCGGCGAGCAGGTGCTTCTGGAACGCCGCCGGCGCGACCCGCAGATTGGCCCGCTCGATCAGGTCCGCCGGCAGGCCGGTGTAGCGGGCCAGCCGCTGCAGGACGCGGCGCCGCGCCTCGCCGCGCAGAGCACTGCCGGCCGCCAGGGCGGTCACGTAATCACCCGTCGCCCACTCCTGAACCTCGCGAAGCGTGCGGTCCAGGTCGGCCTGCAGTTCGGCGTCGAGCCTGCGATGGTACCAGGCCGTGGCCGTGTAGGTGGGCAGGAACAGCGGGTACGGCAGGTCGTTGGCGTTCTGCGGACTGAGCGTCTGGAAGTCCAGCACCGTCGAGACGAACACGATGCCGCACAGGGCGATGCCGTGGCGGTCCAGCAGGTGCTCGGAGAGCCCCGCGGCGCGGGTGGTGCCGTAGCTTTCGCCCGCCAGGAACACCGGCGATGCCCAGCGGCGGTAGCGGGTGAGGTACAGGCGGATAAACTCCGCTACCCACCGGATGTCCTCGCGGACGCCGTAGAACTCCTCGCGGTTCTGGCCCTCGGCCGGCCGGCTGAAGCCCGTGCCCACCGGATCGATGAACACCAGGTCGGTGGCATCCAGCCAGCTCCAGGCGTTGTCCACCAGGCGGTACGGCGGGGGCGGCGCGACGCCGTCCTCGGGGAAGTCCACCCGTCGCGGGCCGGCGGTGCCCAGATGGAGCCACACGGCCGCGGCGCCGGGCCCGCCGTTGAACACGAACATGATCGGCCGGCCGGCCGGCTCGGCGGCCAGCAGGTCGGCGTCGCCCTCGCCGGTGGATTCAGGCCTGAAGGCCTCATAAGCCACGAAGAACACGGTCGCTTTGAGCTTGTCCTGCTCGTCCTTCATCGGCATGGCCCCGGCGGTCGCGCGGTAACGCACCGGACGGTCGTCGATCCGCACCTCGTGGGTGGTGACCGAAACCTTTTCCAGGTCGCCGGCCGGTGTCGGGGCGGAGGCGGCCGTCCCGCCCGCCGGTTCACCGGCCGGTTGCGATCCGGCCGGTGCGGAGTCCGCCCCTGCCGCCTTTGCGACCGCCAGGGCCCACAGCACGATCACCGCCGCCCGTTTCACCCATGAACCTTTCTGCATCGCCATCATCCATTCCTCGCCGGGGCGACCGGCCCACGCGGCAACGTTCCGCCCCGAATAGCCGATCCTACCCTGCGGCCGCTGCCGGGGGTAGAGCCGGGCGGGCCGGCCCTCGTACAATCGCGGCATGGGCGATCCGGCCGATCAGGGCAACCCGCATGGCGAGCCGCCTCGCCGCCGTCGCAGGCGTTACGCCGGCACGCATCCGCGGCACTATGAGGAACGCTACAAGGAGCACAACCCGGAGGCCTACCCTGAGATTCAGGCCCGCGTCCGGGCGCGCGGCGGCACGCCGGCGGGAACGCACGTTCCGGTGTTGCTCGCGGAGGTGCTGACGGCCCTGCAGCCGGAGCCCGGCGAGGTCGTGGCCGACTGCACGCTGGGATACGGCGCCCACGCGGCCGCCTTTCTGGAGCGGACGGCCCCGGACGGCCTGCTGTTCGGGTTCGATGTCGACGCCCAGCAACTGGAACGGACCCGCGGACGACTCGCGGACTTCGGCGACCGCGTGCGGCTCACGCGCGGCAACTTCGCCGGTCTGCACAAGGTGCTCACGCCGGAGATGCCCGGATTCGACGTGGTTTTCGCCGACCTGGGCGTCTCCAGCATGCAGATCGACGACCCGCGTCGCGGCTTCAGCTACAAACACGATGGTCCGCTGGACATGCGCATGGACGACCGCATCGACCGCACGGCCGCGGACCTGCTGGCGACGATCGAAGTCGAGGCGCTGGCCGAAGCGTTGCGGCGGCTGGCCAATGAACCCGACCATCTGCGCATCGCCCGGCGGGTCGCGGAAGTGCGTTCCACCCGGCTCCTCATGAGCACCTGGGACCTCGTGCGACTGGTGTTCGAAGCCAAGGGTCTGTCGATACGGCAATGGAAAAGGCAGCACCGCCGGCACCCCGGCGAGCGGCATCCGGCCGCCCGGACGTTCCAGGCCCTGCGGATCATGGTCAACGACGAACTGGGCTGCCTTGCTCAGCTGCTGCGGATCGCGCCGTCGTGCCTGAACCCCGGCGGCCGGATCGGCATCATCAGCTTCCACAGCGGCGAGGACCGGCTGGTCGAGGAATCGTTCCGGCAGGGCCTGGCCGACGGGCTCTACGAGGCCGTCTCCGAACGGGCGATCACGCCGGGGATCCGGGAGCGCCGCGACAACCCCCGCAGCCGCTCGGCGAAGCTGCGCTGGGCCCGCCGGGTCGACGAGCGTGTTGCGACAAAAAAGTGACATCATATGCAGGGCCAGGGCGCTGCGACCCGACCGGCCGGGGCCATGACCGCGCATTCATCGCGTCAGGCGCCGTGGCGGCCGACGTCCCTGCCGGACGTTCCCAGCGGAAACCATCCTGCCGGCGCGCAGCGGCGTAGCGTTCGGTCGCTGTGCCGGTCACGGCATCGGTATGCCATCGAAACCCGCATTGGCGTCACACAAGGGGTGTACGACACGCTCCGTCGCGTCCGGGATCTGCGCTTTGAGGCTCTATCGCGTCGCTTTGCGGCCCCGACACAGCGGGGCCCTCCGAGCGACCCCCGGAGGGACGCGCGACGGGCCATCAGGGTCGGGACAGGTGTCGGTCGACGAACGCGCGGAGGGGGTAGAGCACGTCCTCGGTGAGCACGCCTTTTTCGACGTCCACGCGCGGGTCGAAGGGCACCACCGGCGGCATCGGCACCTTTCCCAGCCGGTGGATCACGTCCGCGGCGGTTTCCTCGGCCAGGCTCGCGCTTGAGGGGCGGTAGTGGTTGACGACCACCGCGGCCACCGTCAGACCACGGCGCCGCGCGGCTTCCAGCGCCAGCAGCGTGTGGTTGATCGTGCCCAGGGATGCCCGGGCGACGATCACCAGCGGCAGGCCCAGCCGTGCCGCCAGATCGGCCATGGAGCGGCGGGCGTCGATGGGCGCGAGCAGGCCGCCGGCCCCCTCGACGATGACGTGATCGGCCGCGGCGCGGATCCGCTCCCAGCATGCGTCGATCCGCTCCCAGTCCACCGGCCGGCGGGTCTTCTCGGCGGCGACCAGGGGGGCGGCCTCCTCGGCATAGCGCACCGGGTTGATCGTCTCAAGGTTTTCGGCGGCATCGGCGCAATGGGCCAGAAACTCCGCATCCCCGCAGACCAGCCCCAGCCGCGCGTCGCGACGGCACCCGGTGGCCAACGGCTTGAACACTCCCACCCGCCGGCCCTGCTCGCGCAGCAGCCGGGCCAGGATGCCGGCGACCACCGTCTTGCCTACGCCGGTGTCGGTGCCGGTGACGAACCATCCGGTCATGTCCGCGTCTCCGCATGCCCGTCGCCGGCAGCCGCCCGGCGGGCCGGCCCGCTCAGTGCAGTTCCTCGCCGGTGCTGGCCGTGGCCAGCTCGGCGTACAGCACCCCCCGCAGCTTGCGCATCTCGTCGGTGAGTTTTCGAATCTCGCTGGCCCGCGACCGCAGAATGATCACCTCCATGCACATGTGATGGCTCAGGTGCACGTGCGTGGCCGCCAGCACCACGCCGCGGTGGCCGTGCTGCAGGGTGGTCAGCCGGTCGGTCAGCCCGCGCACGTGGTGATCGTAGACCAGCGTGACCGTGCCGGCCACCTCGCGGTCGTTCTCCCACTCGCGCTGCACGATCTGGCGGCGCACCAGATCCCGGACGAACTCCGAGCGGTTGGTATAGCCGCTCTGCCGGACCAGCTTCTCCAGCCGCTCGTACAGCGGCTTCTCGATGGAAATGCTCACCCGCACCAGCTCGGACATGGGTCCTCCCTTGCCTTCATCACCCACGTTTCCGTCGGACCCCGAACCTCACCGCCGACAGGGCCCGCCGGTAGCCGCCCTTTCCGGATGGACGCGCGGCGTCGCGTCCGAATCTCCAGCTGCTCGAATGAACACGGCGCGTCGCGTTGCCGGTCACGGACGTTCTCGCGCCTTCGGTGGGCGGCCCCGACGGAGCGGAGCCCTCCGTGGGTTCCATTCCCCGGCTCGTACCAGGCGTGGTCCTCCGGCGCGTCCGCATCCGCTACTCCTACCGGCCGTACTCCTCCGCCAGCTCCGTCATCCGCCGCAGCCGCCGCGGGTCCACTTTCGGGGCCACCGAACAGGCCGACGAGAGGATGTAGCCTCCGCCGGGCTTGCCGATCCGGAGCCTCTGGATCACCGCCCGCTCGAAGTCCGCGTCGTCGGCCCGCAGCATCTCGTTGACCGCATCCAGGTTGCCCTTGAAAAAAGAACCGCTGCCCGAAACGCTCCTTGGCCCAGGCCAGGTCCACCGTGCCCAACGGCGGCGGGTCGAGCGTGTCGATGCCGTCCACGCCGCTTTCGGCCATCAGCTCCATCCGGTCGCCGATCGCCCCGCAGGTGTGGACATAGGCCGGCAAACCGTGCCGGTGCACGGCCCGCACGACCCGCGTCTCGGCCGGCAGCACGAACCGGCGGTACATCTCCCGGCTGATGAAGCCCGCCCCGGCGAAGGCCGAGCTGATCAGCACCGCGTCCGGCCGGCAGTCGGCGTAGAGATCCACCTGGGCGCATACCACGGCGGTGAAGCGATCCAGCAGGCGTGTGCAGACCTCCGGGGCGTCGATCAGGCCGGTCATGGCCTGCTCGTAGCCCAGCAGTTCCATCAGGTGCGTGAACGGCGAGAAGACCTCCGCGTGCACCGAAGCCTCAGGGCTCAGCTGGCGGGCGGCCCGCAGGGCCCGCGTGAACCACGCCGGATAGTCGGCCGGATCGGCCAGATCCGCTGTGTCGGGTATGTCCCACAGGCAGGGGGCGTGCCAGGTGTTCCACACCAGCCCCGGCACGCGCAGCAGCCCGTCGTCGCCGGGGTCCAGCTTCTCCAGGTCTGCCCGCGGCAGCCAGGTGCAGTCCGGGGGAAACGTCTGGAGGTTGTCGTCGGCCGGTACGCGGGTCTTCAGGCCGCAGGTCCAGGTCATGGTTTCGCCGAACTCGTCGGCCTCGTGTGCGACGACCCAGTCGCGCCAGTTCTCCGGCCTGCCGGGCAGGTTCACCAGCAGGCCGTCGAAGCGGTAGCGCCGCCGGAACTCCTCCAGCACCTCCGCGAACACCCGGCTGTCGAACCAGATGTCGGCCGGCGCGGCTTCCGCGTGCAGAAAATAGTGTCCCAGGGCCAGCTGGCACATGACCGGCACGCGGTCGGGGATCTCGTGCCGCATGGCGGCGGCCATCCGTTCGCGCGCATTCATGGCTCGTCTCCGGCTCGACAAGGGCTTGCGAGTTGCCCCCAGCCCCTGGGACCTGTCTCCCAGCCGTCCGTCTCCGGCTGGTGTCGAATCGGCCTACAGATTGGCCCAGACCAGATACACGCTGCTGACCGCCAGCAGAACCAGGATCACCGGTCCGAAGGCCCGGGCCGGGATCAGCTCGTTCAGCCTGGCCCCCAGCCACACCCCCAGCGGCGCCAGGGCCATCATCCAGAGGCTCTTGACCAGCGTCTCGCGGTTGATCAGCCCGCCGGCCACGAAAAAGGGTACCTTGAGCGAGTTGAACAGGAAATAGAAGCGGGCCGTGGTGCCCACGAACGTTCGCTGGTCCATGCGCTGCGGGAGGAAGTAGATCGTGGTCACCGTGCCGGCGGCGTGGGCCAGCATGGTGGTCACCCCCGCGGCCAGACCGAACGGAGCGGCCGACAGCAGACCGGGACGCCAGGGCGGGCCGGCCGGGGCCCGGTCCGACCGCCGCCGCACCGCGGCCTTGACGAACTCCAGTCCCACGAACAGCAGCCCGATGACGCCGGTGGCGATCTTGACCGTCCGGTCGCTGACCCGCCCCAGCATCAGGTAGCCCAGCACGATGCCCAGAATCATCGACGGGGCCAGCACCGCGATCGGCCGCAGCTTCCACTCCCGGGGATACTGCCGGATGGTCAGGATGTCGCAGACCACCAGCAGCGGCAGCCACATCCCCAGCACCAGCTTGCCCGGCGCCACCAGCAGCATCAGCGGCACCGACAGCGCCCCCACGCCGGCGAAGCCGCCCTTGGCCACCGCGGTCAGCAGCAGGGCCGCCGCCCCGATCGCCAGATAGGCGGCCGGATGGCCCTGGTATCCCTCCGGCAACACCCACGCATTCATTCGGTCGGCATCCTGGGTCGGGCGGCGAGAAGCCCCGGCTCCGTTTCACGGGTTCGGCGGCGTCATGGCCGCCATGAAGAGCTCCAGGTCGGCTCCGTCCACGTCGTTGTCGTCGTCCATGCGGGCGTCGCGGCAGGCCGGATCGTACTGCGGCTGAGACGAGCCGGTCAGACAGGCCTGGAAGCGGCCGAAGTCGGCCTGGTCCACGTCGTCGTCCAGGTCGAAGTCTCCCGGGCGGGACGCGGTGGTGAAGCTCCAGACCGCGCCGGTGGTGATTTCGGCCCCGCGCACGCTGTCGATGCGCCACTCGTGCCTCCGGCCGCGGGGCATGGTGCCGGGATCGAAACCCGTGGTCGTGCGGTTGCCGCGGAAGGTCATCTGGCCGGCCGGCCCGAACCAGACGTCGTACGACTCCGCGCGTCGCCCGGCCGACCAGCTCAGGTCGGCATCGACGGGCACCCGTTCGGCCCCGTCGGCCGGAGATGGCCCGGCGGCCGGCGCCGGACCGGCGTCGGTAGCCAGGGCCTTCATGCAGAAGTTGGCCGAGGCATTGACGAAGTAGAGATCCTGCCACTGTCCGTTTTGCCGGTAGTAGCTTTGTCCCGGTGCGGCCGCCGAGACCACCTCCGGGCCGCTGTCCGTGGTGACCGCGGGAACCATGAAACGCAGGCTTCCGTCCGGCGCGAGGAAGGGCTTGCCGCCGTCCGGGCCTGTATCCGATCCGCCGCCGGCGGCTGCGGCAGCCCTTCCCAGCAGCACCGGCACCGTCGAGGTCTTGTCGATCGGGTGCCCGCCGGCCGACAGCCGGAGGTAGACGAAAAAGTCGTCGCCGGCGTCGCGATGGATGGTGCCGCCGACGTCCACGGTGTGGTGGCCGATCCAGGGGCAGCTGCCGGAAGCCGACCAGAGCGGGTCCTGGAGCTGTCCGTCCTGGAAACGATCGTAGACCGTCACTACATAATCGACGTTCTCGGTCGCGGTGTAGAAGGCCAGCGCCGCCAGCTCCTCGCGCTGCGCGGGCCTGAAGGCGTTGAAGGCCTCCTGCACGTTGGGGAGGGTGTCGCGCCAGCCGTGATAGTCGTGGTATTCCACGTGCACGTATGGCGAGCGGACGACATCCACGAACGAGACCGCGCCCATCTCGGGGTGCTGCCCGCAGTGCTTGTCGTAATAGGAGATCCAGAAGTAGCCGCTCAGCCCCCAGCTGCCGCCCCAGCTGTTCTTGCACAGCCAGGCTCCCGGCTGCGGCGCCTGGGTGGTCTTGTTGTCGTCCCAGCCGACGATGGCCACGGCGTGGTTGGGCTCCAGGGTGCTGTCCGGGGGCTGGTAATGCACGTAGTTCTGGATGAAGGAGGAGCTGTAGCACATGCAGGTGCCCATCACGCCGTGCTGCATGATCGCCTGCTTGACGGTGCCGATGCGGCTCAGGTCGGCCCCGACGGTCAGCCAGCGGATCTCGCGCGGGTAGTAGTGGTGATAGGAGGCCAGCCAACGCGCGGGCGGGTAGGTGTAGGACTGCCCGTCGATGTCGCGCACCGCCCCCTCGCCGCGGACCAGGTAGGCCGCGGCCACCCGATAGTCGCCGCCGTAATGCACCTCCAGACCCCCGCCGGCCGGAGGGTCGCGGTCGTCGTTGTTGTGCTGGTTGAAGCCGTTCCACCAGTCCAGGTGGTACTCGGCCAGGTTGGGCTGCCCCGATTCGCCGGCCGCGGCCCAGCGCCCGGTGATCATCAGGTTGCCCTCGATGGCGGCCATCGTCCCGTGCGTCCAGCAGGTTCCGCCCTGCTGGCTCTTGACCGAGGTAACGTAGTTCACGCCGCCCACGTTGCGCAGATCGAACGCCGCCGGCAGGTCGGCGAAAGCCGAACCGGGGGCGCCGACCAGCGCGAGAACGACCCTGATGAACGTGGCGATGATAACAGGTCGCATCCCGCCCCTCGCTTTCACGCCGCGGGCCCGCCCGCCCGGCCCGTACCGCCTGCGTTACGCCCGCAGGCCGTGGTGCCGCCCCGCTCATGGCCATTGTACCGCGCGTCGCCCGCGATTGCCGCTGCCTGCCCCCGGTTCCGGCGTCCGTCGGCCGGTCGTATGCCGGTCGACAAGAGCCGCGCCCGCTGCCGCCGTCCGGCTCGGCTCGTTGACCTCCGACCGACGGAAGACTAGTCTTACACAGGTCCGCAGAGCCGGTTCTCACGCGGTTGGCCGTGTTCCTGCGTCGCCGACGCCGGACCCGGCCGACCGGATGAACCCGCCGCGGAGCAGGGAGCGCGGCATTACCGTCGTGCCGCCTTTCGCGGGCGTCGGACCGCCGCCCGGCCAGCACCCGTAGCTCAACTGGACAGAGCATCGGTCTTCGGAACCGAGGGTTGGGGGTTCGAATCCCTCCGGGTGCATGCAGTCGACCCCGCGGGAGGACCGGTCGGACTCGCGCAGGGGCGCGAGCGGCCGTGGCGACCGGCGCCTCGCCGGCCGTTCGGGCAGGTAAGCGGCGGAAAACGCGGCGATCGCCGGGACGCGAGAAACACCGCATGATCGACATCAAGCTGATTCGCCAGGATCCCGATCGCTTCAAGCGCGGCGCTCAGGCCAAGCGCATCGCCTGCGACATCGACGAGCTGCTGGCCCTGGACGACCGGCGTCGGGCGGCCCAGACCGAGCTGGACCGGCTCAAGCACGAGCAGAACGAGACCGGGGCCCAGATCGCCAACTACCGCAACCCCCGCAGCAAATACTATCAGTCGGCGCTGGCGTCGGGCCGAACCGAGGCCGAGCTCAAGGCCGAGGCCGACGCCCTGGTCGAGCGCATGACGGCCATCAAGAACCGGGTCCGTGAGCTGGAGGAGGAGGCGCGGGTCGTGGCCGAGCGGTTCGAGGCCGCGATGCTCCGGGTGCCGCAGCCCCCCGGCGACGAGGTGCCGATCGGGCGCGACGAGACCGAGAACGTCGAGATCCGCCGCGTGGGCGAAGCGCCGCGCTTCGACTTCGCCTTCAAGGACCACGTGACGCTGATGACCGACTCGGGCATGCTCGACATCGAGCGCGGCGTCAAGCTGGCCGGGTCGCGCAACTACGTTCTGCGCGGCGACGGCCTGCTGCTGCACCAGGCGGTGCTGCGGCTCGCCCTGGATACCATGCGGGCCCGCGGCTTCGTGCCCATGGGCGTGCCGGTGCTGGTGCTGGACGCGATGATGGTCGGCACGGGCTACTATCCCGGCGGCGAGGAGCAGGCCTACCGCTGCGAGCGCGACGCCATGAGCCTGGTGGGCACGGCCGAGGTGCCGCTGACCGCCTATCACAGCGACGAGGTGCTCTCCGAGGACGAGCTGCCGAAGAAGTACGTCGCCGTCAGTCCGTGTTTCCGCCGCGAGGCCGGCGCGGCCGGCAAGGACACCTACGGCCTGTACCGGATCCACGCCTTCGAAAAGGTCGAGCAGGTGATCATCTGCCGGAACGACGAACAGGAGTCGATCCGCCACCACGCCGACATCGTGGCCAATTCCGAAGCGGTGCTGGCCGCCCTGGAACTGCCCTATCGCGTGGTCAACGTGTGCTCGGGGGATCTCGGGCAGGGGCAGGTGCAGAAGTTCGACATCGAGACGTGGATGCCGTCGCGCGGCGGGTACGGCGAGACCCACTCGGCCTCGCGGTTCCACGAGTTCCAGGCCCGGCGGCTGAAACTCCGCTATCGCGACCGCGACCGCAACATGCTGTACTGCCACACGCTCAACAACACCGTCATCGCCAGCCCGCGGATCCTGATCCCGCTGGTCGAAAACCACCAGACGGCCGACGGCCGCATCCGCATCCCGGCGGCGCTGCGGCCTTACTTGGAAGGCCGGGAGTTCATAGGCGGTCCGGAGGTCCGGTCATGATCGTGGTCATGCGCGAAGGCTGCACCCCGCAGCAGGTCGAGGCGGTGGTCCAGGCCGTCCGCGAGATGAATCTCAAGGACCATGTCATCGTCGGGACCGAACGCACGGTGGTGGCGGTCATCGGCGACGACCGTTTCAAGGACCGCTGCGCCCTGGAAAGCCTGCCGGGCGTCGATCGCGTCGTCCCGATCCTGGCGCCCTACAAGATCGCCAGCCGCCAGACCCATCCCGAGCCCAGCGTCATCGCCCTCGGCGGCCGGTATGGGGCCACCGTCGGCGGGCCCCGGATCTGCATGATCGCCGGACCCTGCAGCGTCGAGGATCGTTCCCGCCTCCTGGAGGTCGCCCACGCCGTCAAGGAGGCCGGGGCCCACGCCCTGCGCGGCGGAGCCTTCAAGCCCCGCACCAACCCTTACGAGTTCCAGGGACTCGGCGAAAAGGGACTGGAGATCCTGGCCGAGGCCCGCGAACGCACCGGCCTGCCGGTGGTCACCGAGGTCATGAGCATCGACCAGGTGCTGCTGGTCGCCAAGTACGCCGACGTGCTCCAGATCGGCGCCCGCAACATGCACAACTTCAACCTGCTGCTGGGCGTCGGCAAGACCAACAAGCCGGTGCTGCTCAAACGCGGCTTCAGCGCTACCCTCAATGAGTTCCTCCTGGCTGCCGAGTACATTATTCAGGCCGGAAACCCCGACGTCATCCTCTGCGAGCGCGGCATCCGCACCCACGAGGACTACGTGCGCAATACCCTGCCCCTGGCGATCGTTCCGGCGATCAAGCGGGAGTCCCACCTGCCGATCGTCGTGGACCCCGCCCACGGAACCGGCCATGCCTACATGGTGCCGGCCATGTGTCGCGCCGCCGTCGCCGCCGGCGCCGACGGCATCATGGTCGAGGTCCACCAGGATCCCGCCCACGCCCTGACCGACGGCGCCCAGTCGTTGACCCCCGAAGCCTTCGCCAGGACGATCCAGGAAGTCGCCGCCGTCGCCCGGGCAGTAGGCCGCGAGCTGTGATCGACGGTCGCCCTCACCGGTGGATTACGGAGAAGCCCATGAAACGCGCCCTGGAGGCTGCAAAGGTTTACGCCCTGTTCATGACCTGCGCCGCCTTGCCCGCCGGCCTGGCCGGCTGCGGCGCCCGGGCTGTCGCACCCGATCGACTCAGCGGCATCGATCCGCGCTTCGCCGCCGACGCCGCCCGGCTTCAGGCCGATCCCGTCGGCTGTCTCCGTGTCCTGGTCGAGCGGGCCGAGGCCCTGAGGCAGTACCGCCTGAGGTTCTATCGCCAGGAGCGGCTCGGGCTGCCGGCGACGCTCGGCCCGATGGAGGACATCCGGGCCCGTTTCCGCGCCGAACCCTTCAGCGTCAAGTTCGACTGGCTCGATGAGCACATGCCCTACTACGAGTCGGTCTACAATGCCGCCGGCGACGGAGGCATGCTCATCGTCCGCGAACGCAGAGGAGCTCTGCCTTTCCTGCCGCCGATGGTTCGCGCCATGGACCCCGAATTCCCGGTGAAGATCGGCCGGGCCAAGAACTCCATCACCGAGTTCGGCCTGGCGCGCCTGGCCCGCCGGACACTGCTGCCCTTCGAGGATCCCAGGCTCGCCGGCGCGATGTCCATTGCCTATCAGGGCGTCGTGGCCCTGGATCCCACCGGCCGACCGGCCCATTACCTGCTGATTCAGCGGCCCAGGACGCCCGGGTACGCCTACACCCGCCAGGACTTCTACATCGATGCCGAAACCATGCTTCCGGCCGGCACGGACCTCTACCTGCCGGACGGCCAGCTCGACGCCCGCTACCGGTACGCCGAAATCGACCCGGCCGCGACCTTCACCGACGAGGATTTCCGGCTCAGTGTCGGACACCCGGCGCCCAAAGACGCCGCCACCGCCCCGGCCGGCGGCAAGACCGGCAGCTGACCGCTCCCCACTGACGAAACCCGCTTGACCGCGCCAGGTCCCGGCCCTCCGTCGCGTCCCGGTCCGCGCTTCGGAGGGACGCGCTCCGTCGCGTCCGAATCTTCGGTTGCTCGAATGAACATGGCGCGTCGCGTCGCCGGTCACGGACGTTTTCGCGCCCCCTTGTGAACGGCCCCGACGGAGCGGGGCCCTCCGTTTTTGCGCCCCCGACGGCGCCGGACTCATTCGGAGGGACGCGCTCCGTCGCGTCCACATCTTCGGTTCCTGGAGGGACGCGCTCCGTCGCGTCCGAATCTTCGGTTGCTCGAATGAACACGGCGCGTCGCGTCGCCGGTCACGGACGTTTTCGCGCCCCCTTGTGAACGGCCCCGACGGAGCGGGGCCCGTCCTGCGCCGAAGGTCCCCCCGGAGCCCGCCGGCGGGTATAATGATGGTGACGGAGTGGGCGAGGCGATCGCTCGCTCGGCTTCGGCCGGGCGGGAGGAAAGTCCGAACTGGGCAGGGCACGGTGGTGGCTAACGGCCACCCGGCGCGAGCCGAGGGACAGTGCCACAGAAAACATACCGCCTTCGACGCGCGACCCGTGTTTCGGGTCGGCCGCCGTCGGCGATCCGTCGAAGCCCGGGTCGCGCGTCGCAGGTAAGGGTGAAAAGGTGCGGTAAGAGCGCACCGCGAACGCGGGTGACCGCGTCGGCAGGGCAAACCCCACCGCCAGCAAGCCCAAATAGGCAGCGAGAGGCGGCCCGTCTCGTTTGAGCTGCGGGTAGGGCGCTCGAGCGGCCTGGTAACAGGCCGCCCAGATGAATGATCGCCGTTCGCCTTGCGGTGAACAACAGAATTCGGCTTATTCGCCCACTCCGTCATCTTGTGACACGTCGTGCCGGTCCCATGTCGCGTACCCGGCATCCGTCAGGATGGCGGGCCGCGCGAAGCGCCCTTGTCTCGCCCCGGTTTCGGCCGGAGGCCGATTCGCCGGCGGGCCCCGGATTCAGCGGAGGCCCGTCCTCGGATGATTTCCGTCCTCGACGCGCCGACGTCACACGCCAAGGCTGCTTCGGACGGTCTTATCGGCCCGTCTTACGCGTGAACCGGCTCTCGCCGCGGCGTGGAAGGACGGGGGCAGAAACCCCAATCCGGGGCGGATGCCTTACGCTTGGCCGCTGCGATGCCGGAGACCTCCACAGGCATCGATTCTCGCTAACACCTTTCAAGACACAGCTTGCGTCCCGGCGCCTCCGCTCGCCCCGGCCTCCGACCGCCCGGCCGGCCCGATAACCCGATCCAAGCGGCTTTTCAGCGTTCGCAAGCCCGCAAGGCTTCAAGCCGATAGCCACACCGGTTCGGGGGGCTTTGCTCCGCCCTGTCCGGCGGCCGTGAGACTGCAGGAATGCCACCGCCCAGGATCCTGCTGGCCGAGGATGAACCCGCGCATCAGTACCTCATTCGCGCGGCGCTGAAGGGAGAACGCGCCGATGCGCAGATCGACGTGGTCGGCACCGGGAGCGAACTGCTCGATCGCGTCCGGGGCCGCGATTTCGGTTGCGTCCGGCCGGCACGGTGGGACATCCTACGCGTGGCCGACGCCATGGACGCGATGACTTCGCCGCGCCCCTACCGTACGGTCATGACGCCGGACGGCGTGATCCGCGAACTGCGCGCCGGCATCGGCCGGCAGTTCCACCCGCAGGCGGCAAGGTGCGCCATCCGGTACTGCGTCCGACACGCCGCCCGCGGCTGCTCGAAGCCGTCAAGCGCCGCGCAAGAAGAAACCATCCGTTGACCGGCCGGCCTGCCGAGGCGGCCGGTCGAGGAGAACCGCTGATGTCGATTCATGCTGGACGAGACAGGGATCGTCGCCGCGAACACGACCGCCGCGCGCAGCCTCGCCGCGTCGCCGCCGGGCGCGTGGTGTGGCGCCGCATGGAGGACGTCGACCGCCGCCTCGGGTGGCTGAGCGACGAGTCCGCCTCGAGCCTGAGTTTCATCGTCTCGGCCTGCGACCGGCCCGCCCTGCGCGAACACATCGAACTGAGCGGCCGCGATCGAAGACCCCGCCGCTACGTCGTCACACGCATCGCCGACTACGACGCGAACCTGGCCCTGGTGGCCGCCCGCGACGCGGACGACACCCGCGCCGACGCATGAACCCCCCGGCCGCCGGCCCCCGTGCCGGCCGCCGAAGGCGGACAACGCCACCTGTCGGCACCGCGCTGCGCGGCGACGACCCGGCGCCTGAGCTGGACGGCCCGGACGGATCCTTTCTCGCCGGCATTCGGCCCCCTCGAAGGCCGAAGCCGCGAGAGCGGAACTGCCCAGGGTGTCCGACCATTCGGCACGCGACCGCCCGTCGTTGCGGCAGTACCCCCGGAAGTCTATACTGTTTTCTCAACAGCGGGTTGGGGAGCCGGGTCTCGCACCCGTCACCGGCCGGTTTCCGTCGGCGCCGCCGGCAGCGGATCGCGGAGCCGCTGCGGCAGATGGCGAAATCAAACAGGTTGACGGCCCACCGCGGCGGCTCGGTCACGGGAAGCACCCGCGAGGCACTGCCCCGGCGTGATTGGACGGACGCGGTCGGCCGCCGCATGGGCCCGCCCCCGCCCGGAGGCTTTTTTGATGCCCTGTTCTTTCGGCCTGATTGCGGCCGCGGCCTGCCTCCTGGCGACCGACGGCCCCCGACGCCCTCTGGATCTGTTTCTCAACACCCTGCAGCTCGAGGCCCACACCGCCGAGCGCGATACTGAACGCTTCGCGGAGGTTACCGCCTCGACGCCTGTGGGCCAGGTCTTCAAGGTCGGCCCAGACGTGACGGAAGTCTGTCGCGTGGGCATCTGGCAGGCCTTCTGGCATGCCAGCTGGCAGTCCGACGAAGTGCTGGTCATGACCCTCTGGGACAGCCCGCAGAAGCAGACCTCCTGCGGCCGTTGGCGGATACCCTACAGCCGGCGGATGTGGGAGTCGGCTTTCCCGGTCTTTCGGCTCGACGCGGCCGTGCAGCCGGGCCGGTCGTACTACTTCGAACTGACTGTCGATGTCCAGCCCCTGCAGCCCGCCGAGACGCCGCGCGAGTGGCTTCTGGGCGAGCCCAAGCCGGGTTTCGCCGGCGGCGATCGCACAATCGGCGGAGTCGGCATCGCCCGCGACGACTACCCCCACGGCCAGGCCTTCGTCGGCGGCCGGCCCCAGGAGTTCGACCTGATGTTTCAGGTCATGACCCGCCGCAACGTCGATCGCGACACGCTCTACAGCCGGGCCTTCGCATACCTGGACCTGGACTATCCGCCGCTGGAAGCGGTGCGTCGCGCGGCGGAAGACCGCGATTGGGATCGGGCCGTCGCCGCGATGATCGCCCATTTCGAGGGCCGGGCCGACCTGCTGGATCCGAAGCGACCGCGACCCGCGCTGGATCCCTCCTATGACACCTTCGAGGCGGATCTGGCGGCCGAACAGCTCGTCTGGAGCCCCACCGACGGCACCATCGTCGACATCGGACCGCACTGGAACTATTACACCCTGTGGCCCCAGCGCGGCGGCGTGGGGCTGACCCGCGGCGGGATGCGCAAACCGCTGGGCGAAGGCTACGCCCGGACCGGCAACCCCAAGTACGCCCGGGCATTCAACGACATGCTGGCGGACTTCTTCGTGGACAGCCCGTCGCCGGCGCTGAACGGGGCCTTCAGGCCCGGTGAGCCGATTCCGCCATCGCCCGGCCCCGGCGCTCACGGCGGCTCGATGTGGTCCGGCCTGGCGCTGGGCGCCCGGATGATTCACGGCTTCCACTACTACGCCATCTTCGCCGATTCGCCGTGGTTCACGCCGGACGTCCGGGCGATGTGGATTTTCAACCTCCCCCAGATGGCCGAGGTGCTGGAGAGACAGCGCGGCGGCGGCAACTGGGCGACGCAGATGAACGATGCCCTCTTCCAGTTCGGCCTGACCTACCCCGAGTTCCGCCGGGCCGGAGACCGGGTCAAGGCCGCATGGGAGAGCCTGGTCGCCAACGCCTTCGAGACCGTTCGCCCCGACGGCGCGCTGCGCGAGCCGACCATCAACTACCACATGCTGGTGCTCAACCGCTACTCCCGCGCCATCCAGGACTGCCGGGCCCGCGGGCTGGAAGTCCCGCCGGCGATGGTCGAGCTGGTCGAGAAGATGTTCGATCTCGTGATGCACACCACCGCTCCCGACGGTACCCTGGTGCCCTGGGGCGATTCGACCCACCCGACGCGGCCGGAAATCCTCGAACGCGGGGCCGGACTCTATGACCGTCGGGACTTCCGCTACGTCTTCACCGCCGGCCGCGAGGGGACGCCTCCCGCCCGGACCTCTACGGCCTTCAAGGATGCCGGTTTCTGCTACCTGCGGAACGACTGGTCGAGCGATTCCAACTTCGCCGCCTTGCGCTGCGGACCCTTCGGCAGCCACGGCCATCACGATGCCCTGAGCATCGTGGTCGCGGCTTTCGGGCACTGGATGCTGATCGACCCGGGCATGCACACCTACGGCACGCCCGAGGCCCGCGAGCTGACCTCCGGTGCCGCGCACAACACCCTGACCGTCGATGGGCATGACGCGCGCAGTGCCCGCCTGACCTCCTGGCACACGGCCAGGGGGTTCGACTTCGCCGCCGGATGCAACGACGGCTTCATTGGCCTGACGGACGTCCGTCACCTTCGCCGGCTGTGGTTCCTCAAGGACGATGGAGCCGGACCGGACCTGTGGCTCGTCTGGGACGACGTGGAAGGGTCCGGACAGCACGAAGTTCATGCCCGGTACCGATTTGCGCCGCTCAAGGTGGATACGGACGGAACAGCGGTGGCGTTCTGGACACAAGGGTCCGGCCCGAATCTGGCGGTGCGGGTCATCGGGGAGCCGCAACCGCGTCTGAGCCTGGGGACCGGAATCGCCGCCTGGGGGGGCTTGACGCAGGTGCCGGTGGCGACGGTTGGTGTTCAGGGGCCGTTGCCGGTACGGCTGGTATCGCTGCTGGTGCCGTCGCGGGCCGCGGCGGCGGTGGAGTGGAAGCTGCAGGCGGCGCCGTGCGGCGGTGCCGGACAGGCTGTCTGGGCCGAGGGCACGGAGGCGAGCGTGTTGGCACTGGCCGCGCACCGGCAGGACGATGCACCGCAGGCCTTGGAAGCGGCGCTGCCCGACGGCAGGACGGTGCGGATGGAGGGTGCTGGGGCGGTGATACGCTTTCGAAAGAGCCCGGACGGATGGCAACCGGCCGCGGTCCACGGCGTCGGGCTGAGGTGGGTGGAACTGGACGGGCGGCGGCTGGTGAGTGCGGCCGATCCGCAGCAGCCGGTCGACTGGCGACCGGCGGGAGGTAATGAGTGATGCGTTGCGCAACCATCGGACTGGTGATCGGGGCGGCCTGGCTGGTTTCGACTTCCTCGCCGGCCACAGGGGCCGATCCGGCCCCGACGATGACCGCCCGCGACGGTTCGACGATGGTGCTCGTACCGGCCGGGCCGTTCGTGATGGGTTCAGGCCTGGGGCGGGACGACGAGACGCCACCGCACCGCGTGGAACTGCCGGCGTTCTACATCGACAAGATGGAGGTGACGGCCGGTCAGTACGCCAGGTTCCTCAAGGCCACGGGCGTCAAGCCGCCGCCAGGGTGGAGCGGGCCGACGCCCCCGGCGGGCCGCGAGCAGTTCCCGATTGCCAACATCACCTGGTTCGACGCGATGCGCTACGCGATCTGGGCAGGCAAACGGCTTCCGACCGAGGCCGAGTGGGAGAAAGCCGCCCGCGGCACGGACGGCCGGCTCTATCCCTGGGGCGATGTGGACGATCCGGGCCGGCGGCGGCTGGACGTGGAGACCTCGGCCGGCGACGGACTCGGTCCGGTCGGTCAGCTTCCCGAGGGCGCGTCGCCCTACGGTTGCCTGGATATGTCGGGCAACGCCTGGGAGTGGACCGCCGACTGGTACAAGCCTTATCCGCACTCGGCGGCCAACCTCGTGCACTTCGGCGAGCAGTACAAGGTGATCCGGGGGGGCGGCGGGATCTACTTCTACGGTGCGGCCAACACCGGGCGGTGCACGCAGCGGGCCCGGCTGGTCCCCTACGGCGCGTATGACGCTCTGGGGTTCCGTTGCGTGGCGGATGTGGACCCTGCGGCCGCCCCTTACGACCCTCAGAAGCTGCTGGAAGCGGCCGAGGCCCGGC
>CALLOB010000074.1 GCA_938005315.1 uncultured Phycisphaerae bacterium
GGACGCGACGGAGCACGTACCTCCGGGGCCGTGGATTCTGGAGGGCCCCGCTCCGTCGGGGCCGCACGCCCGGAAGGCCGGTTGGTAGGCGAATCAGGACCTCGACAAAGCCCGGAATCCCCGGACGCGACGGAGCGCGTCCCTCCGGGGCGCACACTCAGGACGCGACGGAGCGCGTCTCTCCGGGGCCGCATATTCGCCTGGAGGAACGGGTGTCGGATCGGCGTGCCGGGCCGGGATGTGGGGCGACCGTGGCTCCGGCGCGGATCTCGCCGCGTAACCTTGACCCCCGCGGCGAAAGCGGATATACGCCATCATGGCCGCCAGGACACCGACAGACGCCGGATGGGGCGCCCCCGTGGCTTTGCTTGCCGACAAGATCGCCGGAGAAGGCATCACCTTCGACGACCTGCTGCTGCTGCCGGCCGCCTCCTCGGTCGTGCCGCGCCTGGCCAACGTCAGCACCCGCCTGACCCGCCGCATCACCCTCAACGTGCCCCTGGTCTCCGCGCCGATGGACACGGTGACCGAGTCGGCCCTGGCCATCGCCCTGGCCCAGGAGGGCGGCATCGGCATCATCCACAAGAACCTCTCGATCGAGGCCCAGACCCGCGAGGTCTACAAGGTCAAGCGCTCCGAGTCGGGCGTGATCAACGACCCGATCACCCTGCGGCCCAGCGACACGGTCGGCCGCGCGCGCGAGGTGATGCAGCTGCATAACGTCTCCGGTGTGCCGATCCTGGGCGAGGGCAACCGCATCGCCGGGATCATCACCCGCCGCGACCTGCGCTTTCTGCCTCCCCACGACAACCGCCGCATCGAGGAGGTCATGACCCGCGAGGGCCTGGTGACCGCCCCGCCGGACACCACCCTCGAGGAGGCCGAGAAGATCCTCCACCGGCACAAGGTCGAGAAACTCCTGCTGGTCAACCCCGACGGCACGCTGGCCGGCCTGATCACCATCCGCGACATCGACCGCAGCCGGCTCTACCCCACCAGCTGCAAGGACGCCCGCGGCCGGCTGCGGGTCGGGGCGGCCGTCAGTGTGCATGATTACGATCGTGTCGAGGCCCTGATCGCCAACGACGTCGATGTCATCGTGGTCGATTCGGCCCACGGGCACAGCGCCAACGTCATCGAGACCGTCCGGGCGATCAAGGCCCGGCACGACATCGACATCATCGCCGGCAACGTCGCCACCGCCGAGGGCGCCCGCGACCTCATCGAGGCCGGGGCCGACGCCGTCAAGGTCGGCATCGGTCCGGGCTCGATCTGCACCACCCGCGTGGTCACCGGCGTCGGCGTGCCCCAGATCACCGCGATCTTCAACGCCGTCTCCGTAGCCGGGCCGGCCGGCGTGCCGGTCATCGCCGACGGCGGCATCCGCTTCTCCGGCGACCTGACCAAGGCCATCGCCGCCGGGGCCCACTCCGTGATGATCGGATCGCTGTTCGCCGGGCTGGACGAGTCGCCCGGGCAGCTGGTCATCTGGAAAGGCCGGCGCTTCAAGGAATACCGCGGCATGGGCTCGCTGGGGGCCATGGTCAAGGGCGGGGCCGAGCGCTACGGGCAGGCCAGCGACGCCGGCCGCGACAAGCTGGTGCCCGAGGGCGTCGAGGGGCGGGTGCCCTACCGCGGCTCGCTGGCCGAGTTCGTCTATCAACTGATCGGCGGGCTGCGAGCCGGCATGGGCTACTGCGGCACCCCGACCATCGAGGATCTCCGCCGGGACGGACGTTTCATCAAGGTCTCCTCGGCCAGCGTGGTGGAAAATCACCCGCACGACATCACGATTACCCGCGAGGCGCCCAACTACGCCATCGGGTACGAGGTGGAGCAGTAAGCCATGAGTCCGACCCCCTATTCCAAGTGCCGCCCGGCCTCGCGGCCGGCCCTGATCGCCGCCGCGGTCGCCTTGGCGGTTTCGGCCTGCCAGGAGCCGCCGGCGGTCAATCCCTGGCGCGATGATTCGATTCCCGCTTCGGCCTGGACCACGCCCAGCCGGCAGGGGGTCGAAGCCATGGCCGCGGCGTCGGGGTCCACACCGGCCTTGCGGACCCGTCAGGTCGAGCCGGCCGGCCTTTCGCCGCCGGCCGGCGTGCCGCACTACCCCCTGTGGTGGGAAGACCCCTTCGAGGACAAGGGCGACGGGGACGATCAGTTCGCCTGGACCTACGCCGACTACCTGGCCATGCCCTACGGACTGGGCCGCTTCATCGTCAACACCTGTGGCTGGCCGGTCAGCGCGGTGGTGACCCCCCCGGGAACGGCGATGATCAGCGACTCGGTCGTCGGCCGCGACCACGACGCCGCCCCGGGGCGATCCTCCGATCCGGCGGGCGACGCCTCCGATTTCGGGCGTTGAATCTCCCGGCCGACCCCGAAAGTGCGTAGTTCCCGGGGACGCAAGGCGTTACGGACCGCACGGCGGTTTGCCCTCCGGGCTGGTCGGCGGTACAATACACAAGCCGGTTCGAAATTTCGGCGCCCCAGAGCGCCGATTGGGGCCCCGTTGATGACCGGATCGGCTTTCGACCCCGCGGCCCGGCCCCCCGCAAGGAGCCACAAACATGAACACGCAAGGCATCATGGCGCTGGGCATCCCCGGAACATGGGAGTGGCTCGCCATTGCCGTGATCGGGCTGCTGCTGTTCGGCAAGCGGCTGCCTGAGGTCGGCAAGTCGCTGGGCAGGAGCATTGTGGAGTTCAAGAAGGGCCTGCGCGGCATCGAGGACGACATCGACAAGGCCATCGACCAGTCCAGCCAGGCCGACATGCTCCCACCGCCCGAGAAGACCACCACCAAGACCGCCGAATGACCATGGCGTGCCGCGTCAGGCGGCTCGATTGGCCCTCCGGGCTCCCGGCCGGAAAAAGCAATCGTCTGCTGCGCCCGCCGGGTGACGGGTTCACTGGCGGCGCCAGGAAACCCGCCTCTCCGTCCGGGAATCGCGATGTTCCGAATTCGCCGCCCCAGGAGGCGACTGACGGCCTACGGGAGAGCCGGTGATGAGCGCGCAGTCCTTTCCGGCCTCGGCAGTCTGGCTGGTCCTCACGCTGGGCATGCCGTTTCCGGCGGCGGCGGAGGCGGTGCGGGTCGCCAGGTTCGGTGCCCTGCCCGAAGACGGCATGGGCGACGACGGCGTCAACATCGGGAGCCTGTACCTGCAGGTCCGCGAGCGCGTCGATGACCGCACCATGATCGCCGGGAATGCCGCCGCGCCGGACCGGCAGGGTCCGGGCCTGTCGGCCGTTTTCACCCTCGGCCCGGGCTGCGAAGAGTCCACCGTGAAGCTGGAAGATAATCAGGGCCTCTGAACCTCCGAGGCCCCGGGAGGGACGCGCTCCGTCGCGTCCGGGGATTCCGGGCTTTGTCGAGGTTCCGATTCGCTTACCAGGCGGTCTCCCCGACGTGCGGCCCCGACGGAGCGGGGCCCTCCAGAATCCGCGGCCCCGGAGGGACGCGCCCCGTGGCGTCCTGAGTGGGCGCCCGGGAGGGACGCGCTCCGTCGCGTCCGGGATTCCGCGCCTCCGGATCAGCCCCGTCCCCCCGGGCCGGCGCGGGGCTTGCATCGGGCGGCGCCGGGGGCGACAATGGCGGGTACGTGGCCGTTGTGAGCCATAGTTGAACCGGTTCGAATAGCATTCTGGAGACGAGGCATGCACCGCTTGCGTTGCAGAGGCATCGCCGCTGTTGTGGCCCTGATCGCAACCCTGAACATTCAGGCGTCCGCCGCCGAACCAGGCCTGATCGGACGATGGAACCTGATCATCGGCGAGCCCGGGGGCTACCCGGCCTGGATGCGGGTCTACGAGCGCGACGGCCGGCCGGCGGTGTCGTTCCTCAACGGTGCCGGCAGTCCCGGCGACTGCGGCCAGGTGCGCATGGAAGGCTCCGAACTGGTCTTCGAGGGCTGGGACCGGATCTGGCGGTGCGCGCCGGACGGCCCGGACGCGATCAGGGGCCGCGCCGTCGCCAGGGACGGCACAGAGCAGCCCTTCAAGGGCGTCCGCTTCGTGCCGCGGCGCTGCGCGGGGGGCACCTGGGATCTGAAACTGTCGTCCGGGGATACGGTCGTCGTCGTGATCGAGCAGGAAGGCGACAGGCTGACCGGCACCATCGAGCGTGACGGCCGCCGGGAGGAGCTGCAGGACCTCGGCCTGGACGCGGAAACCGGCGTGTTGAGCTTCGAGGCCGGCAAGCGGACGTTTTCCGGCCGGATCCGGGGGGATGACTTCGAAGGAACGGTCCGGCCGCCCGAAGGCCCGGTCGAGGGCACCCGCCGGCGCGAGTGGGCCGAGCCGATCGAGCTGTTCAACGGCCGCAACCTCGACGGCTGGAAGCCCATGACCGACGACCCCGCCCGCAACCACTGGAAGGTCGTCGACGGCATTCTCGAGAACACCGCCATGCACGGGGCCAACATCGTCCACGAGAAGGCCTTCTGGGATTTCAAGCTGCATGTGGAGTTCAGGGTTCCCCCCGGCGGCAACAGCGGCGTCTATCTCCGCGGCCGGCACGAGATCCAGGTGGCCGACACCTTCGGCCACGACCTCAGCGTGCACATGGGCGGGGCGCTGTACGGCCGGGTGGCGCCGGCGGTCAACGCCGCCCTGCCCGCCGGCGAGTGGCAGGTATACGACATCACGCTCATCGACCGCTGCCTGACCGTGGTACACAACGGCAAGACGATCCACGACCGGATCGAGATCGAAGGCGTGACCGGCGGGATGATCGACGGCCGCGAGAACGAGCCCGGCCCGATCTATCTGCAGGGGGACCACACCCAGGTCTCCTACCGCAAGCTCACCCTGACCCCGGCCAGGCCGACATGCCGGTGATACGGTCCTGACCCCACCGTGCCGCCGCCGACCCTCTCGGCCGAAGCGCCCGGAACCACAGGGCGATCGCCCGGGAGGTTCCGTCGCGCCCCGGAATACTCCGACCCGGGACACGGCGATCGGCCGGGCCGCGCGACCATGCATCCGGGGATAATCCGCGTCTCCGCCTGTTTGTTCATCCCCAAAAACTTGTTATCAAATGCTTTAGTGTCATAATGTCAGGCGATGGAAGGTTTTTGTTCACCAAACATTTGCCAAACTTCCGATCTGAGGTATACTGTGCGGCGGCATGGGGCGGACGGCCCGCCCCGCAAGCCCGCGGCCGAAGTCGCATGGCCGCCGCAGGCAGTGGGTTGCGGCCCCAGGAGCCGGCCGCCCGGAGACAGGATGCAACCATGAGTCCCGACAAGAACACCCCGCGGAGTCAGGCCCTGGATCGGGCGCTGTCCCAGATCGAGAAGAGCTTCGGCAAGGGCGCGATCATCAAGCTCGACGGCGACCAGTCGGTGGTGCGCGACGGCGTGAGCACCGGGGCGCTGTCTCTGGACCTGGCCCTGGGCGGCTACGGCCTGCCGCGCGGCCGGATTGTGGAGCTGTTCGGACCGGAGTCCAGCGGCAAGACCACGCTGGCCCTGCACGTGGTCGCCAATGCCCAGAAGGCCGGCGGGGTCGCGGCCATCGTGGACGCCGAGCACGCCCTGGATCCCACCTGGGCCCGCAAGTGCGGCGTGCGGCTGGAGGAGCTGCTGGTCAGCCAGCCGGACACCGGCGAGCAGGCCCTGGACATCGTGGAGATGCTGGTACGTTCCAACGCGGTGGACTGCATCGTGGTGGACTCGGTGGCGGCGCTGGTGCCCAAGGCCGAGCTGGAGGGCGAGATGGGTCAGTCGCACGTCGGCCTGCAGGCCCGGCTGATGAGCCAGTCGCTGCGCAAGCTGACCGGCATCGTCGCCAAGACCCGCTGCATCGTGATCTTCATCAACCAGATCCGCGAGAAGATCGGCGTGATGTTCGGCAACCCGGAGACCACGCCCGGTGGGCGGGCGCTGAAGTTCTACGCCTCGATCCGGCTGGACGTGCGCCGGGTCACGACCATCAAGGAGGGCGAACTGGCGATCGGGAACCACGTCAAGGCCAAGGTGGTCAAGAACAAGGTGGCCGCGCCGTTCAAGAGCGCCGAGTTCGACATCATGTTCTCCGGGGGCATCAGCACCGAGGGCGACCTGCTGGACCTGGCCATCGCCGACAACCTCATCGACAAGACCGGAGCCTGGTTCAGCTACGGCGACGTCCGGCTGGGCCAGGGGCGCGAGAACACCCGCCAGTTCCTGCGCGACAACCCCGACCTGATGGAGGAGCTCCGCCGCAGGATCCTCGCCATCCGCTGCCCGGCCCTGGTGGACCCGAAGGCCACGGCCGGCGGCAATCACGACGGCAAGGCTTCCGCCCCCGGCACCGCGTCCGAGCTGGCCGCCAGGGCTCCGGCCGGGCGACCGGCGGCCAAGGCCCCGCCGCCGGCCAGGGCCAAGGCGCGCAAGTGACCGCCAACACGCCGCGGCGGCCGGTCACGGCATGCCCTGATCACGCGGTCCTGAAGGATCGAACCACCACGACGCCAGGAAAGACATTGCGGCGTTAAAACAGGAATGCCGGCAAACGCGACGCGCCGTATGGGATTCTGGAGGGCCCCGCTCCGTCGGGGCCGCACGTCCGGGAGGCCGCCTGGTAGGCGAATCGGGACCTCGACAAAGCCCGGAATCCCCGGACGCGACGGAGCGCGTCCCTCCCGGGCCTCGGCCCGGTGCCCGGGCGCGCGTGGAGGAACGGAGGAGGCTGCTCTTCCTGCTTCCGTTCCTTCTCCCCGGTGCCCGGGCGCGCGTGTGGAGGAGCGTTCGATGACGCGAAGCGCTGGAGCGGCCGGCGCCCCCGCCGGCCGGGCGGATCGGTCAACGCCATCGACACGGGGGGTAGCGCCGGGCGCTTCCGCCGGCCGTCGGAGCTGGTGTGGTGTGGTTGTCAGGATGAAGTTGTCAGGATGAAGGAGTGAAACCACCGGGACGCCAGGATGAGCCGGGAAAGGCATTGCGGCGCCGCTATGTTGCTGCGCGTCGCGGGCGCAGGCCGACCAGCAGGGCCAGGCCCAGGAGGAAGCATGCCATCCCCGGCACCAGGACGTGCGGCGGCAGGCGGGTGGCGGCGGGGTCGTCGACGAGCCCCAGGCGTCGGGCGAGCGAGGGGGCGTGGGTCACGACGCCCAGCAGCAGGCCGTTGTGCATCGCGTGCAGAAGCATGGCCGGCAGGATGGAGCCGCTCTGAAGCACCAGGTACGCCAGTATCACACCGATCCCGAAGGTCACCACCAGGCGTTCGAAGGCGAAGTGGTAGACCGCGAAAATCACCGCCGTGCCGAGGATACCCGCCCAGCGGCTGCGGCCGGCGCTCAGGCCGCTGAGCACGAAGCCGCGGAACAGCCATTCCTCGCCGACCGCCGGGGCCGCGGCCAGCAGCAGGACCAGCATCCACAGCGGGCGGGCGGCCAGTTCCTGCTGCATTCGCCGGCCGGCCTCGATCAGGGACTCGCTCGCGGGCATCCATGCGGCCACCTGCGCCGCCGGCACCCAGCACGAGGCCCCCAGCAGCAGGGCCGCCAGCCAGGCGCGCTTCGGGGGCATCCGCAGGCCGAAGGTCTCGATCAGGTTCAGCTTGCCGTACGCCGCCACGAGCAGCGGCACCAGCACGAACAGCCCGACGAACTGCAGCACGGCCAGCCAGGCCAGCATCCGCGTCAGGTCCCCGCCGAACAGGGTGTTCAGTCCGGTGTTGGCGTAGAAGCTCAGCGGGAACAGCACCGCGGCCAGCAGCAGGGCCGCCGTCCGCGTCGGGCGGGAGCGGGGCTGGAAGTATCGCCGCTGGAACAGCGCCCGGTAGGACCCGGCATCGGAGAAGACCACCGCCTCCTGCCCGAAAAGCCGCACCGCCACGCCCAGGGCCGCGGCCGCGTACAGCGTCGTGGTCAGCAGCACGACCAGCACCTGAAAGGGGGTGCAGGTCTGCTGAAAAAGTTCTCGGGCCAGCAGCACCATGTTGGCCACCGGCAGCACCAGCAGCCCGCCGGTCAGCCGGAAGCTCGGCAGCGTCACGATCATCGCCGGCACCAGGGCCCCCAGGATGACCGGCATGACGTAGTTCTGGGCCTCCTTGAACGTGCGCGCGAAGCTGCACACCGCCACCAGGATGGCCGCGAACAGCAGCGCGAACGGGATCATGCACAGCACGATCACCGGCAGGGCGCTCAGCGGGATCTGGATGGGCATGTCCTCGGCGAAGGTGCGGCTCAGGCCGCTGAAGTGGATGGTGGCCGCCACGCTGGCCACGTTGAGCACCGCCGTGAGGATGCCCACCGTGGCCACGACCAGGAACTTGCCCAGGATGATGTACAGCGTCGGCACCGGCGTGACCATGAGCGTCTCGAGCGTGCCGCGCTCGCGTTCGCCGGCGGTCAGGTCGATGGCGGGGTAGACCGAGCCGGTGATGGTCATCAGCACCAGCACGATGGGAATGAACTGGGCCAGGGCCCAGCCCCCGCGCTGCCGCTCGGTGGCGGTGGAGACGAACCGGACCTCGATGGGCTCGAGAATCACCCGCACGAAGTCCGCGGCGGCCTCCGCGCCGGCCTGCGGGCGGATCAGGTCCTCCAGCGACTGCCGGGTGCACTCGCGGCGATACAGGTCGGTCAGCCGGCCGAGCTGCTCCATGGCCGTGCGGCTGCGGGCATCGACCTCGTTGTAGACGATGGTGATCACGAGCCGCGGCGGACCCGGCGGGACGGGGCCGGCCGGCTGCGTCTCGGCGATCCGCACGAAAAGCTGCACCGCGGCGTCGGCGGCGTCCGGCAGCGTCGAACCGACGCGGATGTCGAACGTCGCCCGGACGGCCTCGGCCTCCTCCCTGCGGCTGCGGGCGGTCTCGATGATCTCGCCGAGCCGCCGGGCCTGGTCGGCGTCCTCCACCTGCACGACGAAGCGCTGGGCGCTCAGCCAGCTCTGCTCGCTCTCGGCCACACGGATGAAGCCGAGCATCAGCACCGGGTAGAGCACCACGGGGATGACCACCATGGCCGTCAGCGTGCGGCGGTCGCGCAGGATCTCCAGCAGTTCCTTGCGGTAGATGGACCACACGCGCAGCGGCTGGTTCATCGGCCGGCGTCCTCCGGCCCGCACGGCCCGGCGGCCAGGGCGGGGGCGGCTCCGGGGCCGACCAGCCGCAGGAAGGCGTCACTCAGCCGCGCGCAGCCCGTCCGGGCCAGCAGCCCGCCCACCGGGCCCTCGGCGATCAGCCGGCCCTCGTGCAGCAGGCCGATGCGGTCGCAGAGCGTCTCGGCCTCGTCCAGGTAGTGGGTGCTCAGCAGGATGGCCTTGCCCTGGTCGCGCTGGTGGCGGATGAACTCCAGGATGACGCGGTTGGTCAGCACGTCCAGCCCCAGCGTGGGCTCGTCCATGATCAGCACCGGCGGATCGGCGATCAGCGCCCGGGCGATGTTGGTGCGCTGGCGCTGGCCGGTGGACAGGGCCCCGCAGCGGATGTCCATGAACGATTCCATGCCCAGCCAGCCGCAGAGTTCCGCCACCCGGCGCCGTCCGGTCGCGCGATTCAGGCCGTGCAGATCGGCGAAGTACGGCAGAAGCTCGCGCGGGCTGAGCCGCTGATACAGGCCGGTGTTGGCCGTCAGAAAGCCGATCAGCTGTTTCGTGCGGTGGGCTTCCTCGACGACGTCCAGGCCGCCGATCCGGGCCTGCCCGGCGGTGGGTCGAAGCAGACCCGAGAGGATCCGCAGCGTGGTGGTCTTGCCCGCACCGTTGGGCCCCAGCAGGCCGTAGATCTCGCCGCGTTCCACGCGAAAGCTCACCTGGTCCACGGCCCGTTTCTCGGGTCCGGCGGTGGTGGGAAAGGTCTTGACGAGATCGATGACCTCGATCATGGCCGGGCCATTGTCACCGCCGGCGGCGCGGCTGGCAAACGGCCGGTGCGGCCGGCGGCATCCCGGCCGGGGCTGCCACTCTCGCCGCGGCCCCTGTCGCCGCGACGTGTCTGTTTTATCGGCCTTATCGGCTTTATCGGCGCGGGCGAAGGCGCGATCGGCGTTCCGCGGACCCGGGCGGACGAAGCGGCCGTTCGAGGAGATCCGTCTGGATGACCTTGCCGGTCGCGAGGTTGATCCGGAGGGTCTGGACCTCGAAGCCGGCCAGCCGCACGGTCATTTTCACACCGGCGAAGGGGATCGACAGCCGCGTGGAGCGGGGTTTGCCGGTCGGCTCGAAGAGTCGCACGATCAGGTCGTTGCCGTCCTCGGCCAGCTTGACCGCCGGCACCTGGACGACCTCGTCGCTGAGCATCAGGCCGGGGCGGGGCAGCTTTCCAAGTCCGCTCGGGAAGAATGAAAGGGCGAACGGCCGCTCGTTGCGGGCCAGGGCCTCGCGGTCGACGGCATCGAGACGCTGACGCTCAGGCCCGGCATTGAACCAGAACCGGAATACCCGTTCGCCCTGGTCGATGCGCGGCGAATAACGGTCCTGCGGCACGATCGGACGGTCGAAGAAGGGATGGCCGGAGTAGGCCGGCGAGCGCAGCAGCGACAGCCGCAGCACGCCGGAAGAGAAATCCGAGCCGTAGGTGCCGTCATTGATGCACGTCAGCGCCCGGCCGGAGGCCCGGTCCACGACCGCGACCCACTTCTGGGCCACGGCCTCGTCGCCGTTGTCGGGCAGGTCGCCGACGCCGAAGGCCACCTGCCCGAGGTAGCGCGGTTTCGCGGCCCGCACCGGCACGGCCAGCTTGAGCATGCGGTTCTTCTCGTTCCAGTGGACGCGGGTTTCGACCTCGATCTCGGTGCCGCGGCGGGGGAGCTTGTAGTGCTGGCAGATGAATGAATCGCCGCAGCGCATGAGCACTTCGACGACCATGCGGACTTCGCCGTCCTCGATCACCCGCACGGGTGCCAGCCGGGCGGCGCGGACGCCGGCGAAGCGCGCGGCCTGGCGCGGGGACATGAGCTGAAAGGCGTCCACCTGCGGGCCGAAGCGGCGGCTGAGCATGCCCCAGGGGTCTTCGTTGTCGGCCAGCACCACGGGCTGGAAGGCTCCGGGCCGCAGAACATCCGTGCCGCGGACGCGGCAGCGATCCACCAGGCCGGTGCGGGTATTGATGACCACTTCCAGGTCGTCGGTCTTCCAGCGGATGCGGGGGCCGGCCGGCGGCGGGGGCGGGTCGGGCCTGGCCGGGAGGACCTTCATGCGGCAGTCGAAGCGGTTCATCTGGGCCGGAGCCAGTTCGGCCCGGAAGACCACGCGTTTGCGCCAGTCGAGGTTGAGGTTGCTGAGTTCCTTCTCCACCTGGGTCGGCAGGCGGCGGCCGCGCTGATATACGGTCGGCACGGTCCAGGTCTCGCCCCAGTTCGCGTCGGCCAGCTGGAACTCGCACTCCACCGTCGCCTGAACGGGATAAGGATGGGGGTTCTGGACCAGGATCGGGATCTCGCCGTCGCGGGCCGGCTTCTGGCCCCGGGCGAGCGCGAAGAACGCCCGGGCCTTGACCCGCGAGAGGATCTCCAGCCCGTGGTCCAGCAGCCGCAGCGACATCTCCTCGACCGGCTGTATGGACGAGCCGGGCAGGATGTCGTGGAACTCGCCGGTCAGCAGGTCGCGGCGGGCCTGTTCGAGCTCGGCCCGCGGGTAGGGCATCAGGCCCTGCCCGGCGGCGGCCACGGCCATCTTCTCGACAGCGTAGAGCTCGTTCTCCAGGCGGCGGTGTCGCTGCTTGATGCGGATCTGGGAGGTGTAGCAGCCCACGCCCCAGGGGTTGAGGTCGGCCTCGCGGCGCGGCAGGCGGTCGCGGATGCGTTCCAGCTCGCCGAACCAGGCCTGCGGCGTGGAGTGGATGATGCGGAAGTCGCGTGTGTCGCGGATCAGGCGGCCGATGCGCTGCAGATCCAGCCGCGAAGGCCCGCCCCCGTGGTCGCCGACGCCCCACAGCAGCAGGCTGAACTCGCGGTCCGGGGCGTCCTTCATCCGGGCGACGATCTTCTCGTCGGCCTTGCCGAGCGGCGAGTTGTACCAGCCGACCACGCGGGAGGCCAGGACTTCCGAGCCGTCGTAGCCGACCCAGACGAAGTCATTGGACGGCAAGGGGCAGTCGTTCTGATCCGGGCGGCAGAAGAGGTAGGCGTTCGAGCCGCTTTTGGCCAGGATCTGCACCAGCCCGCGGGTGTGGCCGAAGGGGTCGAAGTTGATGGCCGTGGCGACCTCGACGCCGAACTTCTCGCGGAAGTAGCGTTTGCCGACCAGGGCCTGGCGGACGAACGACTCGCCGGAGGGCATGTTGCAGTCCGGCTGCAGGAACCAGCCGCCCATGATGTTCCAGCGGCCGCGGCGCACCAGCCGGACGATCCGGCGGAACAGCTCGGGCTCGTGCTCCTCCACCCACTGATAGAGGATGGCTTCGTTGTGATTGAACACGAAGCCGTCGAACTCCTCGCACAGATCTGCGGCCGTGCGGAAGGTGGAGATGGCCGCGGCCACGCCCTCCTCCCATTCCCACAGCCACACCGGGTCGATGTGGGCGTTGCACAGCAGGTGGATGCGGCGGGTCGGGTTAGGGTCGTTCTTCAAGGTCGTTCCTCGTCAAAAAGGGGTTCACGCGGGGCCGGCGCGGGGCCGCGGTTCAGGCCGGCATCTGCCACGGCTCACGGTACGGCCGGGAAGTCATCGCCTGGGCCTGGTCGTCGTTGATGATCGTCTCGGAGGCCGGATCGAATCGCAGGCGGCGTCCGAGCACGGCCGCGAGGTTGCCCAGATGGCACAGGACGGCGCTCTTGTGCCCGTCCTCGATGGTCGCGGCGGGCCGGCCGCGGCCGGCGACGGCCTCGGCGAAGGCGATGGCGTGGGCGTTGGTCATGTCGCCGCCGGGATGGATCACGGGCCCGCCCTCGCGGGGGTGGAACTCCCAGCGGTCGCGGTTGACGTAGATCCAGCCCTTCTCCCCGCGGATCTGCAGTCCCATGCTGTTGCGGCCGCAGAAGTCATAGGGCTTCCAGCTGCGCAGCTCCCAGGCGACCGGCACCTGCGGGAAACTGTAATGCACCGTCTGCGTATCCGGCCATTCCTTGGCGTCGTCGGCCCAGTGGCCGCCGGTCGCGAAGACCTCGGTGGGCAGGTCGAGGTCCATGATGTGGCGGATGGAGTCCAGCCAGTGCGCACCCCAGTTGCCCATGTCGCCGGTGCCCCAGTCGCGGACGAAGTGCCAGTTGTAGTGATGCAGCTGGGGGTTGTAGGGCCGCATCGGCGCCGGGCCGACCCACATCTCGTAGTCCAGGGTCTCCGGCGGCGAGGCATCCGGCACGCGCGGCACGAGACCGCGGGTGAAGGTCGCCCAGCCCATGCAGAAATCGACCTTGCCCAGCCCGCCGGCGGCGACGAACGCGCGCGCCTCGAGGAACTGCGTCCCGCTGCGCTGCTGAGTGCCGACCTGGACGGCCAGGCGCGGGTGGCGGGCGGCGGCGGCGACCATCGCCCGGCCGTCGGCGATGTTGTAGGAGGCGGGCTTCTCGACGAACACGTGCTTGCCGGCCTCCAGGGCCATCACGGTCATCAGCGCGTGCCAGTGGTCGGGAACGGCGACGACGACGGCGTCGATCTCCGGGTCGTCCAGCAGCCGGCGGAAGTCGGTGAGCAGCCGCGGGCGGATCTCGACGCCGCGCTGTTTCAACTCCTTCATCGCCTGGTCGTGCATCGCGGTGTCGCAGTCGCACAGGGCCGCGATCTCGAAGCGTCCCGAGCCGGTGAACTCCTGGGCCAGCTGCCAGCCGCGGTTGCGGCAGCCGATGATGCCGACCCGCACGCGCGCGGGGGCGGTCGTCTGAGCCCGGGATCGCGTCGAGGCCGCAAGGGTCAGCGCGGCCGAAGCCTGCATGAAGCCGCGGCGCGACACGGCCGGCCTGTCGAGTCTTTTCATCGTCGTCCTCCCGCGGGGCGGGCCGGCCTGCCTCACCGGCCGCAAAGCCCGGGACCGGCCCCGGCGGTCACAGCCGCACCCACAGCCGCCCCCGCCGCCGATCGGCTCCCCGTCACGGAAGGCATTGTGCGTGAAGGGTTCCGGCGATGCAACCGCCGCGCGAAGAACGGCGGGGCGACGGAAGCCGGGGGCAGCCGCGCGAGCGGTTGGCTCAGGTCCGCTGGGAGCAGGTCGCCGGAAGATCGCGGTCCGCGCCGCCGGCGAGGCCGCCGTAGGTTCCCCGCCAGTAGTGCCAGCGGATGCGGCAGAGATCCGCCAGCATGCCGGGGGTGTGGTGGACCAGCGAGACGCGGCTGTCCTGGTGGTGGCTCCACTCCACCGGCACCTCCAGGATCCGCAGACCGGACCGCGAGGCCAGGAACAGCAACTCCACGTCGAAGGCGAAGCCGCCGACGCGCTGCCGCTCGAACAGCCCGGCGGCGGCGGTGCGGCGGAAGGCCTTGAACCCGCACTGGGTGTCGTGGAAGTCCAGCCCGGCCGTCAGCCGCACGAGGCGGTTGAAGACCCGGCCGGCGGCCCGGCGGAAGAGCGACTGATGCAGTTTGACGTGGGACGGATCGATGGCCCGCGACCCGATCACGATGTCGTAACGGCCGGCGGCGATCGGATCGACCAGCCGGGGGGCCTCGGTGATCGGGGCCGAGAGGTCCACGTCGGTGAACAGCACGATCTCCCCGCCGGCCGCCCGGAAGCCGGTGCGCACCGCGGCACCCTTGCCGAGGTTGCGTTCGTGCCGCAGCAGGCGGACCGCCGGCCCCTGTGCCGGGAAGGACTCGACGATCGCGGCGGTCGCGTCGGCGGATCCGTCATCGACGACGATGATCTCGACCGGCCGGTCCCACGCGGCGGCGAAGGCCCCGATGGATTCCAGGCAGCGGCCGATGTGCGCCGCCTCGTTATAGGCCGGGACGACGATGGATACCGATTCGGGCATGCTCAGCGTTCCCCCCTTCGCCACCGGGCGACATCCAGCCCCGCCGCCAGCAGGAAGGCCGCCGCGGCCGCCGCCGCGCCGACCCGGAGCAGGGGCGGCCGGAAGCGGAACTCGACCGTGTGCCGGCCTTCGGGCACCGAGACGCCCCGGAAGACGCCGTCGGCCTTGAGCATCTCCGCCGGGCGGTTGTCGATCCGCACCTGCCAGCCGGGGTAATGCACGTCGCACAGCACCAGCACCTGGCGGGTCGGAGCGTCGGTTCGGACCCGCACCGTGCCGGCCGAATAATGCTCGATGACCGCCCGGCCCGGCGTCGCCTCGGGGTCGCCGACCAGGCCGGCGGCGGCCTGCGCGTCGATCTCCAGCACCGCGGTGCGGGCGACGTCGATGTCGCCGGAAGTCAGCGCCGCCAGAGCCGTCGTGCGGTCCGGTGCGGCCATCACCGCCGGGACCATGAATGCCCGGCCCAGCCGGCGCTCGGAGCGCAGGCGGTAGAGTTCCAGGCCGGCGTCGGCGGCGATGAGCTCCCAGTCGGGGTGGTCGATCGGCCGCGAGGCCAGCAGGTAGCGCAGGTCGAGCAGCCGCAGCGCCGGAGCGTCCAGCGTGGCCGGGCGCTCCACCAGCATCACGATGTTGTAGGGGAGCAGATTCTGCGGCTCCAGGGCCTGCATGAAGGCCGCAAAGTCGCCGAGAATCACCGAATCGTAGCCGCCGAAGTCCTGCAGGCCATAGATCGAGGGCGTGTTGGCGTACAGCACCTTCTCGGGCCCGAAGCGTCCGATGCGGAAAAGCTCCGGATCGGCCTGAATGCGGCGGACCAGCGCCGGCGGCTCGGCCAGCAGGTCCGGATCGCTGTGCGTCCAGAAGCCCGCGGTGGCCTGCCCATGGTCCAGCGCGATGGCCGACAGCATCGCCAGGCTCAGCCAGCGGCCCTGTCGCGACGTCCAGTTCCGCAGCCATGCAAGTGACGTTATTGTGACGCCAAGGGCCAGCACGACCGCAAAGCGGGCGAGGTTCAGCCAGAGGTGTCCGGCCAGGTAGCGCGGCTCCCTGAAGACCTCGCCGGCCCGCGGGATGGAGCGGCTGACGGCCGTTGCCGCCCGCTCCAGGAGGTCGGGCATGAAAAACGCCGCCATCGCCGCCACGCAGATCAGGCCGGCCGCCCCAATGCCCGCCGTGGCCAGGCCGCGGAGCCATCGTCCGGGGGCGTCGCCCAGCCGGGCGTGCCAGCGGTCGCTCCCCACCGCGACGAAGTAGGAGAGGGCGAACAGCGCCGGCAGAATCCAGCGGTGCGGCGAGCGCACCTGGTCGGCGCCGGGCACGAGGTAAAAGAAGATCGCATACAGCGGCGTGGTGAAGGCCAGAGCCAGACTGATCGCCAGCAACAGGGCGAAGTAGGGCCGCCGCGTGCCGCCGACGACCAGGCCGAGCACGGCCGGGACCGACGCCACGAGCCCCACGTACATGTGCGACTCGACGTAGTTGCGCGGGCCGAAGTACGGAGCGTCGTCGCCGACCGCCTGCCGCGCGGGCACGAAACGCCGCTCGCGCAGGTCGAGGCACTCGTGTCTGGAAGGATTGCCGAGGGCATCCGGCATGATCGCGTTCCAGAGTTCCACCGGCACGCAGCCGTTGCGCACGGCGCCGGCGTAGTCGAGTTCTCCGGCGCGGACGTTGCGCTTCATCACCTCCAGAAACGGCAGCACCTGCGGGCCCGACAGGGCCGCGCCCAGAACCGCTGCGGCGGCGACCTTCCCGGCGAACATGCTCCAGCAGGAGGCCGGACGGCCCGCCCGGACCAGCCGCACGGTCATGACCAGGGCGTACAGCCCGCAGGCGGCCATGACGTAGAACGCGATCTCGAAGAAGCCCGACAGGATCGGCTGGGCGAACAGGATCGAGCCCCACAGCAGGCTGCCGCCTTTTCGGCCCGGGCGATCGACATCCGCCGCCCGGTCGATCCACAGCAGCATCAGCGGCAGCCAGACCGCCGAGCCCAGCAGCATCGGCCACAGCAGCCTCGTGGCCAGCATGCCTCCCATGGCCGCGGTGACGCCGCCGGCGGCGCAACCGAACGGGCCGACCCCCAGCCGCCGGAACAGCAGCCAGGCGAACACCCCGGCCATCATCAGGTGCAGCCAGGTGTGCACGACGTAGGCCCGCCCGGTCGGCAGCACCAGGAACAACACGTTGAGGGGGTAGAACGTGGAGGTCTGGCCGGTGGTGTACAGCGGATGGCCGCAGAAGCTCGACGGGTTCCACAACGGCAGCTCGCCCCGCTCGATCGTGCGGCGCTGGAAGAGTTTCCAGGTATAGTTCTCGAAGACCATGTCGCCGATGAGGGCGTTGTGCACGGGCCTGTCGGTTGCCGGGACGTGCGGCGGATTATGGGCCACGATGTCCAGCGGAACCAGCACCTTGCCCCCGAAGACCGAGGGCCACAGCCACAGCGCCAGGGCGACGCCGAGAAAGAGCATGAACGAAGGCAGCCCCTGCCTGCTCATCCGGGATCGGTCTCCTTGCCCCGCCGGGGGGATGCGCCTGCGGGCGCGCGACCGGGCTGCCGGTCGCCGGCCGCGCACAGAGCCTCAGTGTACCTCGACGGCCCGCCGAAAACATGCCCTTCAAGCCGGTGACGACTGCCGGCGGCCGGACACCGCGATCCGCGGATCGCTGAACCGGTTTGAGGTTGCCAGGATCCGGCCGGCCGGGCATACTCCCGGCGTTCCCGGCCCGGCGCGGGCCGGCGGGCGAACGCCGCCTCGTGCATGCCTGGAGCGATCCGACCGGTGACCCGCCTGCTGATCTACGTGTTCCCTGCCGCGATGGACGCGGTGCTGGCCATGGTGCTGTTCGTCTGCGGCGTAAGGCTGGCGCGGCTGGGCGTCAGTCCGCTGGGCGTGTCGAGCGTGATCACGCTGTGGGCCGGGGCCTACATGTGCACCAACGCCATGCTGGCCCGCCTCGTGACCGCCGGCAACGCCCGGGGGCTGCTGATCTGTTCCAGCCTGGCCAACGCGGTGCTGTCGCTGCTTTTTTCCGGCACCCAGCAGCCGGCGGCGCTGTACGCCCTGGTCGCGGTCCAGGGTGGGGCCACGGCGGTGTTCTTCGCGCCCTTTCAGGTGTTCATGAAGGGCTTCGACACCGGCGAGGGCGGCATCAACCGGTCGGTGGGGCTGTACACGCTGTCGTGGAGCGCCGGCTACGCGATCGGGCCGTTCGCGGCCGGGTGGCTGTGGCCGCTGATCGGCTGGCGCGGCTGCCACCTGCTGAACGCCGTCCTAATGGCCGCGATGGCGACGGGTTTCATGGTCATCCGCCCGGCGGATCACGGCCTGCGGCGCCGCCCGTCGGCGGACGCATCGTCGCCGGGGCCGCCGGACGTGCCGCCGCGGATGCCGCCGGCGAATACCTACGAGCGCATGCCCGATCTGGCCTGGATGGCCTGGGTCTTCGGCGGAATCGGCGGCGTGGCCATCACGCTGGTGCGCGGCGTGTTTCCGTGCAGCGGCCAGGCCGCAGGGCTCAGCGCCGCCGCCCAGGGCATGGTGTTGTTCACCATCAGCGGCGTGCAGGCTCTGGTCGGGCTGGCCCTGGGTCGCGGGCGGTGGTGGATGTACCGGCCGTGGCCGATCCTGGGCTTCGGAATCCTGGGGACCGCCGGGCTGCTGGGCTTCGCGGCCTCGGGCTCCGCCGCCGGCTTCTGCGCCGCAGCGGGGCTGATCGGAATCTGGTCGGGGAGCTTCTACTTCTACTTCGTGTTCCATTCGCTGGTGCACCCGGCGCGGGCGCCCCGCTACGTCTCGATCAACGAGGCCGTCGTCGGCCTGACCGGCATGTTGGGCCCGCTGGCCGGCGGATGGCTGGGCGGACGGGTGAGCCTGCCGGCCGCGTACGCGGCGATCGCGGCCCTGGTCGGCGCGGCGGTGCTGGTGCAGGCGGTGATGCACCGTCGCCTGCACATGGCTTTCACGCCCGGGAGTCCGGCGGCGGATTCGTCCGGCACCGCTCGGCCAGGATGTGCGCCCGCCGGGCCGGCTCGGGAAGACGGAAACCTCTGACGCAGGCCAGAACCACGTCGATCGCGTCGTCCAGCGTGACGCGGTGGCCGACGCTGACGTACACCGGCCGCACGCCGTCGCGGGTCCGCAGCACCGCGCCGATGCATTCGCCGCGGTGGATCAGCGGCACGTGCCCGCCGGCCCGATACGGAGGTTCGTCGTGCGTGCCGCACAGCCGGCTCTTGGCGCAGCCGATGGCCGGCATGTCCAGCAGCACGCCGGCGTGGGCGGCCAGGCCGAAGCGGCGCGGGTGGGCCAGGCCCTGGGCATCGAAGAGGAAGGCATCCGGCACCGTGCGGAGCTTGCGCGCCGCGGCCAGCACCGCCGGGGCCTCGCGGAAGCTCAGCAAACCGGGCACGTAGGGAAAACGGGCGTCGCGCCAGGCCACGGCCTCCTCGACGATGGCGTCGCGCCGCAGATCGTAGACCACCACCGCGGCCACGCATCGCCGCCCGTCGGGGCTGAAGGCCATGTCCGCCCCGGCCACCACTTCCACCGCCCGGCCCAGGGGCTCGACCCGCACCTGACCGGCCAGCCGTTCCTGCAGGCGGACGGCCGCGGACGGCGAGAGGTTCCAGCGATGTCGCGGGCGGGGGATTCGCACGCCGGAGATGATAACCGCTGCGTCCGGCCGCGCGCATCCCGGATGCGGAAGGCGGGTCAGGCGGCCGGGTAAGACTCGCGCGAGGCGGACTGACCGGAGGCGGGCGGTTCGGCCCCGGCCTCGGGCTCGTAATCGGCGTGGGGCAGGACGTTGCCCAGCTCACGGAGGGCCATATATGCGGCCTTCTGCTCGGCCTCCTTCTTCGACGGTCCCCAGGCCGGCGGGAAGCGGCGTCCGCCGACCACCACCCGGATCTCGAAGCACTTGCTGTGGTCCGGGCCCTTCTCGTCCAGCAGCTCGTAGCACGGCGAGCCGGAGAGCATCTTCTGGGCGTACTGCTGGAGCTGCGACTTGTAGTTGAACTGGTGCTGCGACGCGGCCGCCTCACGGATGTGCGGCATCATCGTGCGCAGGATGAACTCCCGGGCCGGCTGGAGATCCCCGGCGTCCAGATAGATGGCCGCGATGACCGCCTCGTACAGCGCCGCGGCCAGCGACTGCGGCAGCTGGCTCCGCCCGCCCATGCCCTTGCCGACGAACACGTGGTCCATCAGGCCCAGGTCGCGCGCGATGCGGGCGCAGGTCTGGCGCGAGACCACGGCGGACTTGATTTTGGTCAGTTCGCCCTCGAGGTAGTCGGGGAACTGGTGGTACAACTCCAGGCACACCACCATGCCCAGAATGGCGTCGCCGAGGAACTCCAGGCGCTCGTTGCTGTGCAGCCGGGAGTCGGCCGTGGAGGCATGAGTCAGGGCGGCAACCAGAAGCTGCGGGTCGCGAAACGAATACCCCAGCGCCGCCTGCACTGCGTGCAGTACGTCAAGATTCTCGGCCATGCGCCTCGTGCATCTGTCGCCCGGCCGATGGCGAAATCCGCCGCTGCCGTGTGCGGGTTTCGCCGCGGGCCAGGGGGCCGATCGCCGCTTCGGCGGCATCGACCGCTAGGCACTTCCAGACCACATTCTAACAACAAATCGTCCGTCGCAGGCGGCGAAATCAGTTCAGGACCGGTAAAAAACAGCCCCTGGCGATCGGGAAATCCCCATCCGGCGGCGGCATCGTTGCGGGCGGGTGCCCGGCGGGCTACATTACCCCAACCGCAGGCCAGGGGGGGGCCAGCGACGCCCGGCGGCACGCACGCGTTGGCGGCGATTCGCTCCCGCCCACCGCGCGGCGGCCGTAAGCTCTTCAGGAGCAGAAAGATGTGGCAGATGAGTCGCCTGAGACGGTTCGCGGCCGGTCTGGCCGCCGCGCTGGGCCTGACCGTCGGCGCGGCCGTCGCCGGCGGGATCGATCGCGACCGTTACCTGCCGGTCGATGACCTGCGGCCGGGCATGAGGGGCTTCGGCCGGACGGTGCTTCAGGGCACGCGCATCGACACCTTCGAGCTGGAGATCCTGGATGTCCTGCGCAACGCCTTCAACCCGCGGCAGGACATCATCCTGGTGCGCTGCTGGGGGCTGAACCTCGAGCACAGCGGCATCATCGGGGGCATGAGCGGCTCGCCCTGCTATATCCGCGGAGCCGACGGCCGCGAGCGGATGATCGGGGCGGTGGCCTACGGGTGGCCGTTCAGCAAGGATCCGATCTGCGGCCTGCAGCCGATCGCGCAGATGCTGGAGGTGGGCCGGGTCCGGGATCCGGCGCGGCGTCCGCGGCGGAACGATGGCGGCGATGCGCCGGCCTCGGCACCGGCTTCCGCCCCGGCCTCGGCACCGGCGGCTGGCGGCGGGATCGACCTGGAGACGCTGATCGCCCGCACCGGCCAGGGGCCTCTGGCCGAAGGCTGCCGGTACGCGGCATTCAACGGCCCGTCGAGCCCGTCGGCGGCGGCGGGGCCGCCGCCGGCGGAGCCGGGCCTCTCCGGCCAGCTCAGTCCGCTGCGGGCCCCGCTGATGGTGGCAGGCGCCTCCGGAGCCGCTTTCGAGCGCGTCCAGGCCCTGTTTCAACGGCACGGCCTTGCGGCGGTGGCGTCCGGCTCGGCCGGGGCGGCCACACGCCAGGCCGGGGCCGACGTGGTCCTGGAACCGGGTGCGGCGCTTTGTCTGGTGCTGATGTCCGGGGACATGGAGATCACCGGGTTCGGCACCTGCACCGAGGTGGACGGCGACCGGGTGTGGGGCTTCGGGCACCCCATGGACGGCGTGGGCTGGACGGAGGTTCCGCTGGCCACCGGCGTGGTGCATGCGGTGATTCCGTCGGTGATGCGATCGATCAAGATCGGCGCGTCGCTGCGAACGGTGGGGACGATCTGGGGAGACGAGTCCGCGGCGGTGTTCGGGCAGTGCGGACCGCGACCGGCGATGATTCCGGTCGAGGTCGCGGTGGAGAACGACCGCGGCCGGCAGATCTATCGTTACGAGGCGGCGTTCGACCCCCTTTACACGCCGCTGCTGATCCAACTGGCCGGTTCGGCCTCGGTTTACGCCCACAGTTCCCTGCCCCCGGAGCACACCATCCGCTACAGCGTCGAAACGGAGTTCGAGGGTCTCGGCACGTTCCGGGCGGCCGACATGACCAGCCTGGAGGGCGATTTCGCCCTGTCGATGGACGCGGCCATGCCGGCGATGCTGCTGATCGACAGTCCCTTCGGCCGGCACCGGATCGCACGGGTGCGGATGGAGGCGGCGGTCGAGCCGCGTGCCCGGCTCGCCCGGCTGGAGGAGGTGCTCATGCCGCGCAGCACGTTCAAGCCGGGCGAAACCGTGCGGCTGCGGGCCAGGTGGTTCCATCCGCGCTCGCATCCGCCCTACAGCTGGGCCCACTACGAGCTGCAGCTGCCGGCGGATCTTCCCGACGGCACGTACCCGATCACCTTGACCTCCTCGACCGGTCATCTGGCGGCCCTGCGGGCCGAAAAAGGCCATCTCTTCCGCGTGGAGTCGGCAGCGGATCTGCTGGCGGCGCTGAACCGTGCGGCCGCGGTGCGATCCGACCGCGTGTACCTGCGGCTGGGCGTTCCGGAGGGCGGGCTGGCGTGGCGGGCGGTCGAAATGCCCTCCCTGCCCTCCTTCCGGGCGCGGATCATGGAGGAAAGCGGGCGGCGCGACGTGCAACGCTATCGCCAGGCGCTGGTCCGCGAGGTGCCCACGGATTTCACGGCGCGAGGCGAGTGGACCGGCACCATCGCGGTGGACCGCCGGGCGGACCAGTAGCCGCCCGGGCATGGAACGGATGAACCCGTGGCCCGCGCGGGCGCGCGGTGTCCGTGGAGGACTTCAGATGCGAATCGACGGCCGGCGATCTGTTGCCCTGGCAGGCCTGGCCCTGGCGGTGTCGGCGGCACCGGCGGTGGCGGTCAAGACCGCGACCTGGACGCACGAACAGCCCTCGGACTTCACCGCCGGGAAGCTGGACAACCTGGTGACCACATCCCAGGGCGAACTGATGCTGGGACGCCGGATCGACCGGCTGCTGGAGGCCGGCGACAGGTTCGATGCGGTCAATGCCCTGGCCCAGGCCTCCGACGGCCGGCTGTACGCCGCCACCGGCCCGGAGGGCGCGATCTACCGCATCGACGGCGACAAGGCCGAGCCGTTCGCGCGTCTTCCGGAGGGCGTGGCGGCGATGTCGCTGCTGTTCGCGGCCGACGGCCGGCTGCTGGTCGGCACCGCAGGCGGCGAGCAGGCGAAGATCTTCGCGATCGACGGCTCGGGCCGGGCGACGCTGTTCCATGCGCCGGCCGCAGCGACCTACGTCTGGGCCATGGCCCGCGGCCCGGGCGGCGAGATCTACGCGGCCACCGGCGTCGAGGGACAGCTTCACCGCATCGAGCCGGACGGCCTGAACGGACGGGTGCTGGCGGACCTCAAGCCCAGGAACATCCTGAGCCTGGCCTTCGGACCGGACGGAATGCTGTACGCCGGAACCGACGAGGAGGGCCTGGTCTGCCGGATCCACCCGGAAACCGGAGCGATGTACGTGATGTACGACGCCGCCGAGTCGGAAATCAGCGCGATCGTGGTCGATGACCAGGGCAATCTCTACGCCGCCACGGCGGCGGCCGATCGCGCCCGCCCCGGACGCCCGATGGCCGACAAGCCCGGAGGACGGCCGGATCGCGGCGGCGAAACTTCCGAGCCGCCGGCCGAGACCCGTCCGGCGGGCGAACCGGGCCCCCGGCGGCCCGCCGTCGATTCGACGACTCCTGGGCACGGCACCCGCCCCGAGCGGCGCGACGGCCCGCGGATGTTCATCGTCGGCCAGTCGCAGCGCGGCGGCGAAGGGCAATCCACACGGGCCGCCGGCTCGGCCGCTCCGGGCACGGGCAACGCCATCTACCGCATCGACACCCGCGGCTTCGTGACCGAGATCTTCCGCCAGCCGGTGATGATCCTGGCGCTGGCCGAGGCCGAGGGGACGATCTACGCCGCCACCGGCGATGAGGGCCGGGTCTACGCGGTATCGCCGGGGCAGGACCGCACCACCATGCTGGCCCGGCTCGAGCCGCAGCAGGCCGCCTGCCTGATCCGGCTGGACGACGGCGGACTGGTGGCCGGCACGGCCAACGCCGGCAGCATCGTCAGGATCCGGACCGACCGCGCCGCCCGCGGAACCCTGGTCAGCAAGCCGCTGGACGCCGGGCAGATCGTCAAGTGGGGTCGCCTGCGCTGGACGGCCGAGATACCCACCGGCACGAAGCTGACCGTCGCGACGCGCAGCGGCAACGTCTCGGAGGAGGAATCGACCGGCTGGGACGACTGGTCGCCGGAGATGGACGCGACCACGCCGCAGCTGATCTCCTCGCCGGGGGCGCGGTTCCTGCAGTACCGGCTGACGTTCGAGACCTCGGTGCCCGATGCGACCCCGGTGCTCCGGCGGCTGATCATCCCGCGGATCGAGGAGAACCGTCCGCCGGAGATCAGGTCGGTGCAGCTGGTGTCGGTGGCGGAGGAGGCCAACAACCCGGGCAGTTCGCCCAAGGTCAAGCAGCTGGCCGGGGCCTTCGCCATGCCCGAGGGCGGGCCGCCGGCGCCGCAGTCGCACTGGGTGGTCAAATGGCAGGCCGAGGACCCCAACCAGGACAAGCTCTCGTTCGACGTGTTCTTCCGCGCCGCGGGCACCCAGCGCTGGATCCGCTTGGCCAGGGAGCTGGAGAGCAGCCCGCACATCTGGGACACGCGGACGGTCGGCGACGGGGCCTACCTCGTCCGGGTGGTGGCCAGCGACGCCCCGGGCAACCCGGCGGGCACGGAACTGACCGACGCCCGGATCAGCGATCCGCTGATCGTGGACAACACGCCGCCGAAGGTGCGCTTCGACGACCTGCGGGCCCGGGGTCCGCGCGGCCTGTCGGCCCGGGTCGTGGCCGAGGACGCTCTCTCGCCGCTGGCCGAGGCGGCCTGCAGCGTCAACAGCAGCGAGACCTGGCGGCCGCTGGTCAGCGAGGACGAGATCATCGACGCGCCCGTCGAGGCCTTCTCGTTCGAGATCGACGACCTGGAACCCGGCGAGCAGATCGTCACCGTCCGCGTGACCGACGAGCGCGGCAATACCACCTACCTGGCCCGGTCGATCTTCACCGGTCCATGAGGACCGCCGGCGACCACACGGTCCGGCGGTCAGGGGATGTTCCAGAGCCTATGATACTGGCAGGTCAGCCGCCAGCGGGGGTTTTCGCGCACCAGCCGGATGCACCAGGCCAGGGCCTCGGCGTCGATCCCGCCGCCGCGGAAGGCCGGCGACAGCAGGTAGTGATCGGCCCGCACGGTGGACCGCGGCAGGGGCATGCCGGCGGACATCACGTACTTGACCTCATCGGCGGTTCGCTGGACGAGCTGCTCCTCGGGAACCTTGGGGCTGACGGTGATCCAGTCGAGACCCGGCGGCAGGGCGATGGTGCCGTTGGTCTCGACGGCCAGCCTGAGACCCGCGTCGTGCAGCGCGGCCAGCAGCGCGGCATCGACCTGCAGTCCCGGCTCGCCGCCGGTGATCACCACCCAGCCGCATTCGGCCGAGGCGCTCTTGAGGGCCTGGACGATCGCCGCGGCGGTCATCGGCCGGCCGGTCCTCCAGTCGGTGTCGCAGTCGAAGCCGTGCGCGGCCTGCGTGCAGCGCAGATTGCAACCCGCCAGCCGCAGGAACAGCGCCGCCGTGCCCGCCCGCACGCCCTCGCCCTGCAGCGAATAGAAGATCTCGTTGACCCGATAGGTCTTCAACCGTCTTGACCTTCCAGCGCGACCGCGGCGCAGCAGTTCTCCGTCTCCCAGAGCTCCACGCGGACCAGCCGCACGCCCGTGCCGGCCAGCACCTTCGGACCCACGACGTGCAGCAGATGGGCGGCGAGGTTCTCGGCCGTGGGGTTGACGTCCAGCACGTACAGCCGCTGGCCGGGGATGGCCGACAGGGCGGCCCGGGCCTCGCGATCCCCGGCGAAGACGATGAAACCGTGGTCCCAGTGTTCGCCGATCCAGCCGCCCAGGGCGTCGCGCAGCGCGCCGAAGTCGATCACCCGGCCCACAGCGTCCAGCCGGTCGGCCCGGGCGTGAAAATGGACGACGTAGTTGTGCCCGTGGAGGTGCGCGCAGCGGCCTTCGTGATGGAAGAGCCGGTGGCCCGCGCAGAACGTGATGCGGCGGATGGCGATAGTCATGCCGGCCTGGTCCCCCGTTCGGCCGCCGCGGTGACATGGATGCCGCCGCGCGGCTGGAACACGCCCTCGACCCGCAGCCATCGCGGGCGGATCTGCTCGAACAGCTCGCCGGCGATGCGGTCCACCACCGTCTCGTTGAAGGCCGGCTCGTCGCGGTACTTCCAGAGGTACAGCTTAAGGCTCTTGGTCTCGACGAGATGGCGGTCGGGGACGTAGGCGATCACCAGGCGGCCGAAGTCCGGCTGGCGGGTCACCGGGCAGATGGCGGTGAACTCGGTGCAGTCCAGCCGGACCTCGATCGGCCCGCCGGACCACTCGATCAGATCGACGGCCTCGATGGGCCGGTTCACCGGTTTGCCCAGGTACTTCGGTTCGTTCATCGTCGCGCTCCCGCCGGCCCCGGCCGGACCACAAACCCCTGCCGCCGGCCGCCCGGGCGTCATTGTACGCCGCCGGCGGGCCCCCGGGCACCCTGTCCGCCGAAGGCACGGTCAACCCGGCACAGCAGGCATGGGCGGGGCGTCGGGGGCGTAGGCGGTCGGGTCCGGCACGCCCGCGCGGGCGAAGGCCTCGCGACGCTCGACGCAGGTCCCGCAGCGGCCGCAGTGCAGATCGCCGCCGCGGTAGCACGACCAGGTCATCTCGAACGGCACGCCCAGGCCGGCTCCCCTGCGGACCAGGTCCGCCTTGGTCATCTTGATGAACGGCCGCAGCACGGCGATCGGCCGCCAGTCGCACAGGGCCGCGGCCTGAGCCATGGCCTCGGCGAACGCCGGCCGGCAGTCGGGGTACACGGCGTGATCGCCGGCGTGAGCGGCCAGGGCCACGGCGCCGCACTCCCGGCTGATCGCCCAGCCGATGGCCACGGCCAGCAGGATCATGTTGCGGTTGGGGACCACGGTGACCCTCATGCTCTGCTCGGTGTAGTGGCCGTCGGGCACCGGCAGGTCGTCGGTCAGGGCGCTGCCGGCCAGCAGGGGGCGCAGCGACCGCAGGTCGGCGATGCGGTGTTCGATGCCCAGCAGACCGCAGACGGCCTCGGCTCCGGCCAACTCGCGGCGGTGCCGCTGGCCGTAGTCCACGCTCAAGGCCCGCAGCTCGTGCCCCAGGTGCCGCAGGTGATACAGCAGCACCGTGGAGTCCAGCCCGCCGCTGTAGACCACTACGGTTTTCATCGCCTCGCGATCTCCGGCCGGCCCCGGGTTCGGCATCGACCGACGGCCGGCGCGTCGCCGCCGTCATCATCATACCCCCAACGCCTTCCGACCGTCGTTCGAGGCAGCCGGACGCCGTTCGACCGGGCCGGAAACGCATCAGGCCGTGCGGCGAAGGCCCGGCCGGCGAATCCTGCCGGCGGCGCGGGCGACCTCACCGCAGGGGAAACGTCTGGCCGGCCTCGGGGATCTGCACGTCGGCAAAGCCGCGTTCGCGCAGCCCGGTGGCCAGGGCCTCGGACTGGTCGGGCTCGCCGTGGACCAGGAAGACGCGGCGGACCCGGCCGGCCAGCGGCTCGGCGGCGGCCAGCAGCTCGTCGCGGTTGGCATGGGCACTGAAGCCGTTGAGCACCTTGACCCGGGCCTTCACCGCGTACATTTCGCCGAAGATCTTCACCCGCCGGGCCTTCTCCACCAGCCGCCGCCCGAGAGTATGCGCCGCCTGGTAGCCGACGATGAGCACGGTGTTGCGGGGATTCTCGATGTTGTTCTTCAGATGGTGCAGGATCCGCCCGACCTCGCACATCCCGCTGGCCGAGATGATGATCATCGGCTCGCGGCGGTCGTGCAGGGCCTTGCTCTGCTCGACGTTGCGGATGTACTCGCAGTGCGGGCAGGAGAACAGGTCGCCGTTCATGCGGCTGAACATCGCGGCCTCGAGGTCGAACACCTCCGGGTGCCGCCGGAACACCTCGGTGGCCTCCACGGCCAGCGGGCTGTCCACGATCAGCGGGATATGGCGCGGGATCCGGCCCTCGTGCACCAGGCGGTGGAAGTTGTACACGATGACCTGGGTCCGCCCGACGGAGAACGAGGGAACGATCACCTTGCCGCCGTGCTCGACGGTGCGGTTGACGATCTCGGCGAACTGCTCGCGCATGTCCTCGGCCGCGGGCGTGCGTCGGCCGCCGTAGGTGCTCTCCATCACCAGGTAGTGGCAGGCCGGCAGGGGCTCGGGGTCGCGCAGGATCTCCATGCCCGGCCGGCCCAGGTCGCCGGTGAAGGTGACGGTGAGCGGGGCGCCGTCGCCGTCGTCGATCCGCGCGCACACACCGGCCGAGCCGAGCATGTGTCCGGCTTCGTGGAAGACGGCGTTCACCCCGGGCACGACCTCGAACGGCTCGCCCAGAGCCCGCGGCACCAGATGCGGGATCGTCGCCTCGACGTCGGCCAGCCCGTAGAGCGGCTCGATCGGGGCGTCGCCGCGGCGGACGCGCTTCTTGTTCCAGTAGCCCGCGTCTTCCTCCTGGATGTGGGCCGAGTCGCGAAGCATCACGCCGGCCAGATCCACCGTCGGCGGCGTGGCGAACACCGGGCCGGCAAAGCCGTCGCGCACCAGCCGCGGCAGCTTGCCGCAGTGGTCGATGTGGCTGTGGGTCAGCAGCACCGCCGAGATCGCCGACGGATCGCACGGAAACGAGCGGTTGCGGAGGTTGGCCTCGGCCCGGCGGCCCTGGAACAGCCCGCAGTCGATGGCGATGATGTGCCCGTCGGCCTCGACGAGGTGCATCGAGCCGGTCACCTCGCGGGCGGCGCCGTGAAACCGCAGTCGGCTTTCCATCAGGCTGCTTCCCTGGCCGGCCGGCCACGTCAAGCCCGCGGTCCGCCCGGCAGCATCGCCTCGCGGAACCTCCGGCCGCCCGGATACCTTCATCATACGATATCCGCCGGACCTGACGAACCCCCCGGGCTCCGCCTCCGGCAGGAAGGCTCAGGGCGCTTCAAGGGCGGTCATGCCGACCACACCGATCACTCCCTCCGTGCAGGTCGCCCGGATCTCCACCGCGGCCAGCACCCTGGACGCATCGCAGGGGATCTCCAGGGCGTCGGCGTGGGGGTTCATCATCCCGCCGGGCACGAAGCTCCAGCCGTGCGGCGTGGCCACGCGGCCGCGCGGCACAGGCACGCCGCGCCGGGCGAAGTGCTGGAAGTAGCAGTCGAGGTTGAACGGCGGCACCAGCGATTCCACGTGGCGCGACCCGTCGGCATAGATCAGCACCACCTCGCCGTTGGCGATGTAGTTCTTCATCGGGTGGACATAGCCCTGCAGCAGAAGCCAGAGCCGCCGGCAGCGCATGCCCACCTCGATGGTCGCGGCGCCGGGCAGCGGCCAGGGCGGCCAGCTGGACAGGGCCAACAGGTCCGGCGGCGGTTCATCACGGCCGGTCCTCGGCCGCCCGACGGTCAGGAAGGGCACGCCGTTGGAGGCCTCCAGCGCCCGCGGGGAAGGGGGAATCGCGATGCCCGGGTTGCCCCACCAGTACTGCAGCATCTGCGGGTTGGGGGCGCTGACGCCGGGGATCTCGTGCAGCCCCTCGTAATCGAAGATGAACGGCGTCAGAATCAGCCTCTCCAGCGTGGTATTGCACGCCGCCGCCAGATCGAACACCACCAGCCGCTCCCGGTCACCGGCCTCCAGCGGAGCGCCCTGCTCCTGCGGCGTCGGCGGCTGCTGCTCCGCGAGAATCGTCGGCGGGTGGTCCGGCGCCCCCGGGGGGGCCGGCGGCTCGGGCACGGCGACGACGACCAGCGACTCGGTCTCCGGCGCCGTGACCACCTCCGGCCCGCCGAACGCCGCCCGGACGCGCCGGACCAGCGGCCGCGGCGTGCGGATCCGGAAGGTCGCCCGGTCGCCCTCGCGGCGATACGCGTATTCGAGGTCCGGCGTGCGGAGCGACGCCTCCGTCCAGTCCGCCGGAAACGCCGGACAGATGTCGATCCGTCCCTCATGCACCGCCGGCTCGACGCCGAACAACCCGCGCACGGCCCAGTGCACGTAGGGATCGACCGAATCCACGTCCTCGCGGTCCCCGCCGCCGGCGCCGCAGTTGGATATGCCCATGCCGATGCCGGGAAACTCGCTGCGGAACGCCGACCCGACGGCCGTCTGCACGAAGGGCCAGAAGACCGCCACGTCGCCGCACTTCATGCCCGCCAGGGCCGCCAGCATGGTGTCGCCGGTGGGAACCCACTGCGTGCTCCAGCGGATCGGGAACCAGTCGCTGTTGCTCAGCAGTTTCACGCCCGGACGGGGCTCGAATCCGTAGTGCGACACCAGCCAGCGCATCGCCCGGCGGCCGGACTCGCCCTCCAGCAGGCCGGCGTTGATCGCCAGATACTGCTCCCAGGTCTGCCCGTGTCCCCGCCAGATGCCGTCGCCGCCGATCGACCCCAGCCGGCCCTTCTCTTCGCGCCACAGCTCACGGAACACCGCGGCACGCGTCCGATCGGCCAAGGCGCGGTACTCCGCGGCCGCGGCGGCGTCCCCGACGGCCTCGCCCAGCCGCGCCGCCCGGTCGAACATCGCCCAGGACATCGCGCTGGGCGCGGCGGCCTTGGGACCCTTGCCGTTGGAGTCGCAGTTCCAGTACTCGTACCAGTCCTGGAACAGCCCGTCGCCGTCGGGGTCGTTCTGACGGCACTGCCAGGCGACGGCCCTGCGGACCGCCGGCCACATCTGCGCGGCGAAAGCCCGGTCACCCGTCCAGGCGTAGTGCCACCACACCTGATCCACCCAGTAAGGCGTGTTGTTCTCGGCCAGAAAGCCCACCAGCGACGGCGAGACCCACTGAATGAAGCCGTCTTGCGTCTGGAAGGCGGCGTACAGGCGCAGGTTGTCCGCCGCGGCCTCGTGGTCGCCGCCCCATTGCAGCCCGTACCAGCCGGTGGAGATGTGCGAGTACATCTGCCAGATCTCGCCGAGGTACAGGCCCGGTCCCTTGCGGTGATACGCGCTGCGACATCGCTCCCAGTTGATCAGCGCGTTCAGCCGGACATCGGGCGTGCGGATACGGAACTCCTCGCGACGCCGGTCCCACAGGTTGCAGGTCGCCTCCAGGGCCTCCTGCGGTGCCGCGATCAGCTCCGCAAACCGCTCCCGCGGGCGCAACGCGTCCTCCACGAAGCAGGCCCGCCACGCCTGCTTCATGCGGTCCAGATCCGGTCCCCAGGCGGCGGTCACCGGCGTGTCGAGGCGCGCGGCGGTGCGGTCGGCGAGGTCTTCGTCGTGCCGCAGGATGCCCCACGTCGCGGCTACGTGAAACACCCGGCCGGGAGCCCCGGCGGTGAACTCGGCCTCCTGGCCGCCGGGGCCGCTGACCCGCTGAAAATCGCCCTCCACGTTGCAGCCGGCCACCGTCAGGCCGTCGGGCAGGCCCGGCTCGGAGATCTCCGCGGCGCGCCCGACAAACTCCACCCGGTTGGCCTGCGGCTCGCCCGGCAGCCACCACAGACCGCCGCAGCGCCAACGGAGCACCACCTCGCGGTCGAACGCGATCCGGCAGATCATGCCATGGCCGTTGAGCGACGGGGCCGCGACCAGTGAGGCCTTCCAGGCCCCGCCGGGGCCCGCCAGCTCATACGCGGTGTAGCCCGGACGAAACGTCGTGGTCACCGACTCCAGCTCGTGCAGCCACACGGTGCCGCCGTCCCCTGACGCCACTCCCAGCCGCAGCGTGCCCAGGCAGGGGGTCGCCTGGCCGCTCTGAGCGTCCGGACGCGGCCACAGCGGATAGATGCGATCCTGCGCGTAGCAGCCGGCGCCCGTGCCGGTTTCCATGCGGAACAGCGGCACGTCGCCGGTGACCATCCGGTTCTGCCCCTGCACGATCATGCGGTTCAGCGGGCGCCGGCCGCCGGTGATGCGGAAACCCCCGTCCTCCAGCGGCTCGTAGACCGGCGTCACGTCGCCCGTGCCCTCTCCGGGAGCCATGAACGCCGAACGCCCCAGCAGGACGCTCTGCTCGGGCTCCACCTGAACCTCCGGCCGCAGCGGTGCCGGCCGGGTCGTGACCTTCGGCGTCACGATGCGGGCGCCGGCGAGCTTCTGGCGGTCCTGGCGGTCCCATTCGTTCTGCTCGGCGCGTTGCTGCTCCAGGAACACCGAAACCGGCTTCTGGCCTTCGCACAGCGTCACCGCCTGAGCCGTGACCGTGCGTTCCTCGGCCGGCCACTGGCTGACAAAGTACGGGCCGTCTTTGGCGATGTTGCCGTCCAGCGGCCGGCCGGCCAGCACGACCACGCCGTGTTCGGCCGGCTGGGGCGCGACCCGGAACTCCTGCGGCTCCAAGGCGACGATAAACGGTACCCCCAGCACGCGCAGGTAATCTGCCCGCCCGGCCGGAGGGATCAGCCGGGCGCGGTTGGTGTTCCGCTGCGACAGGTACTCCAGCAGATTGCGGAAAAAACGCTCCAGGTTCGGGCGATGGGCATCGCCGGCGGTGCTGAAATCCGGCAGCCGCCAGCCGACGAAGATCACGCGGCCGCGGCCCACCGTGTACTCGACCACCGGCCGCTCGCCGGGACCGGCGTTGCCGTCGGCCAGGAGCGTGCCATGGGGACCCGGCGTGCCGTAGAAGTCCGCCAGGGCGTTTCCGCCGAAGCTGGTCAGCAGAATCGGGGCGGAGGTGTCCAGTCCGGCGAAGACCGGGTGGTTGCGCTGTTCCGGCACGACCACCAGCCCGGAGACGTAACCCTCCGACGCCGGAGCCAGAACCCGCGGGGTCGTCGGTTCGAGTTCCATCCGCGTCAGCAGCCGCCCGGCCGCGCCGGACAGCAGCACGGCCCCGCCCTGTCGCACGTAGACCGCCAGATCGTCGATCGCCGCCTCGGGAAACCCGGCCACGGGGTTGTCGCCCTCGTGGTACCACACGACGTCGAACTCTTCGGGGGCCCGGCGTCGGTCCGCGTCCTGCAGCCCGCCGTGCTCGTGCGGCCGGAGCAGCGCGGTCTCGCCGACAGTCGCGGCGAAAGCGGCGCCGGCGGCGTTGCGAGGACCGGGCGAGGGCGCCGGATCGATCATCGCGATGCGCAGACCGGCCCGGACGGGCGACACGCAGACTGCGACGGTCAGTACCAGCAGGATCCGGAGACTGATCAGACTTGCGTGATGTCTCATGACCTCCTCTTCCGTCCGATGAAAGACACAACGGCCACGCGAGCCCGCCGGGGCGTGGGTGCGGCGCTCGACGGCCGGCCGAGCATAAGCCGGCCGGGGCAGTGCTTTCAACGACCGAGGGAAAGCCGGCCCGCGGCGGGCCTTGCCGTCGCTGCCGGCCCACGTCGCGCGGCCGGCGGCGGACCGCGTTCAGCGGACCGGGGCGCAGTCGTGGGCCGGCAGCACGTTCGGCCCGGAAAAACACCTCAGGAAGATCTGCAGGTCGTCGGGGTCCACATCGCCGTCGCCGTCGAGCCGGGCGTCGGCGCAGGCCGCGTCGTTTTGCGGAATGCCCTGACCGGAGTAGCAGGCCTGCAGGAAGCCGAAATCGCGGATGTCCACGTCCTCGTCGCGGTCGAAGTCCGGCGGCACGGTCTGCACCATGACCTGAACCGCCAGGCCGGTCGGGCTGTTGGTCGCCCCGGGAGCGGTCACGGTGACGGTCGCCGGGTACGTTCCCACGCCCAGGGATGCCACGTCGTAGGTGAGGGTGATGAGGTCCGGTTCGCCGGCCGAATCGCCGGCGGTCGGATCGACCTCCAGCCACGCGGCGTCGTCGGCGATGGTATAGACCAGCAGATCGTTGCCGATGTTGGTCACGGTGAAGTTCTCCGGCGGCAGGCTGCCGCCGCGGTGCAGCTTGCGCACGATGGCGGTCGGGTTGAGCTGGATCCGCGGTCCGATGGGCCGATACTCCAGAATGGTCATCGAGACGTCCTGCGTCGGGCGCTGAATCCACTCGGCGCCGTTCCAGAACCAGCCGGTTCCGCCGTCGTAGCTGTCGGTGTCCATGATGTAGGGGTTGAAACCCTGCGAGCCCATCGGCGGGTTGACGGTCTCGAACTCCACGAAGTAGGTCTGGCCCGCCGTGAGGCGCACCTCGTTGGGGTCGTAGCTGACGCCGTGCAGGCCCGAGCCGAAGCTCTGATAGGCCGCGGCCGTCTTCTTCGTCGGAGAGATCTGCGGCCCGCCCGGTCCGCCCTCCCGGATACGCCAGGTGAAGGTCAGGTCCCAGATGTGGTTGGCCCCGGACGCCCAGACGTCCACCGCCGCCAGACTGGCCTGCGTGGCCGTGAACGTCTGCCCCCACTTGACCGAGAAGTTGCCCTCCAGCAGCTGGCCCAGGCCCTGCGTGCGCTTGTTCATGGTCACCACGGTGCCGTCGTTGTCGCTGAAGACCACCAGGTTGATGTCGAAGTTCTGAGGGGTGCCCGCGGAGTTGTATGCCCGGCCGCCGACGTAACTGTTGGGGTCCTTGTTCCGCTTGTAGGGCTGGATCACCCCGGATCCGCCGTTGGCCGTCAGCCGGATCGCGTAGGTCTGGCCCGCGTCCGTCGGGGCTTCCTGCGAGCGGAACCGCACCCAGTTGTCGGTCACCGCCCCGACGTCCGGGTCGACGCGCTCGACGACCACCGGCCAGTTCCGCACGTCCGGATCTCCGTTGTCGCGCATCAGGGCCACGGACACGCTGGCGGGGCTGTTGCCCGCGTAGCTGAACTCCACCCCCCGGATGCCGGTGCCGGTGGCCACGAAGGTCTGGTACCAGCGGTTCTCCGGCCCGGTCCAGTCGCTCTTGAAGTAGGTCGAGTAGTCGATGCCCAGATCGATGTTCAACTCAATGAACGCCCCCTCGGGAACCACCACATAAGGCACGACGCGAGGGGCGACATAGAACAGCGGCTGGTTGACCAGGATCGAATAGCCCGCCGCCGGCAGGCTGTCGATGCAGAACGCCCCGTCGTGCGTCGTCACCGTCTGGCAGCCGCCGTTATAGACCGTCGTGCCCAGCCGCCGCGACGGCCCCACGAGGCTGTCATCGGCGGGCGAGAGAAACAGGTTGGTTTCGTAGAGTTCCTGGTAGCCCAGCACCGGGTTGCCCTTGACCTTCTCGAACCGCGCATGGCCATGCACGCCGCCGGCCGCCGGCGCGGACTGAGCCGCCAGCAGCAACCCGATGACCGTCAGAATCGACGAAGTGCCCGTCGCCGGAGAGATCCTTTCAGAACGCCGCATGGGTTCCTCCCGGTCTGGATGTGCAGACGCGGCGATGCCGCGCCGAATGAGGATGAACCACAGACCTGGCGTCGGGGCGCGGACGGGAAATGCCCCGCACCGGGCTGCCGGCCTGTATTACTTATACCCGACCGGCCGCCCGACGGAAATGCGTCTCGAAGGGATGGCATCAGCCGGGAACGCTTGCCGTCGGGTTCGTCGACGGCTTATTCTGGTCGAATACCCTGACCGGGCGAACTTCGCGCGACCGGCGCGTGAAACCCCGGCTTGACCGGATGGAGGTGAGCCCATGGGTCTTCAACTCGGATTCGGGGCGATTCTGGCGGCCTGCCTGGCCGGCGGCAGTGTACCGGCGGTCGGAGATCCACTGGAGGCGTGGGCGGACGGGCGCCCGACCTGCCGGCTGGTTCTTCCGGCCGGCGACGCCCGCACCGCCCGGCTGGCCCGGGCCACGTTGAATCGCTACCTCGGGCGCTCGTTCGGCGTCGAGTGGCCGGTGGTCGCCGAGCCTTCCGGGCACGGCACCTACGTCCTGTGCGGCACGCCGGAGAACAATCCCTGGATCGCCAGGGTGCTCGGATCGCAGGCGGCCGACGAGAGCTCGGACCTGGGCGACGAGGGTTTCCGCCTGCGGACCGTAGAGCACGACGGCTCGCGCTTCGTGATCGTCCAGGGCCGCACGCCCCGCGCGGTCAAGCACGGCTGCCAGGAACTGGTGTTCTACCGCCTCCGTGCCTCCGGCCGCCGCGGGTGGATCGACGCGCCGCTGGACGTGACCATGACTCCGGCGATGGCCTACCGCGGCAGTTACATGCTGCCCTGCTGGTCGGCGCACGACTCGCTGGATTCCTGGAAGCGGGCGCTGCTGTTCAACTCCGAGCTGACGCTCAACCGCAACTGGTTCTGGCTCGACGGGTTTCCGGTGGCCGGCCACACCGGCGAGTACGCCGGCACCGCACTGGCCTCGGACCGCAACGTCCGGGAACTGATCGACCTGACCCGGGCGGAGGATATGAAGTTCCTCATCGGCGGAGGCTGGTTCAACTGGCACCACGAGAAGGCCGTGGGCAAGGATTACGCCCGCGGGCGGGACTACTACCTGGCCTATCTCGACGCCTTCGAGGACTTCGACGGCTTCTACATCGAGCCGACCGGCGAAGGGGCGGAGACCGCCGCCTGGGAGCCCGAGTGCGACATGTTGATCGAGTTGATCCGCACCGTGCATGCCCGTCGGCCCGGGATGGAGTTCGCCGTGGCCATCGGGAAATTCAACAACCCCGAGTACCTGCGGCGGATGAGCCGGCTGGACCCGAAGCGCGTGTTCTGGTGGTGGTGCTGGGGGGACCCCCTGCGCGACCGGGCCACGGAGCTGTATCCCGGCGTGCTGCGCTGGCACATCGTGGCGCCGATGATGGAATATCACGGCTCGATGAAGGCGCCCGAACCGGCGGAGCGCGTGCTGGCCGGCATCGTGACCAGCTACGACCCCGGGCAGGGCTTCGGCAACCCCTGGGAGGGCTGGGGACGGCTGGGCGTGGATCATCCGCGCGATTTCGACCCGTGGGACGTCCCGTTTTTCGCGCATCAGTACCTCTATCGCGAGCGGTGCTGGCGGCCGGAGCTGGCCGAGGAGGATTTCATCGCCCGCCTGCAGACCCGGCTCTTCGACGCCGACGCACCCTCCGAGGCCGCGACGCGGTACTGGGCGCTCTCGCAGCTGACCCTGCGGGCCAATGTCGGGAACAGGCCGACCCCGGCCGATCTGGCGCCGCTGCGGGAGTTCATGAACGCCGTTTCCGGCCGGCTGTTCACCCCACGGACCATGGACACCCTGCGGCGGATGGAAAAGGCCCTGCGGGAACTCGATCGGCTGGCCCGTCCGGCGGACACCAGCCCGTCCGGCGGGGCCACCGCCCCGGCCGGCTGAGAGCCTGAGGCCGCAGCCGGGGGTCGCGCGAAAAGACGGCACGGAAGTCCCCGCGGCCGGGCACGAATCCGGCCGGCGCAACGGCTCGCACGGCCGGGCGAGGTTCCGTCGACGTAAGCCGGCGGGAATGCCGGGCGCTACAGCTCGATGCGGCGCACCAGGGTGATGTGCGGCCGGCCCCGCAGGGCCTCCAGAACCTCATCGGACAGCCCCTTGCGCCCGACGCGGATCAGGAACATCGACTGCTTCAGCCGGCTGGAGTGCGAGAACTCGAAGCGCTGGATCAGCACCCCGCGCTCGTCCAGCACGCCGGCGATCCCGCTGACCACGCCGAGGCGGTCCTCGCTGCGGATCGCCAGGAACGTCCCGGACGGCTCGACCTCGAACGGGAAGTCGTCGATCAGGGCGATGCGCGGGTGCGGCCCGCTGAAGACCACGCCGCCGATGGTGAACCGCTCCCCCCGGCCGGTGAAGACGAACGTCACCGCGCTGCGCGAGCCGCGGTCCTCGGGAATGTCGCTGATCGCCACCTCCAGGCCGATGCTGCGGGCCCGCAGGTCGGCGTTGACGTAGCTGACGTAGGGCAGCCTCGGGGCCAGAAAACCCTGCAGAAACGCCAGCCGCAGCAGCGTGGCGTCGTGGCCGGCCAGGTCGCCGCGCAGCGAGATCGTGAGCCGCTCGGGCGTGAAATGCATGAACTGGGACGCGAACGCCCCCAGCTTCTCGCACAGCACGATGCCGGCGGCGGCCTCGTCGCCCTCGAGCATCCGCACCTGGGGCATGTTCACCGGGTAATCGACGATTCCCCCGCGCAACGCCCGCGGCACCTGCTCGGCGATGCACTCGGCCACCCGAAGCTGGGCCTCCTCGGTGGAGGCTCCGATGTGCGGGGTGAGCACCACGTTGGGCAGGGCCGCGAAAGGGTTATCGACCGGCGGTTCGGATTCAAAGGTGTCGATGCCCGCCCCGGCGACATGCCCGGACCGCAGCGCCGCCAGCAGGGCGGCCTCGTCGATGATTCCGCCGCGGGCGGCATTCAGGATCACCACGCCGGGCTTCATCCGGGCCAGCTCGGCGGCCCCGATCATGCCCGTGGTCTCGCCGTTCTTGGGCACGTGCACGCTGACGATGTCGGACTGGCGGATCAGCGCCTCCAGATCCACCCGCTCGACCCGGTGCCGGGCGAAGGTCTCCTCCGGAATGTAGGGGTCGCAGGCCAGCACCCGCATGTCGAACCCCTGGCAGAACCGGGCCACGCGATGACCGACATTGCCCAGCCCGATGATGCCGATGGTCTTGCCGCACAGCTCGACACCCTGAAAACGGTGACGGTCCCAGCCGCCGGCCCGCATGGTCGCATCCGCCGACGTAATCCGCCGCACCACCGCCAGCAGCAGCCCCACGGTCAGCTCCGCCGCGGAGTTGGTGTTCTTGCCCGGCGTGTTGAGCACCAGAATGCCCTTCTCGGTCGCGTAGGGGATGTCGATGTTGCCCACCCCCACGGCCGCCCGGGCGATCACCTTCAGCTCCGCCGCCGCATCGATCAGCTCGCGGGTCACGTCGGTCTCGGAACGCGAAACGATGCAGTGGAAGGGCCGGATGATCTTGAGGATCTCCGGCATCGGCAGGTCCGGGCGGAAATCGACCTCCAGGTCCGGCTCGGCACGCAGACGCTCGACGCCGACCGGGTGGATCGCCCCGGTGATCAGCACGCGGTACATCGCGGGTTTCCTCAGGGAGAACACAAGTCCGGGTCGAAAACCGCGATGATACCCGCCGGCCACAACCGGCCGCAACCGACCGCGACGCCGCTGGCGTGCCGGCGACGGCGGCGCTATCATGCAAGGTATGGACGCCCACCGCCTCCGCCGGCTCCTCACCGACGTCCGCGCCGGCCGTCGATCCGTCGACGACGCCCTGGCCGACCTGCGGCAGATGCCCTTCGAGGACCTGGGCTTCGCCAAGGTCGATCATCACCGCGGCATCCGCTGCGGCTTCCCGGAGGTCATCTACTGCGAGGGCAAGCAGGCCGGGCAGGTCGTGGCCATCGTGCAGCGGCGCCTGGCCGGCGGCGGTAACGTGCTGGCCACCCGGGCCTCACCCGAGGTCGCCCGGGCCGTCCGCCGCCGGGTGTCCGCGGCCCGCTACAACCCCATGGCCCGAACCATCACCGTCCGGCAGCAGGCCGACAAGGCCCCGGCGCCAGGTTACGTGGCCATCGTCTGCGCCGGCACCTCCGACATGCCCGTGGCCGAGGAGGCCCGCGAAACCTGCGAGATCATGGACCAGCCGACGCGCTGCTTCTACGACGTCGGCGTGGCCGGAATCCACCGCCTGCTGGCCTGCGCCGAGGATCTGCAGAAGGCCGTCGCCGTCGTGGTCTGCGCCGGCATGGAGGGCGCCCTGCCCAGCGTGGTCGGCGGGCTGGTGGCCTGCCCGGTGATCGCCGTGCCGACCTCCGTCGGCTACGGAGCCAGCCTCGGCGGCCTGGCACCCCTGCTGACCATGCTCAACAGCTGCGCCGCCGGCGTCTGCGTGGTCAACATCGACAACGGCTTCGGTGCCGGCTACCTGGCTGCCCTGATCGGACGAACGGCCGTTGCGGGTACCGCGAATCACGGGGCCGATGCCGCCGGTCCGCCCCGCAACCCGCCGCCGGGCCCGACGGCCTCGACGCGGCAGGCCCGACGTCGCCGGACCGGATGAGAGGAGCCGCCATGCTCCCCGAAAAGGACTCGTCCTCTCACCTTCCCCGACTCCCCGAACGGGATTCCCATGCCCACAAGGGCGACTTCGGTCGGGTGCTGGTGATCGGCGGCAGTATCGGCATGGCCGGCGCCCCCGCGCTGGCCGGCATGGCGGCACTGCGGGCCGGCGCGGGACTGGTCACCGTCGCCGTGCCGGCCTGCGCGCAGCCGACGGTCGCCGGCTTTCATCCCTGCCTGATGACCGTGCCCCTGCCCCAGACACCCTCCGGCCAGCTCGAACCGGCCGGCACCGCCAGGATTCTCGGGGCCCGGACGGCACCTGACGTGCTGGTCATCGGACCGGGCGCCGGCCAGGGACCGCCCGACTACGCCCGGGCTTTCTGGGACATGATCGCATCGCTGCGGGGCCAGGCCCCGATGCCGGCCGTCGTCGATGCCGACGCACTGAACCTCGCGGCCGTCGCCGAACGCGACGCCCCCGACAGTGTGACCCGCAGGAATCTGGCCGAAATGGTCTTCACACCGCATCCGGGTGAACTGGCCCGCCTGCTGGGCTGCAAGGCCGAGGACGTCCAGCAGGACCGCGAAGCCTTCGCCCGCAAGACCGCGGCGGTGCTCAACCGCGGCTGCCCGGCCGACAAGCCCGCCGTGGTCGTCCTCAAGGGTGCCGGCACCACCGTCACCGACGGCCGGCGGCTGTACCGCAACACCTCCGGCAACCCGGGCATGGCCACCGCCGGCAGCGGCGACGTGCTGGCCGGGGTGATCGCCGCCCTGATCGGCCAAGGACTGTCGTGCTTCCAGGCCGCGGTACTGGGCGTTCACCTTCACGGCCGGGCCGGCGATCACGCCGCCGCGAGGTTCGGACAGGTCGCGATGACCGCCACAGACCTGATCGAGATGCTGCCGGCGGCGTTTCTGGAACACGCCGCCGCGGGCTGAGCCTCTGACCGGCAGCCCGCTTGCAGGGAAACCCCGCCATGCGACGACGGATCGCCGATCTCCCGCTGCACACCGGCAAGGCTCCGCGGTGGCTTTTCGAGCGGATGCACCGGCTGGCCGGGGCCATCGTGGAGCTGATCGTCGCCGACCGCGGGCCGGCCGGGATGCTCGAGCGGCTGGCCGACCCGTTCTGGTTCCAGGCCTTCGGCTGCGTGCTGGGTTTCGACTGGCACTCCAGCGGCCTGACCACCGTGACCTGCGGGGCGGTGGCCGAGGCCTACCGGCGGTCCGGCGGCGGGCTGGGCATTCACGTGGCCGGCGGCAAGGGCGCCGTCTCCCGCGAGACGCCGCAACGCATCGAGCGCATCGCCCAGCGACGGGCCCTGCCCGGCGACCGGCTGATCCACGCCTCACGCCTCTCGGCCAAAGTGGACAGCAGCGCCGTGCAGGACGGCTTCGACATCTACGCCCATTTCTTCTTCTTCACCGACGCCGGCGACTGGTGCGTGGTGCAGCAGGGCATGAACGATGCCTCCGGCTACGCCCGGCGCTATCACTGGCTGGGCAACACGGTCACCGACTTCGTCTGCGAGCCCCATCACGCCGTGGCTTCCGACCCGGTGCCTGACCCGGCCGGCCTGCTGAACATGACCGCGGCCCAGGCCGTCCGGGCACGCGATCTGACCGCGGAACTGGCCCGGATGCGGCCCGACCGGCTGCTGCGCGAGATCACCGTGGGCGAAAGCCTCTTTCTGCCGCGTCACCACGCCGTCCTGCCGGCCGACATCGACCCGCGCCGGCTGCATCGCGTACTGAGCCTGGCTCATCACCACCAGCCGCCCGACTTCGCCGGGCTGCTGCGCATCCCCGGCGTCGGACCGCGGACGATCCGGAGTCTGGCCCTGATTGCAGAGCTGGTTTACGGCGTGTCGCCGCCGCGTCAGGATGTGAGCCGGCGATGGTCGCCGGCCGACCCGGCCACGTTCAGTTATGCCCACGGGGGCAAAGACGGGCATCCGTTTCCCGTGGATCGGGCGACGTACGATCGGTCGATCGCGCTGCTGGAACAGGCCGTCAGGGGCGCGAGAGTCGGCCCCGCCCAGAGAGATGAAGCTCTGTACCGACTCTCGCGCTTGCTGAACGGGTCGTCCCCCATCTGACACCCCCGCTCAGCCGACGGCCTTTCCGTCCCCTTCCGGAAAACAACCGCGCCCGGTCAGTCCTGGCGAGCCGGACGGCACGTGAAGCCCGGACCCGCCCGCGGACGACCTTCGCCGCGCTCGCCCCGCGAACGCCGCCCCTTTCCGCCTCCGTCCTTTCCACCTTCCGGGCCTCTTCTCGCCCCCCGGCCGCTTCCTTCCCGGTTGCTTCTCTCCCTGCCTGCTTCCCCGCTTCCGTCCCCTGCCTGTCACGTCCCGCAGGACGCGTCCTTGCCTTCCCGCTCCGTGAATCCGCCTGATCGGCAAGGCCCCGGGGGCCGCGAGGTGCCGGTCCGACGACAACCCCGGTACTCCTGTCCGGCTGATGCACCCGGGACCGGTCCTCAGGCCGCCCTGCACCCTCAAGCCGATCGGATGGTCTGTTTCGGGCAGACGGTCTCGTGGAGGGCAATCATGCTCTGGGCTTGCGGCCGGGCTCGGTCCTGGCGAACCGCCTCTTGGGCGCCTGAGCCCGCACTTCTCATTTCCACCGCCGGCATCCAGGCCACCGGACCCCCGACGAACCGCAGGCACCATGCCGTCGGCAGGAAACCTCGGTCGCGGTCATCCGGCTCCACATGTCACTTCCAACCTCTGCGTCGAATCCGCCGGGCGTTTCACTGAATCTGCCTGGCTTTTTGCTCGATCCCGCTCCATTTCCCCTCAATCGCCGTCCGGACGTCCGTCTCGATTTCGGGCATTCACCCTATCGCGGCGACAAGTTGGATTTCGGTATTCACCCTATGCCGGTTGAGTTGTGGGTGAACTTTTTCCGGGTTCGAGTCTCTCTGGATTCGCCCGGCGCGCCAATCCCACACTGCACGCTGCAGGGCCTGTTGTTATCGGACGCTATTGGCGTGGGCCACATCCGAAAACCTATACCAACCCGTCCGCAACCACCGTCAACTCGATTTACAGGAGCACGCGGCAGGACACCTGAGGCCGACCGGCGCCGAGAGGAAAAAGACCGAATGAACTGGATGCCTGGTGGCTTGCCCACGATCACGCCCAGGTGGCACCAGCCGAGGCGCCTGCGGTGACGCTCCCGCCCGCCCGCAGCTT
>CALLOB010000075.1 GCA_938005315.1 uncultured Phycisphaerae bacterium
CCGCACGCCGGGCAGGCGTTGGGCTGGGCGTGAAAACGGCGGTTGCCCGGATCGTCGTACTCGGCCCGGCAGGCCGGACACATGCGGAAGGCGCCCATGGTCGTGTTCGGGCGGTCATAGGGAATCTCACGGATGATCGAATAGCGCGGGCCGCAGTTGGTGCAGTTGATGAAGGGATAGCGGTAGCGGCGGTCGGCCGGGTCGAACAGCTCGCGGCGGCAGTCGGCGCACAAGGCGACATCCGGCGTGATCTCGGCGTCCTGCACGCCGTCGCGGGCGCTGCGGTCGATCCGGAAGGTCGTCTCGCCGCGGACGACCAGGTCCGTCGTCTCGATGCCGCTGATGACCGCCAGCGGGGGCAGCTCGCGCGGCAGCCTTTCGATGAAGCCGACCACCGCCGCGGCCGGCCCCTCGATCTCGATGAACGCGCCGCGCGCGTCGTTGCCGACCACGCCGGCCAGCTTCAGCCCGGCGGCCAGACGATACACATACGGCCGGAAACCCACGCCCTGCACCCGGCCCCGGACCGCCAGGCGCCGGCGCACCATGGTGCTGCTGTGCGGGATAGGGTCGCTCACGCGAACCATCTTAGGGCACAGACCCGCGCCCTGCCACGAGGGCCCCGTTGTGCCCGGCAACGGCCTCGTTCCGGGCGGCGCGGGCTCAGGACGCGGCGGTTTCGGACCTGGGGCGCGGCGGCCGGACGACGAACGTCACCAGCGCCGCGGCCACCAGCAGGCCGGCCGAGCAGTAGTAGGCGAAATCGAACGTCTTATACGTGTCGTAGACCCTGCCGGCCAGCAGCGAGAGCATGAAGCCGCCCAGGCCCCACGCGGTGAACACGAATCCGTAGTTCACGCCGAAGTGCCGCAATCCGTAGTAGTCCTTGGTCACCGCCGGGAACAGGGCCAGGTTGGCGCCGTAATTAGCGCCGATCAGGGCGGACAGGAATGCCAGGATCCCGGGCGCAGCCAGCAGCGAACCCGCGGCGGCCCTGGACAACAGCAGGATCGCTACCGCCTGCACCACGAAACACAGGAACAGCGTCGCCTTGCGGCCGATGCGGTCGGAGAGCGTTCCGGCCGCGATCCGGCCGGCGCCGTTGCCGACGGCCAGCACCGCCACCAGCAGGAAGCCCAGCTTCAGCCCCGCCTGGACGTCCACGATCATGTTCAGCTTGGAGATGATCATCAGGCCCGCGCCGGCCCCACAGGCGTACATGAACCACAACACGTAGAACTGCCACGTCCCGAGCATCTCGCCGGCCGTGAAGTCCACGCGCCCCGCAGGCGCCCCGCCGGGCCCGGGCGGCGCGCTGCCCGGAGGCACGAAGCCGGCCGGGGGCACCTTCAGCAGCTGCGCCAGCGCCACCACGACGACCAAAAAGCCGATGCCCAGCCACAGCATGGTCGCCGGCAGGCCGAAGGCGCCGGTGAGGTACCGGGCCAGCGGAGCGGCGTAGACGCTGGCCAGGCCGAAGCCCGAAACCACCACCCCGGCGATCAGGCCGGTCCGGGCCGCCGGAAACCACTTCACCGCCGGCGGCGTGGCCGACGCGTAACCGAAGCCGATACCCGCTCCGGCCAGCAGGCCGAAGCCGAGGATGTAACCGACCGGCGAGGTGGTGAAGCTGGCCAGGACCATGCCCGCGCCGACCAGCAGGCCGCCGAGGGTGGCCACGATCCGCGGCCCCATCCGGTCCTGCATCCGGCCCGCCGGGACCATGATCAGGCTGAAGGTCAGGCACGCGACCGCGTAAGGCAGGGACTTGGCGGTTTCCGACCAGTTCCAGTCCTCGGGAACACCCTTGCTGATCACGCTCCAGGTGTAGAGGATGCCGAGCGCCAGGTTGATGCCGGTGCCCGCGAGAGTCACGATCCATCCGCTCCGATTCGAAGCCGCGGGAGCGGCCACAGAGTTCCCGGACAAGCTGCTCATGAGGTGTTCCTTTCCCGCGTGTGCGGGTACGCGTGACCTGTCGGCGAGGAGCCGGGAAGCCCACCGCCGGAAAACCATCGGGGCGTCGCACGCTCGCGCCCCACCATGAGATGAGAAACGGCGGCCCGCCGTGACGCCCCCCCCAGGGGCGGGCCGGCCGTGTCCTGTCGCCCATGCCGTTGATCGCGGTGGCAGGTGCCGCGGCGGACATCGATCGAACTCCCCCGGGCCCCTGCGGCCCGTCCGGGCGGATCACGCGATCCTGGGAGGCCGTAGCGTCAAAGCCAGCCCCGCGGCCGCCAGACAGGCGATTCCCGCAATGACGAACGCCGGGTGCCAGGCCTCCACGCCCTCGTTGGCGACCGCGTCGCCGAAGCGGCCAGCCATGATCGGGCCGATGATCCCGCCCACGCCGTAGGCGCTGAAGACCCACCCGTAGTTCCGCCCCACGTTCCGGTTGCCGAAGTAGTCGGCCGTGGCCGCGGGGAACAGGGCGAAGTTGCCCCCGAAGTTGAAACCCACCAGCGCCGCGCCGAGGTACAGCAGCGCGGGCGTCCGGCCCATGTGAAAGAACAGCAGCATGACCACGCCCTGCAGGCACATCATCAGGCACAGCGACGCCTTGCGGCCGAGCGTGTCGGAAATCGTGCCCCATACGATGCGCCCGAAGCCGTTGGCCAGCGCGTAGAACAGGGCCATGGCGGTGCCGGCGGTCAGCGAGGCCTGTTCGTGGTCCATGCCGCCGGCCTCGAGGGCGTCGATCCCGAAAAGCTTGATGACGCCGATGACCATCAGGCCCGCCAGGGCTCCGAACATGAACATCGCCCAGAGGGTGTAAAACTGCGGCGTGCGGAGCATCTGCCGCCAGTCGAGCTGCGCGCCGGTCCCGCCGGCCCCGGCTGCGGCGCCGGTGGTCGGCGGGCTCCACCCTGGCGGCCGGAAGCCCTCCGGAGGGTTCTTCATCCACACCGAGCCCAGCAGCATCAGGACGGCAAAGGCGATGCCGTAGATCAGAAAGACCTTGCCCACGCCCAGCGACGGAATGAGGCCGTCCCACCGGACATGCGTCCAGGCCGGCAGGCCCTGCCCGAGGTAAACCCAGAGCAGGGCCCCGAACCCGAAGCCCGAGACCGCCAGCCCGCTGATCATGCCCTTCTTGTCCGGAAACCATCTCACGCCGACGGCGATGGGCACGACATAGGCCAGCCCGATGCCCGCCCCGCCGACCAGACCCACGGTCGCCAGAATCCCGTAGAATGCCGCCGTACCGGTCAGGCTCATGCTGACCAGGCCGCCGAGAATGTAGCCCGTGCCCAGCACCACGCCGCCCGCGCGGACGACGAAGGTCGGTCCGATCCGCGCCTGCCAGATGCCCGACAGAATCATGACTACCGCGAACGTCGCCAGGCCCACGGAGAAGATCACCTGCGTGCCGGTCTTGCTGAACGAAAAGGGCGCTTCGGTCAGCGCCGGGGTGAAGACCGACCAGGCGTAAATCGCTCCAAGGCAGAGCTGGATCAGCACGGCCCCGACGACAACGAGCCCACGGTTCATTGGCGGTGCCGCCCGAGCGGCGGTATCGCTTGCCATGCGAAGTGTTCCTCCGAAGACTCGAGGGACGAAGGGACCACAGCCGCGCCTGCGTCCGTCGAAGGCCCCGCCCGTGGGAGAAGCGGCCGCGGGGCGCGCCGACCGGCGCCGCCCCGCGACCGTTCACGGGTTTCCGACGGTCATCCGCTCTTCTGATACGTCTCGATCAGATGCTGCACCACGCCCGGGTCGGCCAGCGTGGTCGTGTCGCCGATCTTGTCGGGCTCGCCCTCGGCGATCTTGCGGAGGATGCGCCGCATGATCTTGCCGGAGCGGGTCTTGGGCAGGCCCGGGGCCCAGTGGATCACGTCGGGCGTGGCGATCGGGCCGATATGCTTGCGCACGTGGGCCACCAGCTCCTTCTTGAGGGCGTCGGTGTACTCCTGCCCGACCACCAGGGTCACGTACGCGTAGATGCCCTGACCCTTGATCTGGTGCGGGAAGCCGACCACCGCCGCCTCGGCCACGGCCGGGTGGCTGACGAGGGCGCTTTCCACCTCGGCGGTGCCGATGCGATGGCCGGAGACGTTGATCACGTCGTCCACGCGGCCGGTGATCCAGTAGTAGCCATCCTCGTCACGCCGGCAGCCGTCGCCGGTGAAGTACAGGCCGGGATAGGTGGTAAAATAGGTCTCCTTGAAGCGCTGATGCTGGCCGTAGACCGTGCGCATCATGCCCGGCCAGGGCTCCTCGATGCACAGCACGCCGGAGCCGGGCCCCTCGATCCGCTGGCCCTCGGGCGTCAGCATCACGGGCTTGACGCTGAAGAACGGCAGCGTGGCCGAGCCCGGCTTGAGCGGCGTCGCCCCGGGCAGCGGCGTGATCAGGATGCCGCCGGTCTCCGTCTGCCACCAGGTGTCCACAATCGGGCAGCGCTCCTTGCCGATGTACTTGTAGTACCATATCCAGGCCTCGGGGTTGATCGGCTCGCCCACCGACCCCAGCAGCCGCAGCGAGGAGAGGTCGCGCTTGAGCACCGGCCCCTCGCCCTCGCGCATCAGCGCCCGGATCGCGGTCGGAGCGGTGTAGAAGATGTTGACCTTGTATTTGTCCACCACGTCCCAGAAACGCCCGGCGTCCGGGTAGGTGGGCACGCCCTCGAACATCAGGGTGATCGCCCCGTTGCACAGCGGGCCGTAGACGATGTACGTGTGGCCGGTCACCCAGCCGATGTCGGCCGTACACCAGTACACATCGCCGTCGTGGTAGTCGAAGATGTACTTGTGGGTCGTTCCGGCGAAGACCATGTAGCCGCCGATGGTGTGCAGCACGCCCTTGGGCTTGCCCGTGGAGCCCGAGGTGTAGAGGATGAACAGCGGATCCTCGGCGTCCATCCACTCCGGCTCGCACTCCGGCGAGGCATCCTTCATCAGGTCGTCCCACCAGAAGTCCCGGCCGGGCTTCATGTTCACCGGCAACCGGTCCTGGCCGACGCGCTCGTAGACGATGCAGCAGCGGGTCTGGACCCCCCGTGCCGCGGCCATGTCCATGGCCTCGTCGGCGTTGGCCTTGAGCGTCACCGCCTTGGAGCCGCGGAAGACGCCGTCGGTGGTGATCAGTACGTGGCACTCGGAGTCCACGATCCGGTCAGCCAGCGACTCGGGGCTGAATCCGCCGAACACGATGGAGTGGATCGCCCCGATGCGGGCGCAGGCCAGCATCGCCACCGCCAGCTCCTTGACCATCGGCATGTAGATCGAGACCCGGTCGCCCTTCTTCACCCCCTGGCTCCTGAGCACGTTGGCGAACTTGCACACCTCGGCGTGCAGCTGCCGGTAGGTCAGGAGGGCCTGCTCGCCCGGCTCGTTGCCCTCCCAGATGATGGCCGTCTGGTCGCCGCGCGTGGCCAGGTGGCGGTCCAGGCAGTTCCAGGTGATGTTGGTCCTGCCGCCGATGAACCACTTGATCGAGATGTCGCCGTTGAAGTCGTACTCGCGGACCTTCGTCCACTTCTGCTTCCAGTAGAAGCCCTCGGCGATCTCGGCCCAGAAGCCCTCGGGGTCGCGGATCGACCGCTCGTACATCTGGCGGTACTGTTCCATCGACTTGATGTGCGCCTTGCTCGCCAGCTCCGGCGGCGGCGGGAAGACGCGGCTGTCACCCGGACCGGTGGTTCCAGTGGCACTCATGAAATGAACTCCTTCCTCGAAAAACGTGGCCCGTTCGCGGACCCGCCGGCGCCCGGGCCGGCGCCCGGCGGCGCACCGCGTTGTCTCCTGCGGCCGCGCCCGGCTGCCCGGCGCCGCGGTCCGCCCGCTGTCTGAAGACTCCCCGCGCGACCCTCGTCGCCCCGACGAGGCCTCGACTCAGAACGTCGCCCGGACCCGGATGCCCCCCACGAAGGCGTGACTGACCGTCTCGCCGCCGTTGGGACTGTCGATGTACTGGAAATCCGGCGTGACCGCCAGCCACGGGGTCAGCTGGATCGCGTAATACAGCTCGTAGATCGTCTCGTTGCCCGGGTGCCGGCCGGTCACGTCGCGGAACTGCTGGGAGGGCAGAAGCTGCCCGACCGCGAATCCCAGCACGTCTTTGTCGCGCATCGGCACCAGTCCGGTGTAGGCCAGGCCTCCGGACCAGTGCTGGCTGAAGAAACCCGCTCCGGCATCGTTGGGCAGATCGTCATGCCGGTACCCGTAGCGGAAGAAGGCCCCCAGCCCCTGCTCGTCGGCCGGACCCTCCCGGTACAGCATCTGGTCGAAGCTCATGTAGAAGCCGTAGTCGTTGCCCCGCATCCGGGGCGGCAGATCCGCCCTGCGGTACACCGGCCGGGGCACCGGGTTGTAGACCATCCCGAACCGGTAGTTGCCGGTCAGCGGACCGCGCTCGCTGGGCAGCGTGAGCTTGAAGCCGTGCTCCATGTAGCTGGTGAACCAGGCCTCGTCGTGGAACGTGGTGTGGAACCCCGACTGGTACAGCACCCGCTGGGCGTCGCCCACGCCCAGGATCAGACTGTAGAAGTCGCAGGGCCGGATCGTGACCGCCGCCCCCAGACCGGTCTGACCGGCGTTGGGGATCACCGGGTTGTTGTCGAAGGCCGCATTCGAGAACTGCGTGTCTTCGCTGTTGGCGTAGACATTGCGGTCGATGATCGTCTGGTAGTCCAGGTGCCCCAGCTGGATCGCCAGTTTGCGGTCGAACAGCCACTGGCGGTACCAAAGCTGGTCGATGTGCAGCGAACGGGTGCCATCGGCGTCGTCGTTGATCTGCTGATTCGCCCCGGTCAGGCGGTTGATGCTGTTCTGGTTCGGCCCGCTGGCCGATCCGCCCCACTGCTGGCGGGCGTGAACCAGGATCTCGCCGCCGGGGATCAGCCCCATCTTCTCCAGATCCGCCGTCAGGAACCAGTCCATCGTCGCGTCGGGCTTGTTGGCCCCCTCGCGACCCTCCAGGCCGCCGCTGATCAGCGCGTACCAGTGGTGCAGCCAGAAGAATTTCATCTCCAGCCCGAGCTCCTTCATCGGCTTGCCCAGGCCGAACCAGTTGTCGGTCATCGTCGGACGGTCGAGACTGAACGGACGCACGTCGTCGAACCATGACGGCTCGGCCGGCTGCGACGCCGGCGCCGTATCGGCTCCCGGAACGCCTGCGTCGGCCGGCAGGCTGGCCGGAGCGTCGCCCAGAAGCAGGGCCGCCGGTGCAAGCACGCCGGCCAGCCCCGCCAGACACCGCCACACAGATGACACCATCACCGTCCTCCACACCCGTCGGGCTGTGGGAGTCCCATCCGGGCGTCGCCTGTGAATCGATTGGATTGGGGCGCCCCGGACGGTTCGACACTACCGACCTGACGCCTCAGGGCCCGCCTCACCGACTCGAGGAGCCGGCATTCTAAAGCCCCGGCACGCTTCCCGCCAGAGCAGCGCCGATGGCCACATTGCAGCATCACTTGAACAGCGCGGCAAGAGCATAACAGCTCCACGCCGCCCCTTACAAGGCCCGCCGCCGGACGGCCAGACCTCCGGGGCGCCGGCCCGGCACGCCGCGGTGGACCGCGGGATTTCAAGCCGACCGTGGAAACCGGGCTTAGCAGCGGGCCGGTGATCGTTTATGCTGATCGATCGACGGTTCAATTCATACGCGAACAACTCGACCTGGAGGCGGTGCCGATGAACGCGCGAAGGCATGACCGAATGACGCCGTGGCTGCTGACGGGCGGACTCCTTGCGGCAGTTGCCTGCTCACAGTCCCCCGGTCCCGATCAACCAGCCTCGACCGAGCAGTCCAGGGTCGCCCACGCGGTCCATTCCGACGCCCTCAAGAAGATCATGCGTTCGCTGCAATCCCAGACCGCCCAGGACTGGCCTCAGGAGATCGCTCAGCAGCGCCAGGCCGAAGAACGCCGGTCCGGATTCACCCGGCTGGCCGCAACCGCCGACGTCCTGGCCGCCGCCGCCAGGCGCATCCCGGCTTCCGTTCCGGACTCGCAGCTGAGTCCCGAGGACCGAAAGGTCTTCGACGCTCAGGCCGCCGACCTGGCCCAGGCCGCAGAGGCCCTGCGGGTCGCCGCCGATGCCCAGGACACCCGGGCCGCCCATCAGGCCCTCGCACGGATCAAGGCCGGCTGCATCGCCTGCCACGAACGCTTCGCCGATCTGGCCGGCCCGCCATCCTTCGGCTGGTGAAGCGCCCCGGCGCCCACTGAGCCGACGCCTGCTACTCAGCCTGCTCGGCGCGTGCTGCAGAAGCGCCCCGGCGCCCGCTGAGCCGAGGGCCGGACCTCCCGCCCGACCCCCACGGCTCGCTGCGGATTCCGGTGGCTTCTGCTAACGGCAGAAGCGGTCAGAAGGTTTCCTGGCGGAGTTCCTTCTCGATGACCGCGACGATGATCGGAAAGAAACGGTCCAGCGCGCAACGGCCGTCGTCCCGGGTGGCACACTCGCCGCCAGGCTTCTGCCGACAGGCCGAGCAGACCACCTGGCGAACCTTGTCCATGTACGGATCCACCGAGTAGTCCTGGACGGCGGCCACGATCTCGATGACCTCGTCCAGATGCTTGAACAGCGGGCCGGTATCGATGCCCGACGACGAGGAGCTTTCGCATTCCGGACAGGACTGCAACTCCGACGCCAGCCGCTCACGAAGCCGTCGCTCAATCCGCTCCCGCAGTTCCGACATCCTCATGCTCCCGTCCGGCCGGACACCCGTGTGCGAAACGGGCACACAGCTGGTTTCCTGAACCCGCCCCGTGCGAAAAGGTGCGCGGCACCCTTCCCCACGGCCGCCTTCCACGAAACGGCCGGAGGCACCCGCGACCGGCTCGCCCGGACGGCGGCCACAACCTTCCGACCACCGCCGATTGAACCAGAATCCTGCGCCACATTCCAGCCCGGCGTTGCGTCCCCGGCCGGCAGCCACCTGGAGCAGGTCTCACGGAAACATCCCACTCATGAATTGCAGTGCGAGGCATAATCATTGAAGCTACATCGAAATAACATGACGACTCTGGCGGAAAACCGTCGGCGATCGGCTCTGGCAACGCCAGTCATGCTACTGTCGCGCCGAACGTCCTCCCCCAGGCGGGGATCCGCCGACGCTGCCGGCCGTCGGGCTCGTTGGGCTCCGTGAACCGACCGCCCATAGCCTATCATGGGGCTGTGCGAGCACTATACGACGAGCTGTGCAGACGGCTGGGGATCAAACAACCGGATCGACCCGTTGCGGCCATCGCCGCCTCGACCGTTCAGTCGCATGCGATCCGGTTGGCCGAGGCCATGCACCCGCACTGGGTGGCCGGCGTCCCCGATGGTGGCCCGCCGCCGACCGGCAGCGGCGTCGAGGAAATCCGCCGCCTTCTGACCGTCTGGCTGGAAGGCATGCTGCAGGGGCGCTGCGACGATGAGCATGTCGAGGTGCTGCGTCGCATCGGTCATGTTTCGGCCTGGCTGGAGCTCTCGCCGGCCGCAATGATGGTCGCGGTGGCCCGGCTGGCCGAAAACCTCCAGGAGCTGGCCGCCGACGCCGGCCGCGACGGGACCGCGCCGGACGTCGCCGCGCTGCGGCGATTGCTGGCCGTGGAGTCCGGCTTCCTGATGCAGGCTTTCGTCGAGCGGACGGCCTCGCGG
>CALLOB010000076.1 GCA_938005315.1 uncultured Phycisphaerae bacterium
CCGGGGCGTGGCGCAGGCTCGACCCGCGGTCCACGGGCTTCTTCGGACACGCCCAGGCGGACGCGAGGACGACTCTGCCGGACGAAAGCATCGAGGCCAATGCCCGCAGCATCGGCATCCTGCGCGAGGCCTGCCGCGGGCTGTGAGCGCTGCTCACGCGTGGACCGCCCGCCCGGCCGGGTCGTAGTAAACCTTGCGGTTCAGCGTCCAGGCCAGGTCGCCCATCACCACGGCGATGCCGTGTTTGTGGCTCAGCTCCATGTTCGCCGCCGGCTGGGCGCCGCTGCGGGCGCAGTCCAGCCAGTTCTTGACGTGCGCCGTCAGCGGATGGGGCGGCTCGGACTCCAGCAGCGGCTCGGCCCTGGGGTCGTCGGCCACGCCCTCGGTCGAGAGCACCGGGTTGCCCGGGCTGTGCCCGAACTGGCAGCGGATGCAGCCCTTTTCGAACATGAACAGGGTCTTCTCGTTGTCGATGTCGCTGCCGAAGTGGCTGGTGAACTGGGTGTGGAAGCCCTCCTCGTACTCCAGCACCACCATGGTCTGATCGGGCGCGGTGCAGCGCGGATCGGCCGTCGGGGCGTACTTGCCGCCCCAGGCCGCCGCCGCCACCGGGGCCTTGCAGCCGGTGACGAAGTGCACCAGGGTCACGAAGTGGCTCATCCAGCCGCCGATCGTGCCGCTGGTCAGCTCGCTGTAGCCCATCCACTTGGCGTGCATCACCGGGTCGAACGGGCGCTCCGGGCGGTTGTAGAGGAAGGCCTTCCAGTCGGTGTCGGCCTCGGTCTCCGGACCCGTGTAGCCGACCCAGTACGGGGCCCGCAGGGTCTCGGTGGACTCGATGCGGAAGAGTTTCCCCAGCCGCTTTTCCTCGATGACCTTCCTGATCGCCGCCGCGCCGGGGCTGCTGACCCCCTGCGTGCCGACCTGCACCGCCACCTTCGAGGCCTTGACGACGTCATACAGCCGGTTGAGTTCCGGCAGGTCGCAGGCCAGCCCCGGCAGCGGCTTCTCCACATAGGCGTGCTTGCCGGCCTGCACCGCGTCGATGCTCATCCCGCAGTGCTGATGGTCCGGCGTGGCGATGATCACCGCGTCCACGTCCGCCTCGGCCAGCAGCCGGCGGTAATCGGCGAACAGGGCGGGGCGGGCGCCGAACATCTTCTCCGCGACGCCGGCGTAGTCCTGCAGCCGCGACTTGTGGATGTCGCAGGCCGCCGTGACCGCCGCGTTGTCGCCCGAAGCCTTGATCCCGTGCTCCACGAGATACCGCCCGCGGTGGCCGCAGCCGATCAGTCCGACGGCGATCCGGTCGTTGGCCCCCAGCACCCGCCCGTAGCTCAGGGCCGTCAGCCCCGGCGCCGCCCAGCCCGCCACGCCCGCCGCCAGGCTGCCCCGCAGAAACGTCCGCCGGTCGGTCCGTCGCTTCAACATGATTTCACCTCGCGTGTGCCCGGCCCGCGGGCCGGTTGGCTCTTTCAATGCTCTCATGCTCACTCCCCGTCAGACCGGCTCCGCGCGAACGCCGGTCCCGGACGCGCGAAAAATGCTACCACCGGACCGGCATCGCTGCCAAGAACCTCCTGTCGATGCGGGCCGTCGGATCGCACCGCCGATTCCGGCGCCCTGCGGAATGAGAAGCAGGCCCTCAAGTCGCGGGAAAAGCCGCGGATCGGCGAGGGCGGCTGATGATCCAGGCGATAGTGTCCGACGACGCGAAGCAATGGAGCGTCCGGCGCCCCCGCCGGCCGCGAGCGCAGGCGGGCGCATTCGACGCTGCCTGGCAGACCGCAGGCACGGCTCACGCCCCGCCGGCCTTTGTTGCGGGAAACCGGTCGACGGCGGTCGACCCTGATCCGTCATCCGATCTGGCGGCCCAGCAGCCGGGCCACCTCGACGCAATCCTTGTCGCCCCGGCCCGACAGGTTGATCACGATGCAGAAGTCCTTGGGGAAATGCGGGGCGATCTTCATCACGTGAGCCACCGCGTGGGCGCTCTCCAGCGCGGGAATCAGCCCCTCGGTCTGCGAGAGCACGGTGAAGGCTTCGAGAGCCTCCGCGTCCGTCACCGACACGTAGTCCGCCCGGCCGGACTCGGCCCACTGGGCGTGCACCGGCCCGACGCCCGGGTAGTCCAGCCCCGCCGAGACCGAGTGCACCGGCAGCGTCTGGCCGTCCTCGTCCTGGAGCACGTAGGTGTACATGCCGTGCAGCACGCCGGGGGCCCCGCGGGCCAGCGTGGCCGCGTGACGCCCGGTGTCCAGCCCCTCCCCGGCGGCCTCCACGCCCACCAGCCGCACCGACGCGTCCCCCACGAACGGCGCGAAAATGCCCGCCGCGTTGCTGCCCCCGCCCACGCAGGCCACGATCATGTCCGGCAGCCGACCCTCGCGCTGGAGGAACTGCTCGCGGGTCTCCCGGCCCACCACCGACTGCAGGTCGCGCACGATCATCGGGAACGGGTGCGGCCCCATGACGCTGCCGATGATGTAGTGCGTCGAGCGCACGCTGCTCATCCAGTCGCGCATGGCCTCGTTGATCGCGTCCTTGAGCGTCTTCTGCCCGCTCTCCACCGCCACCACCTTCGTGCCCAGCAGTTCCATGCGGAACACGTTCAGCCGCTGGCGCCGCACGTCCTCGGCCCCCATGTACACCGTGCACTCCAGGCCGAACACCGCGGCGGCGGTCGCCGTGGCCACGCCGTGCTGGCCCGCGCCGGTCTCGGCGATCACCCGCTTCTTGCCCATCCGCAGGGTCAGCAGCGCCTGCCCCAGGGTGTTGTTGATCTTGTGGGCCCCGGTGTGGTTGAGGTCCTCGCGCTTGAAGTAGATCTTCGCCCCGCCCAGGCGCTCGGTCAGCCGGCGGGCGAAGTACAGCGGACTGGGCCGGCCGACGTAGTGCTTCAGGTACCCGTCCAGCTCCTCCCAGAAGCCTGGGTCCGACCGGGCCCGCTCGTACTCGTGCTCCAGCTGGTGCACCGCCTCCATCAGCGTCTCGGGCACGTACTGCCCGCCGAAAGGTCCGAAACGCCCGTGGGCGTCCGGCGCGGCGGTCAACGCGTTCAACTGCTCAGGTGTCAGGCTCACAGGCATGCTCGGCTCCGTGGAAACCCCTCCAGGCCCCTTCGCCTCGACCGGCCGGGTCGTCTCCGGCCGGGGTGAGAAACTGCCGCCGCGTCGAACCGCGGGCTGCCGGATCGCTCCGGGGTTACCGGCGATTATAGGGTCTCAGGAGGGCAACACCATGGCCGCGGCGCCGATGACCCCCGCCTCCTGGCCCAACGCGGCCGGCTCGACCGTGATGCCCGCGACGGTCTTCGGTTGACCGACCTCGGCCAGCCCGGCCCGCACCGCCTCCAGATACGCCGGTCCCAGCGAGGCGATTCCGCCGCCGATCACCACTCTGTCGGGCAGGTAGATCACAGACCAGGAGGCAACGCCCACGCCCAGCCACCAGCCGCAGACGCGGACCGCCTCCGCGGCGGCTTCGTCGCCCTCGGCCAGCGCCTGGCCGACTTCCAGAGCGGTCGGTCGGCCCGGTTCCGCCGCCCGGCGGGCCATCGGGCTGTCGGGATGCTTGGCGACGGCCTGGGCCGCCAGCCGCTCCAGCGCCCGGCCCGAAGCGAAGACCTCCAGGCAGCCCCTTGCGCCGCAGGCGCAGCGCGGCCCGCGCGGATCAACGATCACGTGCCCCAGGCTTCCGGCGATGTGTTCGCGGATCCGCAGAATCCGCCCGTCGACGATCACTCCGCCGCCGACACCCGTGCCGACCACCGCCACGATCAGCCGCCGAGCTCCCCGGCCGGCCCCGAAGCGGTATTCGCCGAGCGCCGCGGCGTTGGAGTCGGCGTCGAAGGACACCGGCAGACCGATCGCCGCCCGGAGTTCGGCCAGAAAATCCGTCCCGCCGAGCTTTGGCAGGTTGGCCGCGAACAGAAGCCGGCTTCGGGTCGCGTCCATATACCCGGGCATGACCACCCCGACCCCGGTCGGCCGGATCGACCGCTCGGCCGCCTCCTGAACCAGCCCGGCGATCGCGCCGGCCAGAGCTTCGACCATTTGGCCGGCCGACCAGCCGGCGTCCACCGGCACCCGTTCGCGCAGCAGCACCCGGCCGTCGCCGTCCACCAGCGCCAGCTTGGCGCTCTGGCCGCCGAGATCCACGCCGATCGCCCAGCTGTCGGACGCCAAGTCGACCGCTCCCGTCTGCCCGGCCCGCCTTGCCCCCTCAGCCGCTTCGAGCTCGCCGCGACCGCTCCTAAAGGCCTCAGGCCGGGATCCGGGCATCCACGGCGTGGGCAGCCAGAGCCTGCGGGGGCGGCGTGCTGTCGTGCGGGCCGATGCTACCGGCCGGTTCCCCGGGCGGCAAACCCCTTAGGCTGCAGGCCGGATCAGCCGGCCGGATGGGGGCTTTGGAGGCCATCGACGGCGGGTATAAAATTGTGGTGATGCCTTGGCTGATGGTATGCAGGTCCCTGAGCGGGCCGGGGGCCGCGTTGCGCGGCGGCCGGTGCCGGACGAGGGGCCCGCGCGGGGCGTCGGTCCATTCGCTTCAGGTCTTGTCAGGGAAACGCGGCGGTATGAAGCTTCCGGCCGGTTCGAGGATGGGGCGGCGGACCGCTGGGCGGTCGCGGCGGGGCGTGTCGCTGATCGAGGCGCTCGTGGTGGTGGGCCTGATCGCGGTGCTGGTCGCGGTGCTGGTGCCGGTGCTGTCGCGGGCCCGGGATCAGAGTCGCGGCGTCGCCTGCCGGTCGAACGCGTCGCAGCTGATGAAGGGGATGTATCTGTACGTCGCCGATCACCGCGTCCTGCCGGGGACGCACAGCCTGTTCTTCTGGCAGGGGCTGTTCGGCAAGCCCTGGCCGCGGATTTCCGGGGTGACCTGGGACGGCGCCCGCGACCGGCTGGTGGGGTTCAGCATCACGCCGGCCTACACCCGGCCGCACCACCTGGACCCGGAGTTCGTGGCCGACGTGCCGGGCCGGGGGACGCTTTTCCGCTACGTCCGCAAGGCGGGGGTGTACGTCTGTCCGGCGGACTCGCCCGGCGAGGCGGAGGATTCGCCGCTGGGGGGCGGGGGCAACGGGCGGCTGAGCTACGGCCTGCAGGCCTACGTCGGATACCGCAGCCCCGAGAACCTGGCGAGCTTCACTTACGTGGCGGATTCGCTGGACAATCCGCTTCCCGGCGGCAGGGAGCGGCGATCGTTCAGGGCCGGGCAGCGGGTCGTTTTTCCCGCGTCAGGCTTCATGATGCTGTTCGAGGAGCACCCCTTCACGCACATCAACACCAGCTTTCCCGAGGGCAATTTCAACGAGCTGGACCGCATCGCGACCCGGCACGCCGGCGGGGGCGGCGGGGCCGGAGCCGGGTCGCAGGGGCGGGCGACGATCGCATTCCTGGACGGGCATGCCGAGGCCCGGGCCTACCCGGCCCGGACGCTCGGGCGCGAGCTGTTCACCTCCTACGGGCATCCGTATCTGTGGCATGACGGCGGCCCGCTGGACCGGGCCAACATCGCGGCCGTGATCCGGCGGCTGCCGGGCTCGTGCCCGTGGTGAACATGTCGGGGCGATTCACGGCCGCGCGGCTTCTCACCGCTCACTGCGGCCGGGTCCGTGACCGTTTCAGCGGCAATCCACAGCGCCGTGACGACCGGGAAAGGTTCCATCGGCTTGCGACGGAGCGAATGGAGGGTCCCGCTCCGTCGGGGCCGCGACAACCTGGAGGGCCCCGCTCCGTCGGGCCCGCGAAAACCTGGAGGGCCCCGCTCCGTCGGGGCCGCGAAAACCGGCGCGAAAAAGGCCGCCAGCGGGCAACCGACGGTCCTCCGCGCAGCCGGAGGCGGACGCGACGGAGCCGGAGGCGGACGCGACGGAGCCGGAGGCGGACGCGACGGAGCCGGAGACGGCCGCGACGGAGCCGGAGGCGGACGCGACGGAGCCGGAGGCGGACGCGACGGAGCCGGAGACGGACGCGACGGAGCGCGTCCCTCCGAAGGTCGCAAATTCCGTTCAGGTCGCAAACAGCCCCGCCCAAGCTCTCACGCACCCGGTCCGGCGCATGGTGGCGTGGCGGTCTTGAAATCCGC
>CALLOB010000077.1 GCA_938005315.1 uncultured Phycisphaerae bacterium
CGCCCTGGTCGCTCTGCACGGGCAGTTCCGGCCAGCTCTCGACCAGCAGCATCAGCCGCGAGGCCGGCACGCGACCATCCAGACGGAACAGCCGTCCCGGCGGATTCTCTCCGTCCAGCCTCCGGCGGACGAAGCTGCTCACGCCGCCGCTGGCATAAAGATTCATCGAATAGGAACGGACGGAATCGGACAGATCCTCGGGGCAGAGCAACACGCCTCCGGCGAGGCTGGTCCGGGGGTCGTCGGCCGGGAAGGGCCGGCCCGCGCGGCCGACCTTCAGGGGGGCGCGGACATAGCGGCCGATGGCCGAATCCAGGTACCAGAACCGGCCCGATTCGGCTGAATTGACGGGGAAACAGCCGCGATTCGCGTCGGCATAGGCGGTCAGCCCTACGGCCAGCTGCTTCATATTGCTGGCACAAAAGGCATCACGGGCCTTGCGCTTCGCGGAACGCACCGATGGCACGGCGATGGCGGCGAGCAGGCCGATGAGCCCGACCACCACGAGCAGCTCGAGCAGCGTGAAAGCCTGCGATCGAGTCGCGCGCATGCGAGCCACTCCTCCGAATCACGGTGCTATCCGGGGAGGAAGGGATAAAGCAGCCGGGACCACCACGGCCGGTTGAGCCGTGCGACCACCACGGCCTCGCGATCGATGTTCGAGACCCCAGGCCACACGTCGGCGAAGAGCGACGCGCCGTCCCCGATCCCCTTCCTGCTCCCCGCACTGCGGTAACGCAATCCCACGATGCGCCCATGCTCGTCCCGCGCCCAGCCCAGGAAAACCACCGAATGGCCGCCCTTGCCGACGCACCAGAGCTGCATGAAATCGCCGGGGCGGGCCTTCTCAAGCGGAATGGAGCGTCCGATGCCGAGTTCCTCAACGGCCATGGCGCACTGCCGCTGCTCCGAACCCGGCCACGCGCCGTACCACATCTTCTGAAAGCGTCGAACGTCCTGAACCGACTTGTCGTCCAGCAGTCCCCTGTCCCGGGCCACGCGCATGGCCACCTGAAAAGTGAAGCCGCTGCAGTACATGCCGCCGGCGCTGGCGGGAAGGATCACCGATCCCTGGTGTTCGATGGTCTCGCTGACGCCGGTGTCCTGATCACTGCAGCGGCCGCAGTCCTCCGGCAGCGAGTACGCCACGGCCAGAACGTCATTGCCGGGCAGTCCCCGGAGCCACAGGCCCGCGGCCACGAGTGCCGTGCCGCAGCCGAAGATGAAGGAGTTGCTGCGCAGCAGGTACGCGGTTCTCACGGGCCGGTCCATACCGCCCCTCCCGCTCGGGCGCCTTGCACGCAACGGCATATCTTCCACAATATCGAGCCACTTCTAGAATATATCGTTGTCCTCGGCTGGATCAAAAAAAACGAGAAAAAAGTTTTCACGGCCGTGCTCGCCGGGCGGGAATCCGGCAATGAGCTTTTCGGAGGGTACTGCGGGGCCGAAGGGGCCGGGCCGGTGGGCGGGGCCGGCGAGGTCGACCGGTGGCGCGTCTCGAGCCGCCGGGCCGCGACGGGCGGTCGGGCCGCCGTTGCGGGGGGCTCAAGCCGGGGCGTGGACGAAGATCGGATCCAGCGCCTCGGCCAGCCGCCCGGCCCGGGTCTGGTCCTCCGGCTCCAGCGGCCGGTAGTCCAGCGCCAGCATCATCGCCACGCGGTGGAGATACTCCTCCGAAGGCGGCAGGGCCGAGGTGACCGGCCGGTCCAGCGTGAAGCGCACGGACAGTTCGGCCTCGTCCAGGTCGGTCACCGGCTCGTACCAGCAGCGCCAGTGGCGTTTGCGGCGCTCGTCGTCGGCCGGCCACTTCTGGCGGGCCAGGATCTTCAGGGCCAGCACGGCCATGCCCTTCTCCACGGCCCGGGCCAGGATCTGGGGTCCGAAGCCGCCTTTGCGGAACGATGCCAGGTTCACCGCGAACATGGCCGAATCGAAATCGAAGCGATCCATGGCGGCCATCGCCGCCTCGACCGAATGGGCCGAGAAGCCCAGAAACCGGACCCGTCCTTCCCGGCGCGCCCGGGTCAGCACCTCCATGGCCCCGCCCCTGCAGAACACGGGATCGACGTCGCGGGCCACGTCGGTGATGTGGTGAAGCTGGTAGAGCTCCAGGTGATCGGTCCGCAGCCGCTCGAGCGAGCGCCGGAGGTCGGCGGCCGCGCCCTCCGCGGTGCGCTCGGCAGTCTTGCAGGCCAGAAACACGCGTCGGCGGTAGGGCTCCAGCGCCGGCCCGAGCCGCTCCTCGGCATCGCCATACCTGGGCGACACATCGAAGTAGTTCACGCCCCGTTCGACGGACTCGGCTACCAGCCGGGCGACGCGCTGCGGCTCGAGCCTGTTCACCGCGAACCCGGGAAACCCGATGATCGACAACCGCACGTCGCTGCGGCCGAACGGGCGTGTGGCCAGCACGGCGGCGTTGGAGAACGGGCGCCCCCGCAGTTCCTCGACCGGCACGGAGGTCTGGCCCGGGGGCCCGCGGCGGGCGATGCCCAGGCCGGCCAGGGCCGCGGCCGACCGGGCGGCGGATCGCAGGAAGATTCGACGGTTCATGGCACGGCCTCGTCGCGACCGACGCGACCGGCCGGCGGGGGGACGTCCACGGTGAGCCGGCGTGCGTCTGCCGCACCGGGGAAGGATAGGCCCGCGGAAGCCGCTTTACCACGCCGCCTGGAAAGCCCCTCCGGTCGGGGCACTACCCGGCGCAATTCGGCGGGGCGATGGTATCCGGCCCGCTGTCCTTGAGGCAGTTCAGGAGGATGGCCAGGTCGTCCTGATCCACGTCGTCGTCGGCGTCCAGCCGGCTGCCGTGACAGGCCGGGTCGTTCTGGGGCACGAACGCGCCGGTCAGGCACTCCTGGAACGAGCCGAAGTCGGCCTGGTCCACGTCGCCGTCGCCGTCGAAATCCGGCTTGACCGTGCGGACGGTGACCCGCACCGGCACGGTGACCGGGTTGTTGGGGGCGTTGCCGGTGACGGTGATGACCGCGTTGTAGACGCCGGCCCGCAGGCCCGAAACCCCGGTGTAGGCGAGGGTGATCGGGTCGGCCTCGCCGGTGGACGAGCCGGCGGTGGGGGCGAGTTCCAGCCAGGGGGCGTCGTCCGACAGGGCGTAGTTCAGTGTGGCGACGCAGGCGTTGGAGACATAAAGGGTGTCGTCCGGCAGATTCTGTCCGATCCAGACGGTGCGATCGAAGGAGGCCGGGTTCACGCCGATCAGCGGCTCGGTCAGGACCATCGACGTGTGAACCACGTCGTAGCGTCCCACGCCCGTGCCGGTCTGGGAGAAGGTGGCATGCAGGGTCGGACCATAGGCGGCGATGGAGTTGAAGGAGTGCCCGCCGGCCAGGGGGGACATCAGCTGGATCGGGCCCCAGGCGCCGCCGACCCGGCCGCGGTAGCGCATGCGCACTTTGTGGTCGCAGCAGAAGCCTTCCCAGAGCACGTGCAGGTTGCCTCCGGCATCGTAGACCCCGCGCGGGGTGCGGTCGATGTCGTCGGTCATGTTCGAGAGGTTGAACGTTCCCGTCCAGCTCGCGCCGCCGTCGTAGGAGTACTTCACGTAGGTCTCGAACCAGGGGTGCTCCTCGCAGGGGTCGGGGCAGCTGAGCTCCCGGGTCCACAACGCGGCGATCTCGCCGGCGGGGCCGTTCATCACGAAACGCAGGCCGGCGCCGGGTTCGTTGAACACCGTGCCCCGGCCGGCCGGCCACGCTCCGCCGGGCGGACGGATCTTATAGAACATCGCATTGTCCACGCCGATCGAGATCCACAGGTCCTGGCCCCGGGCGGCGATGTCGTTGCAGAGCGGCCAGTTGCCGTCCTGGCTGTTGCCGTAGATCAGCTCGGTGGCTCCCCAGGGCTGGCCGAGGGGCTTGTAACGGCCGTAGATGCCGTTGCGGGCCGGGGCGCCGGAATCGAAAAGGTGGCCGTAGACGAAATAGATGCCGCCGGCGGCATCGACCGTCGCGCCGGAGATGAAGCCGTCGTTGGGGCTGACCGAGATCTGCTGCGGGGCGCTCCAGGTGCCGCCGGCGACCGGCCTGGTCCGCCAGTAGAGCGTGTTCTTGCCGTAGAAAACATGGAGCTGGCCGTCGGGGGTGATCACCACGATCGGCTGGCTGCCCTTGCCGCCCATGGTTCCCAGGAGGAACGGCGCGGACCATGTGCCGGAGGCGTTGGTGACGTAGTAGTTGTAGCCGGAGGCGTCCAGGAACTGCTGATAGACGATGTGCACGGCGCCTGCGGCGTCGATGGCCATGCAGGAGTCCACCGCGTAATAGCCGGTGGCGTTGCTGAGGTTGACGCGCGGCCCCCAGGTGCCGCACTGACCATGGGCTGTCGCCAACGGGATCAGGATCGAGACCGTCAGAATCGCCGAATGCCGGATCATGGGAACCTCGCTCCCGGTCGAGGAAAGGATCGTCGGCTGCAACCCTGTCCGAAACCTTCGGGGCCGGAGGCCGTCTGCCTGCCGCCTGCTCGTCATTCGATTGCGCCGCGACTGTCTCTCCAGTTTACCGCGCCGGCCGCTCCGCCTCAAGAAAAACGCTTAAGTATCCGGACGAACAGCGCATGGGTCTTCGGGATGCCTTCGCGTCCGGCTCAGATGCGCAAACCGCCATAACGTGTTGCATGGCAACATATAAGGACTCCGCGCGCGGCTCAGGTCGCCAGCAGCCCCTCGCGGGCGGTCCGGGTGATGGCCGCCAGCCCCGGGTGGGTCGCCCGGCGGTCCGGCGAGATGGCGTAGAACTCCTCCCGCAGACCGGGCAGTCGGCCGACGGCCCGGACCGCGTAACGGCGCTCGACGAGCGGTTCCACCGCCGAAGGGCATGCGAACAGTCCCAGGCCGTTCTGGCCGAAGACCTTCAGCAGCGCCGAATCGGCGAACTCGCCGACCGCCATCGGTCGGATTCCGGCGGTTTCGAACCAGTATTCCAGCGAGCGCCGCAGCATGGTGTCCGGGCCGGGCATCAGGAAGGGGGCTCCGTCCAGGGAGCGTGGGAACCCCCTGCGGTAGCGTCCGGCGGCGGCCGGAACCGCGAACACGCTCACCGCGCAGCGTCCCAGGAGGTGGCTGTGGGCCCGCACGCCGGTGGCCGGGGACACCGGCGCGTCGGTCAGGACCACGTCCAGATCGTGCCGGGCCAGCCGGGCCAGCAGATCCGCCGTGTCGGATTCCAGACACGACAGATACAGCGGTTCGGGCAGTTTCAGGACCGGAGCCAGCAGGCGATGCACCAGCAGCTTGGGCAGCGCGTCCGAGACGCCCACCACGAAACGGATCGGCCGGCCGACCGCCCGACCGCGGACCTCATCCATCAGGTCGCGCCCGAGGGTGAAGATCTCGTCGGCGTACCGGAAGACGCTTCGCCCCATCTCGGTCAGCACCAGCCCCCGTCCGCGGCGTTCCAGGAGGCGGTGTCCCAGAGCCCGCTCCAGGGCCCGGATCTGGCCGGAGATCGTCGGCTGCGCCAGATGCAGCCGGCGGCAGGCCGCCGAGACGCCGCCCTCCCGGGCCACGGTCCAGAAGTACAGCAGGTGGTGATAGTTGAGCCAGGTCACGTCGCTAATATATCGGTTTTTTCGATGGATCTGAAAAGCGCTTTCTATCAACCGATGGACGGTGCCGCACGTATCATTCCGTGAGGCTTGAGAGCGGGTTCGCTGAAGCCGAAAGGAGGTCGCCATGCGAGTCAGCATCCGGACACGAAAAGGGAAACTGGACCCCACCGCGCGGGAGTGGCTGAGCCGTCGTATCGAGTTCGCCCTCGGGCGCTTCGGGGCCCGGATCTCGCGGGTCTCGGTGCTCCTGGAGGACCTGAACGGCCCGCGGGGGGGCGTGGATCACCGCTGCCTCGTCGAGGTGCAGCTCGTCCCGGCCGGGCGTCTGTTGACCGAGGTGGTGGACGCCGACATGGAGCCGGCGGCCTCGACCGCCCTGGAGCGCATGGCCCGGCGGGTGCGCGACGAGTTCAACCGCCGGCGCGACCTGCGCCGCGGGACCGACGGAGGGCTGGGAGCCAAGAGCGTGCCGACGGAGCGATCCGCGCCGGCGCGGCGTGCCTCGGCGGGTCGCTGAGCGGGGATCGCGGGGGTATCGCCGCGGCCTGGTCGGCAAGCCCGGCGGCCCGGGCCGCCGCCGAAGGCCGTGGGAAGCGGGTCCGGCGCCGCGAGGCGTCCGGGAGCGCATCGACATGAGCTGGTCGTACCGCATCGCGTCATGGCGGGGCATCGATCTGAAGGTGCACGCCACCTTCGTGCTCATCCTGCTGCTGGCCGCGGCACACTGGAGCGGCCGGGGGCCGGCGGGCATGGCCTTCGGCGTGCTGCTGATGCTGCTGCTGTTCGCCTGCGTCGCGCTGCACGAGTTCGGCCACGCCCTGGCCGCTCAGCGCTACGGCATCGGCGTGCGCGAGATCGTGCTGCTGCCCATCGGCGGCGTGGCCCTGCTGAGCCGCAACCCCTCCCGGGCCGGACAGGAGCTGGTCATCGCCGCGGCCGGACCGGCGGTGAACGTCCTGATCGCGGTCCTGCTGATCGTGTTGCTGGGTTTCGGCGTCCGGGCCGGCGATCTGGACCCGCGGATGCTGCTGACCGCCCGGGGCGAACCCTCGGCGGCTGCGGCCCTGATCTGGCTCCTGGAGGCCAACATCGCCCTAGTGCTGTTCAACATGATCCCGGCCTTCCCGCTGGACGGCGGCCGGATTCTCCGCGGCCTGCTGGGTCTGGTGATGGATTTCGGCCGCGCCACGCGGATCGCGGCACTGACCGGTCAGACCATCGCCGGGGCGTTGGGCCTGCTGGGCCTGATGGCCGGAAACCTGATCCTGACGGTGATCGCCGTGTTCGTGTTCTTCGGTGCCTCGGCGACCTATGCCGAGGAGCAGGCCCGGACGCTGCTGAACACGCTGCGGGTCGGCGACGCCTACAACAAGCACGCCCTGACGCTGCGCGAGACCGACCGGCTCAGCCGGGTGGTCGATTACCTGCTGACCAGTTATCAGCCGGACTTCGCCGTTCTGCGCGGCCGCCGGCTGGCCGGGGTGGTGTCGCGCGAACAGGTGCTGGAGGCCATGTCCCGCTTTACGGGCGACCCGCCGGTCTCGGAAATCATGCTCCGCAGCATCCCGGAGATCTCGCACCTGCTGCCGCTGGACGAGGCCCGCCGCCGGATGGCCGAGGCCGGCACCCGCGTCGCCGCGGTTTACGATGCCCACGGCTACCTCGGGCTCGTCGGCGTCGACGACATCACCGAGGCGCAGATGATTCTGGCGTTCATGGGTCGGCGGACCGCGACGCCGGGCGGGCCGGCATGGGCGGCTTCGGTCGTGGCGCCGGTCTGCACCGTGGAGGTCCACGAGGCCGGCGTGCCGCCGCGCGAACGACCCTGACGAACACCTGCGGGCGGGCCCGGCCGATCGAACCGGCTCGCCAGGGCGTCGCCGAGAGGAGGTCCCACGTGAACTGTCCGAAGTGTCGCGTGAACCTGGTGATCACCGATCGGCAGGGTATCGAGATCGACTTCTGCCCGCAGTGTCGCGGCGTCTGGCTGGATCGCGGGGAGCTGGATAAGCTCATCGCTCGGGTCAACCGCCACGAAGCCGGGCACGGCGCCGTCGGCTCGGATCGCGGCGGCGACGACGAATCCCGGCACCTGCGCGGCCGCCGGGGCCGCACGTGGTGGACCGACCTGTTTGAATGAGTCGGTCGCCGCGAGCGGTCGGATCGCCCGACTCTTTGACGTTCATCGCCCGTCGGGGCGGCGGCGCTGCGCCGGCGGGCCGGGAGCCTGAGCCTGGACGCGATCACGCTTCTGCTTCTGCCGGCAGGCTTCGCACTGCTGGTCTCCGGAGCCGAACTGCTGGTTCGCGGCGCCGCGCGGCTGGCGGCCCTGGCCAGCCTGTCGCCCCTGGTCATCGGACTGACGGTGGTGGCCTTCGGCACCAGCACCCCGGAACTGGCGGTGAATCTTCGCGCCGCCTGGCGCGAGCAGCCCGACCTGGCCCTGGGCAACGTCGTCGGCTCCAACATCTTCAACGTGCTGGCCATCCTGGGTCTATCGGCCGTCGCGGCCCCGCTGACCATCGTCTCGCAGGTCATCCGCCGCGATCTGCCGGTGATGATCGCCACCGCCCTGGCCGTGCCGGTGCTGGGCCGGGACGGCCGGATCGACCGGGGCGACGGCGTGATCCTGGTGGCGGGGCTTGTGGTCTACGTCGCCGCTTCGGTCCTGATGGCCCGGCGCGACGCACCGGCTCGGGCGTCGGGCGAGCTCATTTCCCGCCCGCAATGGCCGGAGTCGGGCCGGTTGCTGGGACGTCAGCTCCTGCTGATCGTCGCGGGGCTGGCGATGCTGGTGGTGGGCACCGGCTGGGTGGTCAACGGGGCGGCGGCCATCGCCCGGGCGCTGGGCGTCGGCGAACTGATCATCGGCCTGACCATCGTGGCCGCCGGTACCGGGCTGCCGGAGCTGGTGACCTCGGTGGTTTCGACGATCCGGGGGTACCGGGAGATCGCCGTCGGCAACGTGGTTGGATCCAACATCTTCAACGTTTTGGCGATCCTGGGGGCGTCCGGCCTGATCTGCACGCTCGAGGTCGCCGAGGCCGCCCTGTGGTTCGACATCCCGGTGATGATCGGCGTCTCGCTGCTGTGCCTGCCGCTGTTCATGAGCGGCGGGGTTCTCTCGCGATGGGAGGGGCTGCTCTTTCTGGGGTACTATGTCGCCTACGCCGTCTACCTGGTGCTGGACGGCCTGGATCATGCGGCCTTTCCGGCCTATCGCATCGCCATGCTGCTGTTCGTGGTGCCGGCGACGCTCCTGGCCGCAGCGGTGGCCTTCGGCCAGTGGCTCAGGTCCCGCCCAAACCCTGGTGGGCGGACGCAGGAAACGCGCGCCGCGGCACGGTAGGCTGGAAGTTGGCAACCCCGGGCACCGGCCGGCGGCGGTCAATCGGCCGGGGCCACGGCGGGAGCGGCCGGATCGCCGGCCGGAGCGATGAACGTGTTGTGGATGATCCTCATCCCGCTGGTCGCGGCGCCGGCCGCTCCCTGGCTGGTACGCCGGCTCGGCAGGCACGTCGGGCCCCTGCTGGCCCTGGTGCCCATCGGCGTGGGACTGGCCCTGGCGATTCATCTTCCGATGGAACCCGGCACCTGGCGGCTCGAGGTGCTGCCCTGGGTGCCGGAACTGGGCATTCACCTGGCCTTCCGGCTCGACGGGCTGTCGATCACGTTCGGGCTGCTGATCAGCGGCATCGGAGCCCTGGTGCTGACGTACGCCGGCGGCTACATGGGGGACGATCCGCGGCTGGGGCGGCTGTGCGGGCTGCTGCTGATGTTCCTGGCGGCGATGCTGGGGGTGGTGTTCAGCGACGACCTGTTCGTGCTTTTCGTCTTCTGGGAGCTGACCAGCATCGCGTCCTGGCTGCTGATCGGCTTCAAGCACGAGCAGGCCGAGGCCCGCGACTCGGCACGCATGGCCCTGCTGGTGACCGGCGCCGGCGGGCTGGCGCTGCTGGCCGGGCTGGTGCTGCTGACCGCCGCCGCAGCCGGCAGCGGCATCCCCCTTGACCGGGCGACGCGGATCTCGGCCCTGGCCGGAGTGGGCCTTTCAGGGCACCCGCTGTTCACCCCGTCGCTGGTGCTGATCGTCGTGGGCGCCTTCTCCAAGTCCGCCCAGATGCCGCTGCACTTCTGGCTGCCGCGGGCCATGACCGCCCCCACGCCGGTCTCGGCCTATCTGCATTCGGCCACCATGGTCAAGGCCGGCGTTTACCTGCTGGCCCGGCTCAATCCGGTGCTGGGCGACAGCGGGCTGTGGCACGTGCTCCTGACCCTCACCGGTGCCGCGACCATGCTGGTGGCGGCGGTCATGGCCGCGGGGCAGAGCGATCTGAAGCGCATCCTGGCCTACACCACGGTGAGCGTGCTGGGCACGCTGACCATGCTCATCGGCGTGGGCACCGACCTGGCGATCAAGGCCGCGGTGGTCTACCTGGTCGCCCACGCCTGCTACAAGGCGGCGTTGTTCATGATTGCCGGCAGCATCGAACACGCCACCGGCACCCGCGACGTGCGCCGGCTCGGCGGACTGGGCCGAGCCATGCCCGTCACCGCGGCCTCGGGGCTCCTGGCGGCCCTGAGCATGGCCGGAGCGCCGCCGCTGTTCGGCTTCATCGGCAAGGAACTGCTGCTCAAGGCCAAGCTGGACCTGGAATACCTCGGCGTCGTCCTGGCCCTGACGGCCGGCCTGGCCAACGTGTTCCTCATCGCCATGGCTCTGGTGGTCGCGGTGCGGCCGTTCCTGGCAAGCCGCACCGTCGCCGCGCCGGACGCCCATGAAGCGCCGCCGGCAATGCTGGCCGGACCGCTGGTGCTGGCGGCGGCGGGGCTGTTTGTCGGGCTGGTTCCGGGCGTGTTCGATGCGGCTCTGGGATCGGCCATGGCCAGTGCCATCGGCGGGCGCACGATCATCATGAAGCTCAAGCTCTGGCACGGGCTGGACCCCGCCGCGCTGACCGCGCTGCTGATCAGCGCGGTCACGCTGGCCCTGGGCTTTGCCGTCTTCCTGCGGTTCCGCGCCGGTCTGTCGCGTCTGGCGGGCCGGTTCGCGCGCCTCGGCCGCCACGGCCCGGCGCGGGCCTACGAGCGGCTCTACGGAGGACTGATGGATCTGGCGGCGGCGGTGACTCGCGCTACACAGAACGGCAGCCTGCGGCGCTACACCCGGCTGGTACTGCTGGCCCTCGTCGCCACCTGCGTGTATCCGTTGTCCCGGGCTGTGCCCCTGGAGTCTGTCGGCCCGGTGGAGTGGGGGTGGCACGAGGCGGCTGTCGCGATCCTGGCCCTGGTCGGAGCGGTCACCGCGGTGCTCTCGCGGTCGCGCCTTTCAGCCATCGCGATGGTCGGCATCACCGGGATCCTCATCGCGGTGCTGTTCGCCCTGTTCAGCGCCCCGGACCTGGCGATCACCCAGATCATGGTCGAGGCCCTGACCGTCATCCTGCTGGTGCTGATTTTCCACCGGCTGCCGGCCTTCTCGCACCTGCGGACCACCGCCGCGCGGCTGGGGGACGCGGCCACGGCGGCGGCCGCCGGGGCGGTCATGAGCCTGATGGTGCTGGTGGCCGTGGCGGCCCCGCTCCCGGCGACGGTCAGCGCACAGATGGCCCGCCTGTCGGTGCCGCAGGCCAAGGGCCGCAACGTGGTCAACGTCATCCTGGTCGACTTCCGGGCGCTGGACACGCTGGGCGAGACCACCGTGGTGGCGGTGGCCGGCCTGGGCGTCTATGCGCTGGTCAAACTCTCGCGGCGGGCGCGCGGGGAAGGGGGCAAGCCTTGAACTCCCCGGTATTCCAGGCCACCACGCGGGTGATCACCCCGCTGCTGCTGTCGTTCTCGCTGTTCATGCTCCTGCGCGGGCACGACCAGCCCGGCGGCGGGTTCATCGGCGGCCTGCTGGCGGTGACCGCTTTCGCGCTGTACGCCCTGGCCTTCGACGCCCGGTCGGCCCGGCGGCTGCTGGGGGTGTCGCCGCGGCTGCTGACCGCGGTCGGGCTCAGTCTGGCCGCCGTCAGCGGCGTTCCGGCGCTGTGGTGGGGCGAGCCGTTCATGCGCGGCCTGTGGCTCCCACTGGCCCTGCCGTCCGAGCTCAAGCTGGGGACCGTGCTGCTGTTCGACGTCGGGGTGTACCTGACGGTTCTGGGATCCGTGCTGTTGACGCTGTTGACGCTGAGCGAGGAGTGAGCCCGTGCTGATCGTGATGGCCCTGCTGGTCGGAGCACTTGGCGCCGCGGCCTTCTACCTGCTGCTGGCCCGCAGTTCGCTGAAGCTGCTGTTCGGGCTGCTGCTGCTGGGACACTCGGCCAACCTGCTGATCCTGACGTCCGGCGGGCTGGTGCGGGCCCGCCCGCCGATCGTGCCGCGCGGGGCCCTGGAGCCGCCGGCCGGGCACGCCGATCCGATCCCGCAGGCGCTGATCCTGACGGCCATCGTGATCAGCTTCGCGGTGCTGGCTTTCGCGGCCGTGCTCGTCAAGCGGGAGTACGACCTGACGGACACCGACGACACCGAGGACATGAGACAGACGTGGCTGTGAGGGCCACGGGGAGCGCCGTTCCCTGAAGCCTGGAAAACGCCGGAGGAGCCGGATCGCCTGAGAACGCCATGCTGGTCGCCCTGCCCATCCTGATCCCGCTGATCGCGGCCTGCGCGGGCCTGGCCGCCGCCGGAAGCCGCCCGCTGCGCCGGGCCTTCGCCCTGCTGGGCGCCGGCGGGCTGCTGGTCGCGGCGATGGTGCTGTTCGCGCGGGTCTGGACCCGCGGCACACAGGTGCTGCATGTCGGCGGCTGGCCGGCACCGGTGGGCATCACCCTGGTGGCCGACCCGCTGTCGGCCCTGATGGTGCTGACCGCCGCCGTGCTCAACGCCGCCGTGACCGTCTACGCCCTGGGCGACATCGACGCCCGCCGCCAGCGCCACGGCTACTTCTCCTTCATCCACGTGATGCTCGGCGGCGTGTGCGGCGCGTTTCTCACCGGCGACCTGTTCAACCTCTACGTCTGGTTCGAGGTCATGCTGATCAGCAGCTTCGTGCTGATGGTCCTCGGCGGCGGCCGGCCCCAGCTCGAGGCCGGCACCAAGTACGTCACCTTGAGCCTCATGAGCTCGGCCCTGTTCCTCTCCGGCGTCGGCATCCTCTCCGGCATCGCCCACACCCTCCACATGGCCGACCTGGCCGGGCGCCTGGCCGTTGCGGCCGTCGAACGCCCCTGGCCCGCGACCTGCGCCGCCACCCTGCTGATGCTCGCCTTCGGCATCAAGGCCGCGGTCTTTCCGCTGCATTTCTGGCTGCCGGACAGCTATCACGTGACGCCTCCCGCGATCACCGCCGTCTTCGCGGCCCTGCTGACCAAGACCGGCGTCTACGCCCTGATCCGCGTGTTCGGGCTGGTGCTGCCGCCCAGCCCCTACCTGTTCGGGCTGCTGGCGGCCATCGCCGCGGCGACGATGCTCATGGGCGTGCTCGGGGCCGTCGCCCAGATCCACGTCCGGCGGATTCTCAACGTGCATATCGTCAGCCAGATCGGCTACATGGTCATGGGCGTGGCGCTGCTGGGCGCGCCGGATCCCGCGACGCGCCGGCTGGCGATCGCGGCCGCGCTCTTCTATGTGGTGCACAACATGGTGGTCAAGACCAACCTGCTGCTGGTCAGCGGGGCGATCAGGGCGATGACCGGCACCGAGCTGCTGGCCGGGCTGGGCGGGCTGGCGACGCGGGCTCCGCTGACGGCCTGCATCTTCCTGGTCTCGGCACTCAGCCTGGCCGGACTGCCGCCGTCGTCGGGCTTCTGGGCCAAACTGGGCATCATCCAGGCCGGCTTCGAGGCCCGCGCCTGGCTGCTGACCCTCACGGCGCTGGGCGTGGGGCTGCTGACGCTGCTGAGCATGCTGAAGATCTGGAACGAGGTGTTCTGGAAGCCCGCGCCGGCCGATGGGCCCGTCATCGCCCTATCGCCCCGGCGCCGGATGCTGCTGTTGAGCCCCGCCGCGGCGCTGACGGTCCTGTCGGTGCTGATCGGGCTGTATCCCGCGCCGCTGCTGAAGGCGGCGCGCCGCGCGGCCGACGGGCTGCTCGACCGCCCGGCCTACATGGCCGCGGTCGGGCTGGACGCCGGCGGCACGCCCCGTGGCGAACCGGCGGGGGAGACCGGACCATGAACATCTTCCTGATCAACCTGCTGCTGGCCGGCTTGTGGGTCGCCTCGACCGGGGCGTTCACCTACGGCAACGCCCTGCTGGGCTACGCCGTCGGCTTCCTGGTGCTCTGGTGGCTGCGACCGCTGCTCGGGCGGGCACCCTACTTCCGCAAGGTGCCGCTGGGATTGTGGTTCGCGCTGCTGTTCTTCTGCGAAGTGATCAAGTCCAACGTGCGCGTGGCCTGGAACGTGGTCTTCCCCTGGTCCGGTCGGCGCCCCGGCATCGTCGCGGTGCCGCTGGACGCCCGGACCGACCTGGAGATCGCGGCCCTGGCCAACCTGCTGACGCTGACCCCCGGCAGCCTGTGCCTGGACGTGTCCGAGGACCGCCGGACGCTTTACGTGCACTCGATGTTCGTGGACGATCCCGATACCGTCCGGAAGGCGGTCAAGGATCGCCTGGAACGGAGAATCCTGCTGCTGCTGCGCTGATCGGCCGGCGGCGGAGAACGGCGATGCCCTGGTGGCTGGACATCGTGGCCGGATCGACGGTGATCGCCCTGGTTCTGGCGACCGCGCGCCTGGTGCGCGGCCCGAGCCTGGCCGACCGGGTGGTGGCCCTGGACGTGATCGCGGTGCTGGGTGCGGCGCTGACGGCGCTGTGGGCGATCCGTTACGACCAGCGCGTGTTCCTGGACGTGACCGTGGTGCTGGCCCTGGTGAGCTTCATTGGCACGGTGGCCTTCGCCTACTACATGGAAAAAGGTGGCCGGTGATGGCGGAAGCGGCGGACATCGCGACGGCGCTGTTGCTGGGGGTGGGCGGCCTGTTCTGCCTGCTAGGCGCCGCGGGCATCGTGGTCATGCCCGACGTGTACAACCGCATGCAGGCCGCCAGCAAGGCGGTGACCCTGGGGGCCAGCTCGATCGCGCTGGGCGCGGCGGTGCATTTCGGCGAACCGGAGATCGTCTCCCGCTGCGTGCTGGTCTGCGTGTTCTTCTTCGTGACGATTCCCGCCGCCTCGCACCTGATCGCCCGGGCGGCCCACCGCTCGGGCCTGCCCCTGGCTCCCGAGACGGTCATCGACGAGTGCCCCCGCAACCGGGATGACGCGACGTCCTGACGCCGGCGTCCGCCCGACCGCATTCGCCGGCTCAGGCCTTGGCCAGAAGCTTCGTGGCGGATTCCACCAGCCGGTCCATGCGGAAGGGCTTGTTGATGTAGTCGTCGGCCCCGAGGCTCTCGGCCCAGGCCTGGTGGCGCTTCCCGGGGTTGCCGGTGATCATGATGATGAAAGGCTTGCTCCCTCGCGGCTTCCTGGCCTTGAGCTTCTCGAGCACCAGAAAGCCGCTGCGCTGCGGCAGCATGGCGTCCAGAATCATCAGGTCCGGCTGCCTGTCCAGCGCCAGGTTGACCGCGGTGTTGCCGTCGGCGGCCGTCAGGATGGTCGCGCCGGTGTCCTTGAAGGTCATCTCGATGGCCGTGAGGATGTCCGAGTCGTCGTCCACAATGAGAATCGTCTTGCCGTCAAATGGCTCTGCCATGGCGATGTTCTCCAGGGAGTTCCGGGGAGGCCTGGCGGCGCCCGGGTGGCTTCCGGGGGAGTCTTCGGGTCAAAGGCAGTTGCAGTATAGGGTCCGGGCCCGGGGAATGCAAATGCCTTCGCCCGCCCGGTGCCGGGGCGATGCCGGCGCCGCCGGGATGACCTTTTGAGCGCCGCGGCGCACCCTCCAGCATGGAAATCCCGCGCCGCCGGCCCCGGGCCCGGCGCCCGTGGGCGAGGGCGGGCTGACAGCCCCCGGCAAGACCGATAAACTGGCCCGGATGCCGTCGATGCGCGTCATCCTGCTGGGCACCGGCACCTCCCACGGCGTGCCCATGATCGCCTGCGACTGCCCGGTCTGCACCTCCGCGGACCCTCGCGACCGGCGGAACCGCACCTGCGCGCTGGTCGAGGCCGCCGGCCGGTGCCTGCTCATCGACACGCCCCCCGAACTGCGCGTCCAGTGCCTGGCCTGCGGCGTGGGGCGCGTGGACGCGGTGCTGTACACCCACGCGCACACCGACCACGTCGCCGGGCTGGACGACCTGCGACGATTCAACGCCCTGCAGCGCGCGCCCATCGACTGCCACGGCGACCGGGCCACGCTGGAGGTGCTGCGACAGATGTTCCCCTATGCCTTCGTGGATCTGCCGGACTACCCCAGCGCCAAGCCCGATCTGCGGGCCGTGGAGGTGAACGGACCCTTTTCAGCCTGCGGCGTGCCCGTGGTGCCGATTCCCCTGATGCACGGTCCGCTGCCGATCCTGGGCTACCGCATCGGCGACTTCGCCTACTGCACCGACTGCAGCGCGGTACCCGAGGCGTCGTTCGAGCTGCTGCGCGGGCTGGACCTGCTGGTCCTCGACGGCCTGCGGCACCGGCCTCACCCGACCCACTTCAACCTCGCCCAGGCGATCGAGGCCGCCCGGCGGATCGGGGCCCGGCGGACGCGCTTCACCCACATCGCCCACGAGCTGCCCCACGCGGCCACCAACGCGAGCCTGCCGGACGGCATGGCCCTGGCCTTCGACGGCGAGGTTCTGGAGATCTGAGCGGTCCGGGCGACGGCCGCGGGGCGCTCGGCGCCGCATGCGGAAGCCGGGTCAGGAGGCACCGGCCGAAGCCGCCGTCTTGCGGCCGCGCAGGCGGGCGGTCTCCGGAGCTTCGGCCACGCAGGTGCCCAGGATGCGGAAGGCCCGGGCGATCAGCTGCAGCGTGTTGCGGTCCAGCTTCGCCGGAGCGGTGCCGACGTCCGGCCAGCCGCGCTCGTCGGGCGTCAGCCGCTCCCAGTTGGCGAACAGCCGGCCCCACGGACTGGCCAGGATCTCCTCGACCCGGCCTTGGCCGTGACGCGGATACCAGTAGAGGTCGTGATACATCACGCTGGCGATGTAGGCCCAGGGAGCCAGCCAGGTTTTCAGCGACCATTCCAGCAGGTGCTTCAGCCGGCCCCAGTAGATGCGGTGCTGCATGGCGCTGGCGAAGGTCATCCGCCGGAACGGGCCGGCGAAATGCCAGTTCTCCCGTGCCGCCGAAACATCGCCGACGATCTCGATGGCCCGCGGGTCGCCCACGCCCAGCTCCAGATCGTGGGCCAGGCGGATGTAGCGACAGTCGGCCAGCGGGTCGAAGCCCATGAGTTTCGCGGCCACGGCGTCGATGGCCACCTGGTCGGCCGAGGCCAGGATGACGTTCTTGACGTGCGGGATCATGCACCGCGGGCCCGGGCCGTCGCCGGCGAAGGTGCCGTCCATCACCGCGAAGACCCCGCGGTGGATCCGCTTCTGGATCATCAGCAGGTCCACCAGCGTCTCGTGGATCACCGGGTGCGTCCAGTGGCGGTGCTCGTTGAGCAGGCCCCCGAAGGCGTTCTTCATCGCCCCGGTGGTGGTGGTGAACACGTGCGTCTTGACCGTCGGCAGGTGAATGATGTTCTCGCCGATGAACCGCCGCGGAATCGAGAACCCCTTGGGGTACACCTGATTGAGGCACAGGAAACGGTCCGTCAGGTCCCCGACCGCCTCGCGGATGCCGATCCACTCCTGCCCCTCGTAAAGGTGCACGTTCCGCAGGCCGTGAGCCTCGACCACGTGAAGCTGCTTGTTCTCCCGCTCGCCGAACCGGGCGTCGATGACCACCGTGCGGTTGTGGCAGGCGTGGATCAGGCCCGGGTCATAGCCGTCGCGCTTCATCGCCCGGATCACGCCTTCGAGCTGCCAGGGCGTCGTGCTGCTGGCCGGGTAGAAGAAGTGCCAGGAAATGTTTACTTTCAGGGCGGTATCCGCGGCGCGGTCCACCACGTCCTGATAGCCGGCCAGGTTCATCAGTTCGTGGTAGTCGGCCAGCACGCTGGCCGGCTGCGTACGGAGGATGGCGACCCTGGCCTGTTTCATCCGCGCATTTTACGCTCGAAACCCACGCTCTACCAGGACCGACCGGGCGATCGCGTATCTGCAGGTTCATGACGACCCGGGCCCTCCCGGATCGGCCGCAGGGCTACCGCGGTTCCGTCGCGGCTGACGGCCGTCGGCGGTCCTGCTCCCGGGGCTTGCGTTCCGACCATGCTCCGCATCCCCTCCAGCCCGGAGGAACCTGCCGGCAGTCGCGCACCTTTACCCCGCGGCCGGCTGGCCCGCCGGAACCAGGGACCGGACCTTCCGGCACAGCTCCGCCACGCGCAGCGGCTTGATCAGCACCGGCCAGCGGCGACGATGGGCCTCCGGAATGGCGGCCGCAGCCTCCGCGCCGGGCGCCATCAGCAGACCTCGCACCGACGGCAGCAGCGCCGTGATCCGGGCCAGGCATTCCGGCCCGGTCATGTCGGGCAGGTCGCTCGCGGCCGCCACGACCCGCAGCCCCGATCCTTCGGCCTCCGCCAGCCGCAAGGCCTCCTGGCCGCAACGGGCCCAGCATGCCGACAGCCCGGCGGCATGCAGTCCGGTCACCAGCACGGACGCCACCAGCTCGTTGTCCTCGACCAGCAGCACCTTGAAATCCGCTGAAACCGCCGGCTCCGGGGACCGCTGTGGTCCCCGTGCCGGCAGCCGCACCCGCACCCGCGTGCCATGCCCCACTCGCGACTCGACCTCGATCCGGCCCCCGTGATCCGCGACGATGCCGTGGGCGATCGACAGTCCCAGCCCGGTGCCCTGGCCCCGCGGCCTGGTGGTGAAGAAGGGCTCGAAGATCCTCTCCCGCACCTCCGGCGGCATGCCCGCGCCGGTGTCGGCGACGGTCAGCCACCATTCCTGCGGCGCATCGTGGCCGACCTTTCCGGCGGACGGGCCCGGTTCAGCCGATATCCGAAGCTCCCCCCCGGCGGGCATGGCGTCGCGGGCGTTGACGATCAGATTCACCAGGACCTGGCGGAGCTGGACCGCGTCGCCCAGCAGCGGCATGGCCCCGACCGGCAGGTCCCAGACCGTGCGGATCGACGGCGGCAGCAGTCCGCGGACCATGGCCTCGGTCTCCCGCAGGACTTCCGCCAGGTCGATGCTCCGCCGGTCGATCCTCCCCTTGCGGCTGAAGGTCAGCATCGAACGGGTGATGCCCGCCGCCTGCCGGGCGGCCTGCTCGATGGCCTGCAGGTGCGGCTCGGCCGCATGCCCCGGTCCAAGAGCGTCCCGGACCAGTTCCAGCCCTCCGAAGATGACCGCCAGCAGGTTGTTGAAGTCATGGGCCAGCCCCCCGGCCAACGTCACGACCGTCTCCATACGCTGGGCGTGCCGGAGCTGCTCCTCCAGATCGGCGCGTTCCTCATCGGCCAGCTTGCGGGCGGTGATGTTGATGTGCGAGACCACCGCTCCGCCCTCGCCGCCCCGCAACGGCGCCACCCGCATCAGGAACCAGCGGTGCTCCTCGGGCGAATGGCAGGGGTACTCCATCTCGAACGGCTCGGAGTCCGGATCGGCCAGGATCCGCTCGATCCCGGCCAGCGCCCGTCGGGCATCCTCCGCCTGCGGCTCGCTGGCCTGCCGGCAGACCTCCAGGTAGTTGACCCCGACGCCCACCTGCAGCGGGCCGGCACCCGGATTCTCCACTGTGAAACGCTCCCAGGCCTGGTTGACGGCCAGAATCGTTCCGGAGCGGTCCAGCACCGCGATATGCGCCGTCAGTGAGTTCAAAATCGCCTGGGCGAAGGCCTCGCGGCGGGCCAGGGCGGCGTGCGCCTCGGCCAGATCGGCCAGCTTGTCTTCCAGCTTGCGCACCACTGCGGCGTCGTGGGCCTGGGCGAAGTCGCGATCCTCCTTCATCGACGGCGCGGGCTCCGCCGACAAGCGGCCGGCGCGGTGCCGCTCGAGGATGTCGCGGATCATGGGGACAAAGGCGTCCGGGGCCACCGGCTTGACGATGAACGCGTCGGCGCCCAGCCCCATCGCGAAGGCCTGGTCCTTGGGATGCGTGTAGGTGGCGGTGTAGAAGACGAATGGGATCCGACACAGCACCGGGTCGCGCTTCCACTGCCGGCAGAGGGCGAACCCGTCCATCACCGGCATCAGAATATCCGTGATCAGCAGATCGGGAGGACGCCGCCGCGCCAGTTCCAGGGCCTCCGCCCCGTGGGCCGCACAGCTGACCTCGTAACCACCGGCGTGCAGCATGGCCTCCAGCAGGAAGCGGTTTTCGGGCTGATCATCGACCACCAGCACGCGCGTCATCGAGCAAGGTCCTTGAAGCAACCCGCCAGGTCCGCCCTCATGACCGCTGGCGCGGGACAAGCGATCTCTATATGCCAGATATCCGCCCCTCTGAACTGCAAATACGCGAGGCGGAGGCGATTGTATGGTCATTGTACCACCGTTTATGGCCGCGCGAACCGTTGCGTGCCGCAAAGTCCTCTTTGGCCCCTCTGCGACCAGCCGGGAATCGCTTTTTCGGACCGACGCCGGCCTCGGTACGGCCGGGTCGAGGCTGATTACCCCTTCCCTCTTTGAAGTCTTGATGAAATTAGTCGCCGCGTACTGTCGCAGGAGGGATTGTGGCCCAAGCGCGTCAACCGGAAGCCTGTGCTGGGGCCGTGGCCGGGGAACCGCCAGGCGGACCGGCGTCACGTCGCTCGGGCGGGCGCGCGAGTTCGAACCAGTCCAGCACCCGGCCGGAGATTCCCACCTGGCGCACCGCCAGGGCCTCCGGGGTCAGGTCGATGATGGTGAAGCTGTGCTGCCGATCGTCCCACGCGGCCATGGTCTCGGGCATCGGCAGGCGGGCGGAAGCCAGGTTTGCGCCCCCGGCTCCTGTGGTGACATGTGTAATGCCCTCGCCGGCGGGGCCCCGGCGGCCGGCCAGGAGCGGATGGGATCGCTCGTACATGTGATTGTGGCCACAGAGGATCATGGCCACGCCGTGCCGCTCCATCACCGGCAGGATCGACCACTGCAGCTTGTCCGCAGGGGGATACTTGCCGTGGGTGTGGATCGGCTCGTGAAAAAAGACGATCTTCCACCGGTCGCCGGCGCCGGCCAGCACGCCGTCCAGCCAGGGCGCGACCCGCCCGGCGAACAGCGGACCGTCGTGGTTGCTGTCGATGGCCACGAAGCGCGCCGGACCGAAGTCGAACCAGTAGTGCCGCCCGGGCGGCTCGTCCGGAGGACCGTTCTTCGGCAGCGCGAAGGTGCTCAGCGCCGTCTCGGTCGGATCGAGCTTGTATTCGTGGTTACCCAGGCACGGGTAGAAAGGCACACCGGCCAGCAGTTCCGCATACGGGATGAACAACCTGGCCGGAAAGTCCTCGGGACGGCCCCGGGGATAGATCAGGTCGCCGGTGTGAACCACGACATCGGGGTCGTAAGTCTCCATCAGCCGCGCCAGCCGCCGTTGGTGCCGGCCGCCAGTGCCGCTGTCCCCGAACGCCAGAACCCGAACGGTCTCCTCCGGCGGCGGGGCGGCCCGCGCACGGCCGCGGAACATCACCCGCCGATCGCTGTCGTTGACCACCTCCAGGATCTCGTAGTCGTACCGCCGCCCGGGCTCCAGACCGCCGACCTCCGCCTGACAGCGCTGCACGGTGATACCCGCCGCCGGACGCGGCGCCACCGAGGCCGGGCAGTATGTCGCCTCCTGCTTTCCCTCGGCCTTCACCCGCAGCTCCGAAGGAGCCGCCGGGTGCATGTACCAGACGATCGTGAAGCCGTCCGGCCGGACATTCTGCACCATCGGGCCGAGGACGACCGTCGGCCGGCCGCGGAAGTGCAGCCCGAACCAGGCCGCCGCCACGGCCGCGCTGCAGGCCGCCAATGCCAGGGCGATCGCTCGATGATGGGAACGCATCGCGGCCATCATCCTCCCGCACCGACCGGGGGTCAACGAACGGCCGCCGGACCGTCGCCAGCGTCATCACCTTGTCCGAAGACGCGCCCGGCCGGCGCCCCACCGGCGGTTGTTCGCCGTCGCCGATTCCATTATTATCGCCGGTTCAAGCACGGTGGGGCCATGCGGGCAAGGTCCGGCAGGCGGTGTCGGCAGGTCCGCCGTCGCACGGCCGAGCGGTGGCGGCCCAGGAATTCGTAGAGCGGGCATGAGCCAGGGGCTGCAAGGATTTGTGGGCCGTGGGGTCGGCCGGCGCGACGTAAGGTTGCTTTTCACCTGCGCCGGCCGGCGGATCGAACTGATCGAGGCGTTCGCCCGCGCCGCCCGCCGCCTGGGCCTGCGACCGGTCATTCACACCGCCGACGTCCAGAAACACTACGCCGCCGCATGCATCTCCGACGGCGTGCACCACACGCCCCCGGCCACCGACGCCGGCTACATCCTTGGCCTGGTCCGTATCGTCCGGCGGCACCGCATCGACATGCTGGTCCCGCTGGTGGACACCGAGTTGCCGGTCCTCAGCCGGGCCCGGGAAACGTTTGCGGAGCTGGGGTGCGCCGCCGTGATCAGCCCGCCGGCGGTGGTCGACCTCTGCCGTGACAAGCTGGAGACCTTCCGCTTTCTGAAAGCCCGTGCGATCGACACCCCGCCGACCTGGCCGGTCGCCGAGGTGATCCGCCGCCGACAACGGTGCTTTCCGTATTTCCTCAAGCCCCGCAGCGGCAGCGCCAGCAAAGGCAGCTTCGTCATCCGCCGCGAGTCTGAACTCCGGGCCTTGGCGCGCATCGTCCCGGACGGCATCCTGCAGGAGTTCGTGCCCGGCGTGGAGCATACTCTGGATGTCTATACCGGCTTCGACGGGCGCTGCCGATGCGTCGTCCCGCGAAGAAGACTGGAAGTCCGGGGCGGCGAAGTGACCACCGGCCTGACCGTCCGGCATGCCGGCATCATCCGTACCGGCGTCCGCGTGGCCGAGGCGCTGGCCGAGTGCGTCGGATTGATCACCATCCAGCTTTTCCTGACCCCAGCCGGGGCCATCAAGGTCATCGAAATCAATCCGCGCTTCGGGGGGGGGGCGCCGCTTTCGGTCGCGGCGGGGGCCGACTTCCCGCGATGGCTCCTGAGCGAGTGGCTGGGCCGCAGGCCGCGAATACGCCTCGACCACTTCCGGGCAGGCGTGATGATGCTCCGCTACCACCAGAGTTTCTTCCTGAAATCGGTCAAGCCGCCTGCACCGAAGCAGAGTGGCCAATGAACCCGACCGCGGGCGCCTGCGTATGAGCAACGTGAGACTGACCGGCGTCCGGGCGGTGGTATTCGACCTGGACGACACCCTCTATCTGGAGCGTTCGTTCGCCCTGAGCGGCTTTGCGGCCGTCGGCGCGTGGCTGCGGGAACACATGGCCTGCCCGTGCGATCCGTGTGCCCGCATGGCGGAACTGTTCGAGTCCGAGCACCGCCGACGAGTGTTCGACCGGCTGATGGAGGAGTGGGGCGTCCGGCCCGCCGAACCCCTGGTCCGCGAGATGATCGACCGGTTTCGTACTCACCAGCCCCGCATCCGGCTGTGCCCCGACGCCGAGCGGGCCCTGACCTGCTGGAACGGTCGATTCAAGCTCGGGTTGATCTCGGACGGGCCCCTGGCGGTGCAGCAAAACAAGGTCCAGGCTCTGGGCTTGACCTCCCGGCTGGATCAGATCATTCTGACGGATCGCTGGGGAGAGGACTTCTGGAAGCCCCACCCGCGAGCCTTCGAATGGCTCGAACAGAGCTGGGGCGTCCGGGGACAGCAGCTGGTATATCTGGCGGACAACCCCGCCAAAGACTTCATCGCCCCGCGACAACGGGGGTGGCAAACGGTCCGGGTACGGCGAGAACAGGGAATTCACAGCCTGTTGGAGGCAGAATGCGGCACCGAGGCCGATCATGAAGTAAGAACACTTGAAGAATTAATGATTTGCTAATCACGATTTTAGGAATGATCGGAGGATCATCGGATCGATCGGCGGCGGCAAACTGGGCCTTGCTGGACGAAACCCCGTCAGGATGGGTATCCTGATCTGCGATCTGAAGGACGACAAGGCCAGGTTCGGCAGGCGGATTCCGGATGGATGTGGGCAGGCCCGGCAGTGGGCACGGTTGGAACCAGGGTCGCGGCAACCAGAGTTGATCGCAGCGGCCTTCGCCGGGCCATGCAACGGCGAGGTGGTGGCCATTGTGTCTCAACCGCCGACCGGGAGAATGCCGATAACTAACCGTCTGTCAGAGCTTACGTTAGCGTGTTTGCATCCGCTTGCAGGGCAGGTCGGGTGAAGCAACAGGAAGCCAACCGCGCTGGTCCGCCAAGGCGGTAGAAGCGGTCGGAGCGTCGTCCGTATGAGATTTGACCGTTTCTCACCTTTACTGAACTGTGGAACGCCTGTCGGGCTTGGCCGGCCCGCGGCGTCGGGTTGCCGCAGCATCGGGGCGCTGGTGGGAATATTCCTTCTTGTCGGATGCGAGAGTTCCCCGATCTCCAATGCCTGGTGGAACTCGTTCCTGGACCCCACGGAAACAGGCAATTTCCGGGAGAACGTCGTACACGACATCCAGCGGACGATCAGCTTCCGGGACACTCCGCCGGGGGTCGCGGGGGCGGTCGATCCCACGCCCGACGATCTCGTGGCCACGGTGGAGGAATACACCCTGGGCACGGGCGACACGTTGCTGATCCGAATGCTTGATTTCCTGCAGGTCGACGCGGAAACCGAGATCCAGCAGACGGTGGACGAGCTGGGCTACATCGACGTTCCGCAGCTGGGCTGGCTTCATGTCGAGGGCATGACCGCCCGCGAGCTCCAGGCCGAGATCATCGCCCGGGCCAAAGACGCGGGGATCTATCACGTGGACGAGTCACCGACCGTGACCGTGCTGGTGGCCAACCAGCAGCAGCGGATCTACAACCTCGACGGCGCCGTCCGGGCGCCCGGATCGTATCGCATCCTCCGGCCTGACTTCCGGTTGCGCGAGGCCATCGTCCAGGGCGGCGGGCTGGACGAGACCGCCAAGGTCATCTATATCTCGCGCGGGGGTCCGAGGCACAAGCAGATCAAGGATCGGGCCCCGACTCCGCCCCGGCAGGCCGGTGGCACCGATCAGCAGCAAGTCCCTCCGGTCAGTCCGACGCTGATGGCCGAAATGATTCCCAGTCCGGCGGGCGCGTCGGCGAGCGACAAGACGGCGCCCGAGACTTCACGGCCGTCGGTGCCCGGCGCGGTGGCCCTGCCGGAGGATGCCGAACGCGAGCTGCAGGAAGCGTTGGCGCCTTCGAGCCCGGCTGCCGCGTCCCCGGCCATCCCACCGGGCCGGTCAGCCGAACCGGACTCGGGGCCTTCGCTCTCGACCCCGGCTCCCAGGCTGCCGTCGTTCATTTTCGTGAACGACAAGTTCATCGAAGCCCCGGCCCCGGGCGAACCGTCGGCGGAAACCCCGCCGGCGGCTCCGCCTACCCCCGGTCCGCAGGCCGGCCCCGGCCGCCCGCCCGCCGCATTGCCCTCCAGCGAGCCGGTGGACTGGGAAGCGCTGGCGGCCGAGGACCAGCATCGGGTGATCCGCATTCCGGCCGACAAGCTGCGCAGCGGCGACCCCAACTACGACATCGTCATCCGCCACCAGGACTGGATCCGCGTGGATCCCGGACCGACGGGGCTTTACTACATGGACGGCCACGTCAGCCGTCCGGGTCCCTACAGTCTCTCGGGCGAGGAGATCACCCTGACGCAGGCCATCGCCGCGGCCGGGGGCTTCGACCCGCTGGCCTGGCCGACGCGGTGTGAGATCCGCCGCCGGCTGGACGGCGACCGGGAGGAGATCACCCAGTGGGATCTCGCCCGGATCCTCGACGGCCGGGACCCGGACCTGTTCATCAAACGGCACGACGTCATCCGCGTGGGCACCCACGCCGTGGCTCCGTTCCTGTTCACGCTGCGCAACGCCTTCCGCCTGACCTACGGCTTCGGGTTCATTTACGACCGCAACTTCGCGGACATCGATGCCTACGGCGGCGACATCAACCCCAAGCTCCGTCGCCGCCAGGAGCGGGAGCAGCTGTTCCAGCGGGTGTTCTGACGGTTCGTGTGCCCATGCCGACGACCAGCGCCACATCGACGACACGAGGCACCGGTTGGTGGACGCCGGCCATGACCGTCCAGCTGGTGGTGCTGGCCGGCCTGCTGGGCTGGCAGTACTTCTATGTGCTGCGACGCCTGGTGTACATCTGGCAGAACGACGGCGACTGGTCGCACGGTTTCATCATTCCCCTGTTCAGCCTCTACTATCTCTACATGCACCGCGACCGGATGCCGCTGGATCTGCCGCGCGGCGGCGCCGGTCCGGCGGCGATCGGCGCGGCGGTCATCGCCGGGTCCTTCGGCCTGTTCGCGGCCGGCTGGATCTGGCACTTCGAGTACTTCAAGGCGATCTCGCTGGTGACCACCCTGGCCGGCGTTCTGCTGATGGTCTGCGGCTGGCCGATGACGCGATGGGCGTGGTTCGCGGTGGCGTTTCTGGTGTTCGCGATCCCGGTTCCGGTCCCGATCTACGTGCAGCTGACCATGCCGCTGCGGGTCATCGCCGCCCAGGTTTCCGCGGCGTTGCTTCAGGGATTCATTCCAGACATGATCGCCCAGGGGCAGGGTGCCCTGGTTGAGTACATCTACAACGGCCGCCCCGGCACCCTGGACATCGAGCAGGCCTGCAGCGGCATCCGGCTGATGATGACCATGATGGCCCTGGGGGTGGCCATGGCGTTCGTCAGCGACCGGCCGTTGTGGCAGCGGCTGGTGATGATCCTCTGCTGCGTGCCGATCGCGATCTTCTGCAACATCGTGCGGGTGACGACCACCGGCTTTCTGGTCGTGCTCGGCTACCAGGACCTCGCCCGGGGCTTCTGGCACACGATGCTCGGAATGGCGATGCTGTTCGTGGCCTTCGGACTTTACGGCGGCATCTCCTACGTCATGACCCATCTGTTCATCGAGGGCGAGCCGGCGGCCTCGGAAGGCGGGACCTTATGACGACCGTTCCGGTGACGCTTCCCGAGCAGCACCTTTCCGTGCCGGTGATGGCTCCGGCGGGCGCTCCGGCCGGGGCCGCGGCGCTGTCCGTCGGCGACGTGGTGCGGGTGCTGAGGCAGCGGATCTTCCTGATCCTTTTCGTGTGGCTGTTCTTCGTCGGGGCGGTCGTCGGCCTGACGGCCTTCCTGGACCGCAAGTACCCTTACTACACCGCCCAGTCCGCCATTCTGGTGGAGTCGCCCTTCCCCAAGACGCCGATGCAGCTGACCCCGCCGCTGCTGCAGGTCGAGCTGATGAACCGCTATGTCGCCGACCAGGCCCTGCTGGTCAAGGACGAGGGCATCCTGAGCGAGGCGATGACCGACGCCGAGCTCATGTCCACCGACTGGTACCAGTCCAACCCCGACAAGAACGAGCTGCTCGACGAGCTGCTCAAGAAGCTCTCGGTCAAGCAGGCCCCCAACACCAGCTACCTGATCGTCAAGTTCAGCACCCACCGCGTCGAGGATGCGCCCAAGATCGTCAACACCGTGATCCGCAAGTACCTGGCGCGGGTCAAGAGCATGCAGATGCGGCAGTTCCAGACCGAGCGCGACACCTACCGCGACGAGGTCGCCCGGCTGAAACGCGAGATCGACGTGCTCCGCGACCGCAAGGCCAACTTCATCGCCAGCGAGTTCGCGGTCCCGGGCGTGACCCAGGGTCTCAACATCGTCGGCGAGACCTACCGCTCGCTGGCCGAGGAGGTGACCCGCCTGGAGGCCGAGAAGCTGCAGCTCAAGGCCGCGGCGGACAACCTGAGGGCCCTGGGGCCGCGCGAGGTGGCGGTGAGTCCCCAGACCCGGATGCTGATCGAGCAGGATCCCCAGATCTCCGGGCTGATGGCCAATCAGCTCGCCCTGCGGCAGGCCCGGGAGATGCGTCTCCGCCGCGTCGGCGAGAAGCACCGCACCATCCAGGACCTCGATGCCCAGCTGGCCGCCGTCCAGGAGGAGCTGGACCGCCTGATCCTCGAGAAGGAGGATGAGGCCCGCCAGTACCAGCTCAGCCAGGCCGAGACCGCCTACCTCAACGCCACCCAGGCCGAACTGATGCTCCGGGAGCGCATGCTCACCGAGCAGGCCCGCCAGCAGGACATCGACCGCAAGCTGGCCACCTACCGCAACCTCGAGGAGGAGCAGCTGCTGCTCGAGCGGCAGTACCAGGAGCTCTACTCGTTCCAGACCCAGCTGGACATCATCACCAGCGGCGAACAGGGCATCGCCCAGGTGCGGCAGGTCGGCCAGGCGCTGCCGCCGCGCGAGAAGAGCTTCCCGAAGTGGAGCCTCAACATCGGCGGCGGAGCGGTCCTCGGCATGATCCTGGCGGTCGGCCTGGCCCTGCTGCTGGAACTTTCCGACACATCGGTCAAGACGCCCCGCGACCTGGTGCGTTTCATCCACATCCCGGTCCTGGGTACCGTGCCGGACGTCGATGACGAGGAGATTGACATCCCGAAGGTGGAGCTGGCCTGCCTGAGCCACCCGCGCTCGATGATGGCCGAAGCCTTCCGCGGCATCCGGACCAACCTTCTGCTGAGCTCGCCGGCCGAGCAGCAGCGCAGCATCATGGTCGCCAGCTCGCGTCCCGAGGAGGGGCGGACCACGGTGGCGGCCAACCTGGCGGTCTCCATCGCCGTCAGCGGCCGGCGGATCCTGCTGGTCGACGCGAACTTCCACCGCCCCGCGTTGCGCGAGCTGTTCCCCAAGGCACTGGAAAACGGCCTGAGCAACGTCCTGATCGGGCAAGGGCGCCTGGAGGACATGGTGGCCTCCACCGAGCTGCCCAATCTCGACATCATGGCCAGCGGGCCCATCCCGCCCAATCCCACCGAACTGCTGGCCGGCTCCTACATGCGCGAGTTCATCGCCTGGGCCACCGGCCGCTACGACCAGGTCATCTTCGACGGTCCGCCGGTCCTGCTGGTCAGCGACGCCCTGGTCCTGGCCAGCGCGGTCGACGGCGTGGTCTTCGTGTGCCGGGCCAAGGCCGCTTCCCGCGGCGTCGTCCAGCGCGGACGAGACCAGATCGAGCGCGTCGGCGGGCGGATCTTCGGCGCGGTGCTCAACGGCGCCCAGAGCAGCCGCGGCGGCTACTTCCGCGAACAGATCCGCAACTACTACGAGTACCAGCCCGAGCAGGCCCTCGAGGGACGGGCCACCCCCGTCCTGCCCGACGGCGGCCAGAACGCCCAGGACAAGGCCTGACCGGCGGCGATCGGGGCCGCGCGAGGCGACCGCCCCAGAGGAGCGACTGCCGACCCCTGGCTCAGAACAGCGTCAGCGACCGCGCGCCCCGCACGACCCGCTCCCAGTCGAACGCCGGCCCCGGATCCACCTTCTGACGTGTGATGTGCCAGTGCCCCAGCAACCCCTGGAAGGCCGCCAGTTCCTCATCCGAGAGCACCTCGTCCCGCACCCGGCCGTCCGGCCCGCGCGGATAATCCAGGCGGATACCTGGCAGAGCCCGGTGCAGCGCCGCCGTCAGGCGGATCAGGGCGGCGTACTGCTCGGCCGTAAAATCGTACTGCACCAGATCCTGGCCGTTGATCCGGCCGCGAACCGGTTCCTTGCGCGCCGGCCGGCCGATGAAGCCCGCGGTGCGCACCCCGGTCTCCCGCATCCATGACGGCAGCGTGATATAAGGCCAGCCGTCGGTCCCGGTGGCGTACCACTGGTCCAGCACGCGGATGTCCTTGTAGGCCCCGATGTGGGCGATCTCGATGCCGACCGAGCGGTCGTTGGCCTGCCCGGCGTGCCAGGCCCGCTCCTTGAGGTCCAGCGTCTGGTAGATCACCCCGTCGATGTCGAGCATGAACGGCACCGAAAGCCCCCGGGCGTCCTGGAGGATCTTGAAACACTGCCGCGAAGTGCCGCAGACGTCGTAGTGGATCACGAACTGATCCACCTGCCGCCGCAGGTTCTCCAGCGTCCAGCCCTCCCGGGCCACCGCCCCGGCCAGGTCCGCCGGCAGCCGCCGGGCGCCGTAGCGGTTGGGGTCGCCCGGCGAGGCCGGGTTGGCCGGCATGGTCTGGGCGGGCTCGAAATGGCGGCGTGCCCGGTATGCGTCGTAGCCGCGGGGATCCAACCACAGCACCACCGGCGTGCCGGTGTGAAACAGCTGACCGGCGACGACGATCTCATCGCCGCGCCGCCCCAGGCGGTCGCCGGGCCGCGTGCATCCGGCGGCCAGGAGCAGTGCCGCAGACGCCGATACCGCAAAGGCACGGGGCATCGAGTCGTTCTCCCGGGGACCGGGCCGTGTGCGCCGGACGGGCCGGAATCCGCTCCGGCATGCCCGGCGGTCTGCCGGCGGCATGGTGCCCGGGCATCATTGGACCCGACCTGCGGACGGGGCACAAGCCGGCGGGGCCCCGGCCCGGAGCGTCAAACCTTTTTGCGCGCTGCTGCCCGGCGTCGCAGCTCGGCCTCGATGAAGTCCTGGATGTCGCCATCCAGCACCCGCTCGGGGTTGCCGGTCTCGTGGTTGGTGCGATGGTCCTTGACTCGGCGGTCGTCCAGCACGTAGCTGCGGATCTGGCTGCCCCAGGCGATCTCTCCCTTGTCGCCGTAGAGCTTCTGCATCTCCTGATCACGCTGCTCCTGTTCCATCCGCTCGAGCTTGGACTGCAGGATCGACAGGGCCATGCGCTTGTTCTGGCCCTGGCTGCGCTCGTTGACGCACTCCACGGTGATGCCCGTGGGCAGGTGCTTGACGCGGACCGCGGTGGCCACCTTGTTGACGTTCTGCCCCCCGGCGCCGGCGGCCCGGCGGAAGAACACGATCTCCAGGTCCTCCTCCTTGAGCTGGACGTCGATGTCGTCCAGCACCGGGAGCACGTCCACGGCCGCGAAGCTGGTGTGCCGCCGCTTGTTGGCGTCGAAGGGGCTGATGCGCACCAGCCGGTGCACCCCGCGCTCGCAGAAGAGGTAGCCGGTGGCGTAGGGGCCCTCGACCTTCAGCGAGACGCTGCGGATGCCCGCGCCCTCGCCCTCCGTCCGGGCGAGTTCCTCCACCCGGTAGCCGTGGCGCTCGAAGTAGCGCAGGTACATCCGCAGCAGCATCTCCGCCCAGTCGCACGCCTCGGTGCCGCCGGCCCCGGCCTGGATGCTGAAGAAGCAGTCGCGGGCGTCGTTCTTGCCGGACAGCAGGGTCATCAGCTCGACCCGGCCGACCTCGTCGCGGATGGCGACCAGCTCGGCGTCCAGTTCCGCGAACGCGCCGTCGTCGCGAGCCTCGCGGGCCAGGTCCAGCAGCACGGCGGCGTCGTCGGCCCGTGCGATCAGCGCCTGCAGCGGCTCGATCAGGGCCTTGAGCGGCTTGAGCTCGGCGACAACCTCGCGGGCCTTCTCCTGGTTGTCCCAGAAACCGGGACGGCCCATTTGCTCCTCGAGTTCCTGGCGTCGGGCGATCCTGGCCGGCAAGTCAAAGAGAGTCCCGGATCGCGATGATCCGGGCCTGGAGTTCCTCGAGGGCGGAGGCGGGATTCTCAAAGTGCATCGGTGGTGCTCCTGGGGTTGTAACCGCCGCGGCCGGACGAGCCGCCCCGGCACGGCCTCGGGGCCGCACCCGTGACTATAGCCGCGTCCTGCTCCCGGAACAACCGCCGCCGACCGGTCGCGTCGCCACGCCGGCAGGGTCCCCGGTCGCGTCCCGCCGGCAGAGCCTCCTTTCCCGCAAACCGGCGGATGGGGTATAATGCACATGCCGCAAGGGGGTTTCGCCTGCCCACGGCCCCGCCTTTTCCGAGGAGAATCATGCTGATGCGCCCCTCTGCTTTGACGATCCGGGATGCGGCCACCCTCCTGGCGTCGGCCTTCGCCCTGGCCGCCATGGGCCCCTCCTGCGCCGACCTGCTGCCGCCGCCGGGCAGCCAGCCCACGCAGGTGGTCGTGGAACTGGTCAACGCGACCCCCTACGCGGTGATGCCCGAACTCTACGTGGATCCGGAGAAGCGGGTCTATGTCGGCGACCAGATCGTGGCCGACGAGAACTTTGTCGACATAGGCGACCCCCTGGCTCCCATGGAAATCGTGAGGCTGGGCTTCAACTGTGCCGATGCCGGCTCGTTCTACAGCGACCACGCCCTGATGCTGCCTCCGGGCCGGCGGTCCGTGCCCAGCGACAATGCCCCCCTGCTGCGTCAGGGCGTCGAGTTTCGCTGCGGCGACACGGTGAGCCTCATCTTCATCTACACGACGACTCCCGCCCCGGACTTCTTCACCCGCGTCGAGGTCAACGGCCGGTTCGTGATGGATTGATCCCCCGGATAGCGATGGTCCCTGGCCGAGGGGACAAGCTTCGGCCCTCAGAACCGGCGATGCGCCCGGAAAAGGCCGCTTGGCGACGTGTCGGCCGGGGTTCTGTTGCCGGACGCCGACGGATCCCCCGGCCGGGGTCCCGGGCACGTTGGCGGGAGGTGGCCGGCGGGCGCGAGCCGTCCTAGGATCGGACGTTCAGGCGCCCGGACGTGCCGGACGCCCCGACATGTCGATATGCGCCCGTGGGGCGCCCGCACGGAGAATGCCATGTTCACCGCCACCGCGAATCTGATGTTGCCGTCCACCGTCACCGGCTCCTGGCCCCGTCCTCGCTGGTTCGACGTGAGCATGTGGGGCCGGCCGCTGGACACCTGTATGCTGGACGTGCGTTTCCGCGAGAAGTTCCAGGATGCCATGTCGGTGGTGATCAGCGACCAGGAGCGGGCCGGGCTGGACATCCTCAACCACGGCGATTTCCATTGCGACGAGGACATGGCCGGTCGGTCCTGGCACCACTATCCGCTGCAGCGCTGGGGCGGCCTGGAGGGCGATTATCTGCAGCCGATCGAGCACACCACCAGCTGGCTGAAGTACCCGCCGGGCACGCTGCTCAACGAGATCTACACCGCCTGGCGCTGGCCGCGGGTGGTGGACAAGATCGAGGCCCGGCCGCTGCATTACCCCAAGATCTGGCGGCTTGCCCAGGCCCGGACCCGCAAGCCGGTCAAATTCGGCACCGTCTCGGCCCAGGTGATGGGGCTGTTCCTGGACATCCACACGCCCAAATACAAGGACAAGCGCGAGGTGGTCTGGGACATGTCGGTGGCGATGAATCAGGAGCTCCGGGCCCTGCGCGACGCCGGGTGCCGGGTCATCCAGGTAGAGGAGCCGACGCTGCACTTCCTGGCCGACAAGCACCCGCACGACCGCGAGACGATCAACTTCATGATCGACTGCCTCAACCGGGAGCTGGAGGGGCTGGACGACGTGGAGATCTGGCTGCACACCTGCTGGGGCAATCCCAACATGCAACGGGTGATGGACGATAACTCCTACCGCAACTCGATCGAGCTGTACCTCGAGCGGGCCAAGGGCGACGTCTGGACGATCGAGACCCGCGACAACGACCAGCATGACGTGCCGCTGTTCGAGCCGTTCAAGCACGCGCTGAAGAAGAAGATCGCCATCGGGGCGGTATCGCACCGCACCCTGCAGGCCGACCGGCCCGAGGAGGTGGCCGCGGAGATCCGCAAGGCCCTCAAGTACATTCCGCCCGAGCGCCTAGTGGTCTCCAGCGACTGCGGCTTCGGCCGGCAGGGCTGCAACCGGGAAATCGCCTTCTACAAGGCCAGCGCCATCGCCCAGGGATGCAACATCGTCCGCAAGGAGCTGGGTCTGGAGACCACCTATGTTCCGGCGGCGGATCCGGCGCTGCAGATCGACGTGCCCTGGAGCCTGAAGGATCGGCGCTGAGGCCCGGCGCACTCAGAGAATGCCGTACCTGCGGAAGGCCTCGGTGCTGGACATGCCGTTTTCGATCTCGCGGCGGACGACCTTCTCCCCGCGGGCCTTTTCCAGGGCCTTCTCGACGACCTCGACCTCGTGGCGTGCGGGAATGACCACCACGCCGTCGAGATCCGCGAAGATCAGGTCCCCCGGCTCGATCCACACGTTGCCGATTTCCATCGGGCAGCGGTAGTCGATCACCGCCATGCGCACCGAGGAATCCTGGGCGTAGCGGCCGCGGCTGAACACCGGCCAGTTCTGCTCGAGCACGCGCGGCGTGTCGCGGTGAAAGCCGTCCACGACCGCGCCCAGGGCTCCGCGGGTGCGGGCGGTGGCGGTGAGGATCTCGCCCCAGTAGGCGCAGCGCATCGTGCCGCCGCCGGTGACGTAGACCTCGCCGGGCCGCAGCTGATCCAGCGACTCGGTGAGCTTGCCGAAGGGCCGGGCCTGCGGTCCGTGCACGTCGGCCACCAGGGCGGGCATCGCCCGTCCGGCCAGGCGGTCGGTCAGGCGGATGGGCTGGATCGCCTGCGGCAGGAACTGATGATAGCAGCCCAGCGTATCGAGGATGTCGCCCACCACGGGCGTGTAGAGCACCTGGCACATCAGCCGGAACAGTTCGTCGTCGTTCTTCCACTCGGGCATGGGAGCTTCCTTGCAGCGGCGACGCTCAGCGGTCCTCGGCCAGGGCACTGCCGGCCAGAAGAAACGCGCCGGTCCCCCAGGTGAAGGTGCCCTTCAGCTTGGTGGCGTACACCTCCAGGGCGTCGGGCATGGTGCCGCCGGAGACGTCGACCACCCGGCCTTCCCCGTCGACCTTCGAGGCCACCCCCCGCCAGGTCAGGGCGATCATGGCGTCCTGCGACTCAGGCAGGATCTTCAGCCGCCGGGCCTCGACGAGGCTGCAGAGGATCATCGCGCCGGCCGAGGTCTCCAGATAGGTCTCGGGGTGATCCAGGACCGTGTGCCACAGGCCGGTATCGCGATCCTGCGCGGCCTGGAGCCCGGCGATCAGCCGGAGGTAGTCGTCGTGCAGGCGACGGAAATCCGTCGAGCCGCGTTCCAGAACGGCCAGCGTCTGAACATAGGACATCGCGACCCAGCCGTTGCCGCGTGCCCACAGCACTCCCACGCGGCGGTCGGCCAGCTCGTCGTACATGTGCCAGAACAGGTTGGCCTTCTCGTCGAAGGTGTGCCGGCGATAGATGTCGATCTGCCGCACGGCCTCCTGCAGGTAGCGGCGGTCGCCGGTCAGGCGGGTGAGGTGGGCGAACGGCGGGCAGACCATGTAGAGGGTGTCCACCCACAGTTCGCGGTTGCCCTTCCAGTGGCCCAGTCCACCGTCGGCGGTGCGCGTCGCCTCGCTGAGAATGAAATCCGCGATGGTCAGGACCATGTCGAGGTAGGCCTTCTCGCCCGTCCGCTCATACAGCAGGAGGACGGGGTAGCCCGGGCCCCAGTAGCCGCAGTAGCCCTTGATCTGGTCGGTGGGGCCGTCCGGCAGCAGGGCGGCGATGCCGCGGGCGTTCCAGTGGTCGGCCCAGCGGCGGACGAAATCGATGTAGCGGGGTTCGTTCAGCACAATGCCGGCGCGCATCATGCCGGCCATGAGCACGCCCTCGCCCCAGTCGAACGGCGGGGGCTCGGGAAAGTCCACCAGCACGCGGTCGGCGACCTGTCGCACCAGCGGCTCGGGCTCCGGTGACGGTCGGCCGGGGGCGGCGCAGCCGATCATCCCGGCGATCACTGCCATGGCGGCCATGCGGCAGGCCCGGGCGGGCCTGGTCGGGGCTACCGGCATCGTCGACACCTCTCGGGAATGCTTTAAAGCGATTCAGCCGCGGACGGCCCGCGGAGGCGGCGGCGAGCATACCCCGGTGCCGCCGGAGGTGTCAATTTGACCCCCGCGTCGGGGCGCGAATAATAGCCCCGATCGCGGCCGGTCGCAGGGAGACACCCGGGCCGGCGGCCGCACCTGCAGTCGGAGAGATGGCCATGCAGCAGCGCATGCTCAAGGGGATCCTGGCCGGACTGGGCGTCATGCTGTGCGGCGCGTGGGTTCCCGCGCCGGCCCAGACCGTGATTCGGGTGCACAATCCGACGGGCGAGGACTGGTCCGAGGCCCCGGTGGCGGTGCCCTGGACGTCGGAGATGGAGGCTGAGTGGGATGCCGGCCGGCAGGTGCTCGGCGACGACCGGCCGGTGGACTTCCAGCGCGACGACCTGGACGGCGACGGGGAGATCGACGAACTGGCGTTGCTGGTCGCCCTGAGGGCCGGTCAGACGCGGGAACTGCGGTTCACCGAGGGCCCCTACCGACAGCCTGCCCGGCGGGCCGCGGCGCTGATGTCGCTCAAGGGCTTCGACGGACCGGCCTGGGAATCGGACGTCACCGCCTACCGGATCTACTGGAACGCCGACAACGCGATGGACATCTTCGGCAAGACCCGTCCGCGTCTGTCGCTGGCGGGCTGGGCGACTCCGGGCGTCCCGCACAACATCGAGAACGAATACGGTCTGGACGTGCTCAAGGTGGGTCGCTCGATCGGCATCGGGGGCTTCGGGGCCTGGATCGACGGGCGGATCCACAAGGTCTCCAATGTGATGAAGACCCACCACATCCGGGTCGACGGACCCCTGCGGGCGGTGGTGGAGCTGGAGTATGTCCACTGGCAGCCGGGTCCGTTCCCCGACCTGAGCCGCGAGGCGATCACCTCGCGCGACGCCCCGCACTACGACCTGCAGGTGCGGATGACGATCTGGGCGGGGCAGCGCTGGGGTGAGGCGGAAATCATCGTCCGGCCGCACAAGGGTTCCCCGATGCCCGAGATGGTCACCGGCCTGCCGCGGCACGACGAGACCGTGCTCATCAAGGATGAAACGGCCGGAATTCTCGGCCGCTGGGGCCGGCAGGCGTTGGGCGACAACGACGCGCCGAAGGCCGGGGACCTGGGGCTGGGCGTGGTGGTGGACCCCGGGCAGGCCGCGGGCTGGGGCGAGGACGACTTCAACACGTTCGTCCGGCTGCGGCCTCGGGACGGGCGGATCGTCTACCGCTATCACGGCAGCTGGTTCAAGGAGCCCGGGGCGGCGGGTTCCGCCGAGGCCTACGAGGCCATGCTGAGATCGGTGGCGGCCCTGAGGCCGGACGTCGAGGTGGAATAGCGGCGCGGTCCACGGTGTCGGGGCGGAGTCGAGGCGGTTTTTCGGGGGAGCTGGAGAGATGGAAACGCGGATACCGGCCGATCCGGTGCGTTATGCGACGATGGACACCGCCGAGCTGCGGGCCTCCTTCCTGATCGAGGGGCTGTTCGCGCCCGGGCGGCTTTCGCTGCTTCATGTCGAGACGGATCGCGCGGTCGTGGGCTCGGCGGTGCCGACGGGCGTGCCGCTGGAGCTGACCGCGACGAAAGAACTGGCTTGCGAGTTCTTCTGCCAGCGGCGCGAGCTGGGGATACTGAATCTCGGGACCGCCGGCACGATCACCGTGGACGGCAAAGCCTTCGCGATGGGCACCCGCGACGGGCTGTACATCGGCCGCGGCAGCCGGGAGATACGTTTCGCCAGTGACGACGCCTCCCGGCCGGCCCAGTACTACCTGGTGAGCTATCCGGCGCACGCCGAGTACCCGACGACCCACATCCGGCCGGAACAGGCCGCCCGGATGCACCTGGGCTCGGCCGAAGGGGCCAACGACCGCACGATTCACAAGTACATCCACGCCGAAGGGGTCCGCAGCTGCCAGCTGGTGATGGGCATCACCAGCCTGGCTCCCGGGAGCGTGTGGAACACGATGCCGTGCCACACGCACGCGCGGCGCTCCGAGATCTACCTCTACTTCGACCTGCCGGCCGACCATGTGATCCTTCACCTGATGGGCCGGCCGGACCGGACCCGCCACCTGGTGGTCCGCGATCGTCAGGCGGCGATCTCGCCGGGCTGGTCGATCCACAGCGCCTGCGGCACCTCGGCCTACAGCTTCGCCTGGTCGATGGGCGGTGAGAATCAGGAGTTCACCGACATGGAGCCGGTGCCGATGGGGTCGCTGGCATGAGCCCCGGGCTCGGGGGCACCACCGGGCCTCGCGCGTTTCGGCGGCGGCGCCGGGCCGTCGGGCTGCTGTCGGCCGGGCTGCTGGTCGCCGGCTTGCCGGCCGTCGGGATGCTGGCCGGCTGCGAATCGCGCCGGCAGGCCCCGTCGCGCCCGCTGGTGATCAAGATCGGGACGGTGCTGCCGGAGTCGCATCCGACGGCCGCGGCCCTGAAGGTCTTCCGCGAGCGCATCGAGGCCCTGTCCGGCGGAACGATGACCGCGCATCTGTTTTTCAGCAGCGCCCTGGGCGATGCCGACGAGGTCATCGAGCTGTGCCGGATGGGCGATGTCGAGATGGCCCAGGTCTCGGCGGCGAACCTTTCGGTGTACGCCCCGCTGGCCAACGCCCTGGCGATGCCCTTCATCTGGAGCGGTCCGGAGCACCAGTTCCGGGCCCTGGACGGCGAAGTCGGGCGGATCATCCGCGAGCACATCGCGCCGCTGGGGCTGGAGGTGCTGGGCTTTTTCGACGCCGGCACGCGGAACATCAGCACCCGCAAGGGCCCCATCCTCGCGCCAGCGGACCTGGCGGGCATGAAGATCCGGGTGATGAACGCCCCGCTGATGGTCGCGGCCATCGACGCCCTCGGCGGCAGCGCCGTGGCCATGAACCAGGGCGAGGTGTTCACCGCCCTGCAGATGGGCGTGATCGACGGCTGGGAGAACAATCCCATGACCGTGGCCACCTTCCGGATGTACGAGACCGGCTGCATCCACTTCGCATGGACGCGGCACTTCTCGATTCCCGACTGTCTGGTGGCCGGGCGGCCGTTCCTGGGTCGGTTGACCGACGCCCAGCGCGGCTGGGTGACTCAGGCGGCGGTCGACACCGTCGCCGCCCAGCGCCGCATGTGGCGGGAATCCGAGGAAAAGGCCCTGGAACAGATGCGGGCCGGCGGCATGCAATTCAACGAGGTGCGGGCCGAACTGTTCCGCCAGCGCGTCCGGGGCATCTACGACGAATATGCCCGGCGTTACGGCGAGGAGTTCCGGGCGTTGTGCGACCTGATCGCGTCGTTGCGGGACGACGCTCCGGCCACGGGAGAAGGCTCATGATCCGCGCGGCGTTCGACCGGCTCGAGGAAATCCTGTCGGTGGCGCTGGTCACGGCGATGTGCGCCGTGGTGGCGCTGCAGGTCTTCTGCCGTCTGGTGCTGGGCAGCCCGCTGTCGTGGTCCGAGGAGCTGGCCACGATCCTGTTCGTCTGGGTCACGATGATCGGGGCCTCGCTGGCCCTGAAACGGGGCGAGCATTTCGCGGTCGAACTGCTGCAGGCCCGGCTTCCGTCGGCGGGCCGCCGGACGGCGGGCGTGCTGGTCGGACTGCTGCTGACGGTGTTCTCGCTGATTCTGCTGGTCAAGGGTTTCGAGATGGCCTGGCGCAACATCCCGGTGCGCACGCCGGCGATGGAGATCCCCCGGGCCCTGCCCTACGCGGCGGTGCCGGCCGGCGGGACCCTGATGCTCATCCGCAGCCTTCAGATCGCCTGGAGCCGGCTCCGCGGGGAGGGGCCAAAGCCATGATCCTGGCGGTGCTGTTCGTCGTGTTCGCGGTGCTGCTGCTGCTGGAGGTGCCGATCTCCGTGGCCCTGGTGCTGGCCTCGGCGGCGGCCATCGTCGGATGCACGGACTACTCTCTGGGGCTGGTGGTGCTCAAGCTGCACAAGGCCTCGGAGGCCTTTCCGCTGCTGGCGATCCCGTTCTTCGTGCTGGCCGGCGGCCTCATGAGCGCCGGGGGCATGTCCCGCCGGCTGATCGACCTGGCCCGGGCGCTGGTGGGCAACGTGCCGGGAGGCCTGGCGATCACGAGCGTACTGGCCTGCATGCTGTTCGCGGCCATTTCCGGCTCGACCGCGGCCACGACCGCCGCGATCGGCGCGATCATGATCCCGGCGATCGTGCAGTCGGGCTTCTCGCGAGGCTCGGCGACCGGACTTCTGGCCTGCTCGGGCTCGATCGGCATCATCATTCCGCCGTCGATCCCGATGATCCTGATGGGCTACGTGGGCACGATGTCCATCGGCGAGCTCTTTCTGGCGGGGGTGTTTCCGGGGGTGCTGATCGGGCTGGCGCTGATGGGGGTCTGCTTCCTGACCGCCCTGGTCGGCCGGTACCCGCTGTCGGGGCACCGTCTGGACCTGCGCGAGGTCGGATCGTGTCTGCGGCGGGCGGCGCTGCCGCTGCTGGCGGTGGTATTCGTCATCGGGGGGATCATGTTCGGGCTGGTGACGGCCACCGAGGCCGGCATCGTGGCGGTGCTGTACGCCCTGGCGGTGAGCGTGCTGATCTACCGCGAGCTGAGCCTGACGGACCTGCTGAAGGCCCTGATCGACACGGCCAAGATCACCGGCATCGTGGTGCTGTGCATCGGGGCCGCCACGCCGTTCGCCTGGCTGCTGACCGTCGAGCAGGTGCCGGACATCGTCGCCCGGGGGCTGCTGGGGCTGACGGACAACCCCGTGGTCATCAAGCTGATCATGCTGGCGGTGCTGCTGGCCGTGGGCACCTTCCTGGACCTGACGCCGGCGATGCTGATCCTGGTGCCGATTTTTATGCCCGTGGCGACCGGCGTGCTGGGCATGGACAAGATCCACTTCGGCACGATGGTCGTCGCGGCCCTGGGCATCGGCCAGTGCACGCCGCCGGTGGGAATCGCGCTGTTCGTGGCCTGCAGCGTGTCCGGCACGCGGATGAACGACCTGGTCCGCCCGCTGCTGCCGTTCCTGGCGGCGATGATCGGGGCCCTGCTCGTGACGGCGTTCGTTCCGCAGGTTACTCTGTGGCTGCCGAGGCTGCTGATGCGCTAGGCGGCCGGATTTCATGGAGACCGAGGACGGCAAGATGATCCTGGACAAGTTCAGACTCGACGGCAAGGTGGCCATCGTCACCGGCGCCGCCACCGGCCTGGGGCAGGCCATCGCCGTGGCTCTGGCCGAGGCCGGCGCGGACGTCGCCGGCGTGGATGTCGGGGACATGAGCGAAACCGGGGCCGGCGTCGAGCGCGTCGGCCGGCGGTTCCTGGCCGTGCAGGCCGACCTGATGCGAATGGATTCCATACCAAAGGTCGTCGCCGAGGTCCGTGCCGCCCTGGGCCGCATCGACATCCTGTTCAACAACGCCGGCATCATCCGCCGCACGCCCTGTCTGGAGTTCAGCGAGAAGGACTGGGACGACGTGCTGCAGCTCAACCTCAAGACGGTCTTCTTCCTCAGCCAGTCCGTCGCCCGGGTTTTCATCGAGCAGGGATCGGGAGGCAAGATCATCAACACCGCCTCGATGCTCTCCTTCCAGGGCGGCATCCTGATACCCAGCTACACGGCCGCCAAGTCGGCGGTCGCCGGCATCACCAGGACCATGGCCAACGAGTGGGCCGCCCGCGGGATCAACGTCAACGCGATCGCCCCCGGGTACTTCGCCACCCGGGCGACCGAGGCCCTGCGACAGGACGAGGCCCGCAGCCGGGCGATTTTGGAACGCATCCCCGCCGGCCGGTGGGGGAACCCGGAGGACCTGGCGGGCATGGCCGTGTTCCTGGCCTCGCCGGCCTCGGACTACTGCCACGGCACGGTGTATCCCGTGGACGGCGGCTGGCTGGCCCGCTGAGGGCCGGACACCGCCCGGACCGCCGCGAGCCGATCGGGCCTGGCGGCTCCAGAGGACGCGAATGTCTCAGGACGCGCGCCGCGCGTCGATTCGCCGTCCGCTCCGTCTTCGACAGGAAGTCCGCCGATGAGCATTCTCGCCGTTGCGTTGTTTGCCGCCTGGGGAGGCGTGCTGCTGATCCTGCTGGGGCTGCTGGCCGCGCAGTTTCTGACCCTGCGACAGGGCGTGCTGGTCCGGCCCTGGAGTCCGGCGGATCGGGACGTCCCGGCCGAGCCGGACGCCTGGCCTTCGGTCTGCGTGGTCATCCCGGCGCGCAACGAGGCCCGCGAGATCGGCCGCTGCCTGGAGGCCGTGCTGGCCCAGGACTACCCGAAGCTGTCCGTGCTGGTGGTGGACGACCGCAGCGAGGATGACACCGCGGCCATTGTTCGGCGCTACGCGCAGCGGGATCCTCGCGTGCGGCTGGAGTCCGTCTTCTCACTGCCGCCGGGCTGGCTGGGCAAGTCGCACGCCCTGTGGCTGGGCACGCGCGGCGTGACCGCCGACTGGATTCTGTTTCTGGATGCCGACTGCCGACTGGACCCGGCGGCGGTGCGCTCCGTCGTCGCCCAGGCCCTGCGCAAGGGGGCCGAGCTGGTCTCCCTGTGGCCCCGGCAGGCGGCCGGTTCCTTCTGGGAGCACATGCTGATTCCGCTGTGCGCCGGGACGCTGGCCCTGCGTTTCCGCCCCGGCCGGGTGAACCGGACCGACGGCGAGGATGCCTTCGCCAACGGCGCGTTTCTGCTGATGCTCCGGGCGGCGTACGAACGGATCGGCGGCCACCGCGAGGTCCGCACCGCGCTGATCGAGGACATCCCGCTGGCGGAGCTGGCCAAGCGACGCGGCGTGCGCTGCTGGGTCGGTTCGGGGCGGGACGTCTTCTGCGTGCGGATGTACGACTCGTTCCGGGCGATCGTCAGCGGCTGGGCCCGGATCTTCGTCGGCGCCTTCCGCAGCGGCGCTGGGATCGCCCTGAGCATCGCCTGGCTGCTGGTCGGCTCGCTGTTTCCGTTCGTCGCGGCGGCCGGGCTGGCGATCGACGCCCTGCTGGTGCCGCCGGGAAGCCGCGGAGCGGATGCCGAATCGCTGCGTCGAACGGCTGCGGTATTCTGCGCGGCGCACCTGCTTCTGGCCTTCGCGGTGACTTATGTCTTCTGGGGCTTCGGGCGATCGCCGCGTCGTTATCTGGTGCTGTACCCGGTATCCGTGGTGCTCGTGATCGCCATCCTGGTCAAGGCCTGGTGGTGGCTGATCGTGAAGCGTTCGATCCCCTGGCGGGACCGCCGCTACCCCATCAACCGAAGCGGGGTGATCACCATGCCGGCCGAGCCTTCGCCGGAGCCGGTTCCGGCGCCCGTCGGGACCGGGGCGGTCCGGCTGGGACTGGCGGAGGCCTCCGAACAAAGCACCGGCTGACCTCGCGGCCCCGCCCGGGCCGTCGCACCGTCGCCGCGCCGCTTGGCTTGCCCGCGGACTGCGCCGGTCGCTATGATACGATCCGCTGCGATGGGCACCCAGGCGATCACCATCAACGAGCTCGGCAAGGTCTACAAGCTCTACCGCCGGCCGCGGGACAAGATCATCGACGCGTTCGGTCTGGACCGGCTGCTGTTGTGGCGCAAGAGCGACCATCAGGAGTTCTGGGCCCTGCGGGGGCTGAATCTGACGGTGGGCCGGGGCGAGCGGCTGGGGATCATCGGTCGCAACGGGGCGGGCAAGAGCACGCTGCTGAAGATCATCACCGGCAACATCGCCCCCAGCGAGGGACGGGTGACGGTGCAGGGGCGGGTCCAGGCCCTGCTGGAGCTGGGCACCGGCTTCCACCCCGAGTTCACCGGTCGGGAGAACATCCGGGCCTCGCTGGCCTACCACGGCCTGCCTTCACGCGTGCTGGCGGAGAAGGAGGAGGAGATCATCGAGTTCGCCGAGCTGGAGGAGTTCATCGACCAGCCGGTGAAGACCTATTCGGCGGGCATGTACGCCCGGCTGGCCTTCTCCACGGCCACGGCGATCGAGCCGGAAGTCCTGATCATCGACGAGGTGCTGGGGGCCGGCGACGCGTACTTCTCGGCCAAGTGCGTGGAACGCATGCGCTCCCTGACGGAGGGCTCCGGGGCCACGGTGCTGTTCGTGAGCCACGATCTGGGCAGTGTCCAGCAGCTCTGCCGGCGGGTGATCTGGATCGACCGCGGGCGGATCGTGATGGACGGCGAGCCGCTGGAGGTGACCAAGGCCTATTACGCCTCGATCCTGGCCCAGGAGGAACGTCGTCTCCGGGCCCGCAACGCCCGGCTGGCCCGCAGCGACGCCGGCCGGCTCCAGGAGCGCGAGCAGGCCGGGGACGTCAAGGAGCTGCTCTTCCGCCTGGTCACCGATCACGGCGGCCCGCCCGGCGAGTCGCATCCGATCGGGCGGCTGACCCTCAAACAGGGCGGTCGGGTTCTGGCGGAGGTCCTGCCCGGGGCACCGATGGACAACAACCCGGCCGAGGCCGCCTACCTGCTGACCGACCCCCGCTACATGCTCTGGCGCGAGCCGGAGAACGTCGCCGGCCGCTGGATCCGGTGTTTCGCGGCCACCGGCGGCAAATACGTCCACGCCCCGTTCGTCATGCAGCTGCCGCGCGAGGTATGGCAGGCGGGGGGCCTGGAGCTGGAGATCGAGCATGCCGCCGTTCCCGGCGACGTGGTCCGGGCCGAGCTCTTCGACGGGCAGGCCTACCAGCCGCTCGGTGTGCTGACGCCGGATGTTTCGGGCTGGCGGACCGATCGCTGGTCGGTACCCGGACCATGCGTCGAGGGGCCATCCACGGAGCGGCCGGCCGCTTCCGTGGCGGAGCAACCGGAGGAGGCGCCTTCTCCATCCGAGGCCTCCTCCCGGGCGCCTGAGTCGCCGCCTGCCGACCCCCAAGCCGCGCCGGAGACGCCGGCGGACCTCGACCCGGCCGCTGCGCGCGGTCCGGCCGACGTGGTCCTGCGCCGGCGCACCGGAGACCGGTTCTACTCGGACTGGGCCGAGATCGTCGAGGCCCGGATCTGCGACTCGGACGGCGTCCCCCGTGCCGTCTTCGGCCTCGGGCAGAGCATTCACGTGCACGTGGAGGCGGACGTCCGCGTCGCGATCGCGACCTGCGAGTTCACGTTCGCCCTGTACACGACGACCAATACCGTCGTGGCCGCGGCCTACTGGCCGATCCGGGGCGGGTTGCGACCGGGACGATGGGCCTGGGCCTTCTCCATCGAGCAGCCCAATCTGCGGCAGGAGGAATATCTGCTCAGTCTGGCCCTCATCCGCCAATACTGTCCCGCGACCAACGAGGCGCACGAGTTCTACAGTCTGTGGAACCGGTCGCTTTCCTTCCGAGTCGACGAAGGACGCCTCGGAAAGACGCCCCTCGGCCTTGTTCGGCTGGATCTGTCCCCGCCGCCGGATGGCCTGATCGTTACCCCTTCGCCCGTCGGCGAACTGCCGCGCCAGCCGGGCGGGCGCGGCACGATCCTCCGCAACGGAGGGGAAGGCACGGCCGCCGGGCTCGTGAGCCGGGGCGAGGTCCGACCTTCGGGAAGCCGGTAGCGGGGCACAAGCAAGGCATGCGGCGTTCCCGTCGCGCGGTCGCGGGGCGGCGAGTCATCGAGCCGGTCGCAGTCGTGGCTTCGCGCAGCGGCCGCTTCGGCCGTCCGTGGCGTTTCCAGGCGAGTTTCCGGCGCGGCGTGCCTGTTCGGGACATCGGCGGCAAGGCGCGCCGGGAAAAGCGGGCGATCGCCGGCAAAGTACCACGATGGGATGGTTTCGCAAACGTGCCGCCGGAGAGGACGTGTTCCGTGTGCGCCGCTTCCTCGTTTTCGGCATCCACCACTCCCTCCACGGCGCCGCCCTGGCCCGGCATCTGGTCCAGGCCGGGTTGCGGCCGGAGCTGGTTCTGATCTCCGCGGCCCGCGAGGAGCAGCTGAACGCGTCCCGGCCCTTCTGGGATCGCAGGCGCCGGTGGAGCAACGCCGCGGCGGTGCTCCAGGCCCATGCTCCGCTGGCGGCGCGCGACGAACCCGATGCCGTCGCCACCGTGTACCAGGAGGCCGGTATCCCTTACCTCTTCGTGCCCGGTTTCGGGAGCGATGTGACGTGCGGGCTGCTTGAAGCCGCCAGTGCCGACGCCATGGTGCTGGCCGAGGGGCCCATCCTCAAGGGGCGCGTTCTCAAGACCTTTTCACGAGGCATCATCAACCTGCACGCCGCCCCGCTGCCGGCCTACCGCGGCAGCTGCGCGACCTGGTGGGCGCTCTACCACGACGAGCCGCTGGAAGTCTGCGCTCATCTGGTGACCGAGGGTGTGGATACGGGTCCCATTCTAGGCCGCCGCCGCCTGCCGGTGCGCCGCGGCGACACGCTGGAGGATATCGACCGCCGCGGGTTCGAGGTGTGCGGCGAACTGCTGGTCGAGGTTCTTCGGCAGGCCCGGCACGGCGGCATCGTCCCGGCACCCCAGCGGGACTGGGAGGGTCGCACCTTTCGCGGACGCATGCCCCGGGACATCGAGGAAGAGTGCCGCCGGCGGCTGCGCGAGCAGGAGTACACCCATTATGAGTGACCCCGCCGCCCGTCTGTGCGTGCGGATGCCGGGGCCCGAGCGGCTGACGCAGCAGGAACACGTCTGGCGGGTGCTGGCCGGACACCTGGGCGTGACGCTGGAGCTGGTCCGGCCGGCCGAGGCGACCGGCGTGTACGAGGCGGTCGTCCTCCCCGGTGGTTCATGCCGCCTGCGCATCCGCCATCAGCCCGAGCGGTTCTCCGTCCATCGCCTGAAGGCCCATGCCGTCCGGCATGCAGGCCGCGAGTTCCTTCTTCCGGCCGGCGAGTTTGAACTGGAGATGCGGCAGCTCGACGACGCGGCCGAAGTCAACGCCGACGTGATCCTGGGTCTGCTGAGCCTGCTGCAGCTCTGGGAGGAACACGAGATCCCCTACCGCGACCGATTCGGACTGGTCGAGGGCGGCCGCAGTCCGCGGCACGCCGCCGGCCTGCTGTCCGAGCCGCTGATGGAACATGTGGCCGCTTGGCTGGCGGCGGTACTGGACCTGCCCCGACCCGACCCGCCGCCGTGGGGGCTGGCGATCAGCTGCGATGTGGACGTGCTGGAAGACGACCACATGCCGGCGGTGCTGGATTTCCTGGGAAGGTACGGGGTCGAACGGCCCACCTTCATGATCTGCACGGTCTCCGGGCAGGAAAGAACCGTTCGCGACCCGCAGTACGACTTCTCATCGCCCGAAATCCGACGCCGCCTGAAGCCGCTGCTGGATGCGGACGTCGAGATCGGTCTGCACGGCAGCTACCTCGCCCACGACCGTCCCGAGATGCTGTCCGCTCAACGTCGGCGACTGGAGGACTGGTGCGACCGGGCGGTGGTCGGGCACCGGTCGCACTTCCTGCGCTTCGCGTACCCGCGATCCTGGGCCTGGCAGCGCCGCGTCGGCCTGGCGTACGATGCCTCCCTGGGCTATCCCGACGTACCCGGTCTGCGCTGCGGGGCCGCCTCGCCGATTCCGTTCCTGGATCCCGAGGATCCGGCCACGGCATTCACCATCGTCCCGACGGCGGCGCTCGATCAGCACTTTTTCTGGCCGGAGGTCTGGGAAACGCCGGTGTTCGAGGCCTATGTCGCGGCGCTGCTGGGCCGGATGCGCGAACTGGGCGGCATTTTGACATTGGACTGGCATACCTACACACTGGGCGGCGGCTATACGGGATGGTGGGACAGGCTCGGGTACATCCTGGAGGCGGCGCGGGAGCAGGGGGCCCGGCTGGCGGGCATTGCGGCGATGGTCGCGTGGTGGCAGGGGGATCGCGGGGGCTCACCCTCCGGCGAACGACGGCGGGCGATCGATGTATGAAGGCCGCTTCTACGACCAGGCTCAGCTCTGGGGCGGCCGGCCGGAGCCGTACCAGGTTCAGGTGCGGGCCGACGTGCTGCAGATGCTCCCGCCGGACGTCGAGAGCGTCCTGGACGTCGGCTGCGGCGACGGATTTCTCACCAACGCCCTGCCCGGTCACCTGCGGGTCGTGGGGGTGGACATCAGCCTGCCGGCTCTGCGGCACCTTCAGCGGCCGGCGGTGGGGGGATCCGTCCCGGCCCTGCCGTTTGCCGACCGCAGTTTCGACCTGGTGGTGATCAACGATGTGCTGGAGCACCTGCCCGACGAGGTATATTCCCGGGCCCTGCGGGAGCTTGTCCGCGTTGCCGACCGCTATGTCCTGGTGACCGTGCCGCACGGGGAGCAGCTGGAAGCCAACATCGCCCGCTGCGCCGACTGCGGCGAACGCTATCACGTCAACTGGCACCGGCGGGCCTATTCGGCCGCCACGATGACCGGCCTGCTGCCGTCGCCTTTCCAGCCTGTCGAGATCCGCCTCTCCGGCGACGAGACCCTTCCGCCGCAGGACCCCACCATCGGGATCCGGCATGAATCGGGCATCTTTCGCGTCTGGGCCGGTGGAGTCTGCCCGCGCTGCGGGTCGAAGCGCCAGGTGGAGCACAACCAGGATTCAACAACCCTGCAGGCGATCGACGTGTGTCGCGCCGAACGCTGGTGTGCGAAGGCCGGTGCTGGGGCGGCCTGGAACAACCGCACCGAGATCATCGGTCTGTATGCCCGCGGCCGCCGACCCGTCCGCCGGGTTGCCGCGGCGGATTCCTGCGGGCGGGAAAGCCTCCTGGCGATCGATTTCACCAACGGCCTTCAGATCCGCAGTCCTGACTTCGTTCCGGGATCGGGATGGTCGCGCTGGACGATGCCGGAGGGTGCCTGCGTGGGACCTCAGGGCGTCCGGAGGTCGCCCCACGCACCCGATCCTCTGGCAATCGATATGCGGATTCCGGTCACAGGCCGCGCGGGCGATCGGGTCGTGGTGGATCTCGCCGCCGGGGGCGAAGGGGAACTCTCGCTGTACGGCGTGGACGGCCTTTCGGGGATCAAGTCGTTGCTGGCCACGTTCCCGGCCGGGAGCGGAACTGAGCGAGCGGTAGCCGTGCTGAATGCGCCGCTGCGCCCGGATCGCTTCGGGCTGGCCCTGATGCTGTATTTGCGGGGAGACGTTACGGTGCGGCGTCTGGCTTATGAACCGGCGGATCGGCCGGCCCCGGAAAGCGACTTCGTGGCCCTCGCACCGGGCCACAACTTGATCGGCTGGGAGCACGCCGGGGTGGTCTGGTCGTGGGGGTTTCACGCCTCCTCGGGCGGCCGTTATCCCATGCCGCGCCCGGCCTGCGAACTCGACGGTGACAGAGCCTCCATCGCTCCCTGCACCGCAACCGAGATCATGGCCCTGATGGAGGAGCAGACCGGGGCTCTTCGTCGGCGGCTGGTCGAACTGCACGAGACCCTGGATCAGCGGGAGCGGTCGCGCCAGGCCGCCGAGCAGGCCTCTGTACACCTGGAGGCCCGGTGCACGGAGCTCGAGCGCCGCCTCGAGGATATCGAGAAGCGGCGCCAGGCCGCCGAGCAGGCCTACGCGGCGCTCCAGCAGGAACACAACATCGCCGTGCAGCAATGGCGGATACGCACCGGTTTCAAGGGCGGCCTGCGGGAGATCCTGCGGACGGCGCGGGACCGGACCATCGGTCCGCCGCTGCCGGTCCCCCGGCCGGTATTCCCGGATCCCTGGCGGCCGGTGCCGTGCCCCTCCGCGACCGGCCGTCGCCGGGTGCTGGTCTGCTCGCACATGTTCCCGCACCCGGACCAGCCGTCCAGCGGCCCGTTCATTCACGAGCAGGTGCTGGCTCTGGCGCGGCATGCCGACGTGGACGTCCGCGTGCTGGTCGGCAGGCCGTTCTGGATGACCACCCGACGACCGGTGCGGCTGGCGCGACTTGAAAAGGTCTACCGTCGGTTCCACGACCAGTGCGGATGGATGGAATACAGGGGGGTGCTCGTGAAGTACCTGCCCTACCGCGTCCTCGGCCCGTTCATGACCCACGGCTGGTGCTACCGGGCGGCGATGTGCCGGGGGATCGACCGGCTGCATGCCGAGTTCCCCTTCGAGCTGGTCCACGCCCACACCGCCTACACCGACGGTTCGGCCGGGCTGGCGATTGCGCGGCGATTCGGCGTTCCGCTGGTGATCACCGAGCACACCGGCCCGTTCACCATCCTGACACGCAACCCGGTGGTGCGGTTCTGGACCATGCGGGCGATGAAGGGGGCGTCCAGGATCCTCGGCGTTTCGCGGGCTCAATGCGAGGCCGTCGGGCAATACCTGGACGACCGGACCGGCCGGCGCCTGGGGGTCATGCCGAACGTCGTCGATACCGACCTGTTCCAGCCGCCTGAACACTGGAATCCGGACCCCGCGGCCCCCCGGATCCTGTTCGTGGGCTATTTCGTGCCCATCAAACGGCTGGGCCACCTGCTGGAGGCCTTTTCGCGTCTTTCGGCGGAGCTCCCGGCAGCCCGGCTCAGGCTGGTCGGCGGCGGCGAGCATCCCGGCCAGGAGGAGGAGCTTCGCGGGGATATCGCCGCCCGCGGGCTGGGAGGCCGCGTGGAAGTGTTCGGTTACCAGCCCCGCGAGGCGGTGGCCCGGATGATGCGGGAATGGTGCGACATGCTGGTGCTCAGCAGCCAGGCCGAGACCTTCGGCTGCGTGCTGATCGAGGCCCTGGCCTGCGGCAAGCCGGTGGTCAGCACCCGCTGCGGCGGGCCGGAGGACATCATCACCGCCGACTTCCTCGGGCGGCTGGCCGACAACCATGATCCCGGGGACCTGGCCCGGGCCATGGCCGAGGTGGCCCGTCATCTGCCGGCCTTCGACCCCGCGCGTATCCGGCGACATGCCGTCGAGACCTTCGGTTTCCAGGCCGTGGCCCGGCGGATCGCCGCGCTTTATGATGAGATCCTGAGGGCGTCATGAAAGTCGCGTGCGTCTACCTCAACAACGAATGCAACGTCGGACGCGGAGCGGGCTACGTCGCCGCCGCGGTCGAGCGGGCCGGACACGAGGTGCTGTTCCTGGACACGTTCTTCACCCCCCTACCCGAGGCGGCGCGTCGGATACTCGACGGCGGATGCGATGCCCTGCTGTTATCGACCATGACCATGATGTTTCCGCAGGCCTTGGAGCTGGCCCGGCGCGTCAAGCGCGAACGCAACATCCCGGTGCTGGCCGGCGGCGTGCACCCGACGATCATGGGGCCCCGGCTTCTTCAGGATCACCCGGAACTGGATTACCTCTGCGTCGGCGAAGGCGAGTCCATGGTTGTCGAGTTCCTCGAGCGGCTCGGGACCCCTGATCTGGCCGGGGTTCGCAACCTGGTCCGGCGCGACGGCTCGCGGGTGGTGGCCAACCCGCTGCGACCGGCCGAGGACCTGGCCGCGACCCCGGCGTTTCCCTGGCACCTGTTCCCGCGACGGGCGGTGGTGCAGGAGGGACAGGGATTCCTCTACGTCAACGCCACCCGCGGCTGCCCGTTCGACTGCACGTACTGCTGCAACGGCATCTACCTGGCGCACTACGGTCGCGACTACCTGCGTTTCCGGCCGGTCGAGGACGTGATCGCCGAGTTACGGTTGCTCCAGCGGGTCTACGATCCGGCCCTGTTCTACTTCGGCGACGAGATGATCTTTTCCCGGCGGGGCTACGCCGCGGAGCTTTTCGAGCGGATCCGCGGGGAACTGGGCGTGCCCTACGGCTGCATGGCCCGGGTGGAGTCGATCTCCCCGGAGGTCGTCGAGCTCCTGGCGGCAACGGGATGCCGCTACCTGGCCATGGGCATCGAGTGCGGCGACGAGGAGTTCCGCCGCACGTGGCTCAACCGCCGGATGTCCAACGCCCAGATCGAGCGGGCGTTCGGCCTGGTCCGCGCCGCCGGCATCTTCACGACCTCCTTCAACATGATCGGCTACCCCGTGCCCGACGACGACCGCCTGACCGAACGCACCGTCGAGCTGAACCTCCGGATCGGCGTCGATTACGCCCAGGTCTCGGTCTTCTATCCGTTCCCGGGCACCCGGTTGCATGCCCACTGCCTGGAACACGATCTGATCGACCCGGACAGGGCCGCGGCGACGGCCGACTACTTCGGCGATTCCGTGTTGCGAGGGGTGAATCTGCGCGAACGGCGTCAGGAGATCGACCGCCTGCTGAATCCCCGGGGCTTCCGGTTCGCGACCGGCCGGGTTGCCGCCGCGGCGGACGATGCGCAAGCCCGCTGTCGGGAGCTTTCTGAGAGACTTGAGGATACCGAGAAGCGGCGCGAGGCCGCCGAACAGGCCTGCGCCCGCCTGGAAACCCGCTGCACGGAGCTGGATCGCCGGGTCAACGAGCTGTTGTCGCTGCTGGAGCAGAAGGAAGCCGCAAGGGATGCCGCCGAGCGGGCCTGCGCCGCCGCCCAGGCGGCCTGTGCCGAGACCGGCCGCCGCTGCATGCAGCTGGAAGAACAGTGCGCCCGGCTTGCTGCGGAGTTGACGCGGCGGTGCGGACTTCGCGGCGCGGCCGCCGAGGTCGCCAGATGCCTGCGGAACCGTCTCGCCACAGCAGGGAGGCACGCGAAGTGAGCAGCGTTCGCGGTTCTCGAGCAACCCTGGTGCCGCTCCTCTGTTTGCTGGCCGTCGTTCCGGCCTGCGAACGCTCCGTCGCCGACACGCCGGATCGTCCGCTGACCGAGTCGGACTTCGTATTTCCGGCATTGCCGGCGGAAATGAAAGTCGGTGAGCCGGTCTGCCTGACCGTCGAACCGCTCGTCGCAGGGCCTTTCGAATACCGTTGGCTTCAGAAGCTGAACCACGTCGACTGGGACTGGTCGGCTCCGTGGACAACATCCCCGACGCATGCTTTCCAGTCAACCGCCGCCGGAGTATTCAGCGCGCACGTCGATATCCGCCGCCCCGGCCGGCAGGAGATCGAACTGAGCAGGTGGCTCGGTGAGGCCGCGGTCTCCGGGCCGCTGGTGGAACGGATCTTCCACGTTCCTGCGGCCGTGGCCCTGCCGACCGGCGTGCCGATCGAGTTCTTTGTGTGGCCGAGATGGCATGAACCGGAGGATCTGGAGTTCCGTCTCTGGGACCTGCTGCCGGAGGAAAAAATCGTTCACGACTGGGCTCCCTGGCCGCTGCCGCCGTTCGTCTGTTCCGAGCCGCGGACCACGGCCCTGCAGGTCGACGTGCGGCTCAAGCGCCAGCCGCAGGTGATCGACCGGCGCTGGCTGAACACCTTCACGTTCTTCGACCGGCAGGAACCGTCGGCGGCCAACCTGCTGCGGAACCTGATCAGCGACGACTTCGAGGTGTTCGCCTTTTCCGAGGGCCTCGGGATTCTCGCCCGGGAACTCTGGCTGGCGACCCACATGCTGCAGTGGCAGCACGAGGGCGCAGGCCCCGCGGAAGCCCGGCAGCGGCTGGAGGCCCTGCCCGGCGTCGAGGGCGTCGAAGCCCCGCCGATCGGGCCCCTGCGGGTGCGGATGGCCGGCGGTCGGGTATATGAGGTCGACCTGGAAGCCTTTACCCTCAGCCAGGCGGGTTCGCCGGTGCTGCTGCGGCTGACGCTGGAGCGGTATCCGCGCTGCCGGCAGGCCCTGGACGCGATGCGGCACCTGCCTTCGGAGGCGCGAACCGTCGGGCTGCTGACCCTGGCCGTCTACGAGGGCTATCACTACGGTACGCCGGCCCAGCTGGCTCTGATGCACGTAGCCGATGCGATTTCCCACTGCGTAACCCAGATGGACCTGCTTCGACGCATTCTGGAAACCTGCGGCCTGCCGGCTCGGTACGCCTTTCTGGCCACCTACGACGCGCAACACAATGCCGCTCCTCACGCATTTGTCCAGACCCGTCTGGACGACGGAACGCCGTTGCTGCTCGATCCGACCAACGGCTACATGTACCTGTACGACATCGCTGATCTGGGCCGCCGCCCGGTCCCCGAGCCCGTCGTGCTTCCCCAGTGTCGCGACCTGCGCCAGTTCGATCTGCGGAACCTGGCTGCTCGACCCGGCAGGGTGATCGTCGCCGACGCGCTGGTACCCAACCGCGTCCCGCAGACGCCGTCCGGCGGCGTGGTGACCACTTCGCCTGGGCCGCCGTCGCCGTGACCGCCGGTCCGGCGGGCGCAACGCCGCGGCAATAGTCCGGCCGACGACCGGTCGCTATGCTGGCGGCTCGCCGGCAGCCATCGAGGATGAATCGACGATGCAAGTGCTCATGATGGTGCCCGATTGCCAGATGATCGACCGCCGCGTGCTGCAGCAGGCCCGCACGCTGGTTGACGCCGGGCACGAAGTCACGCTGCTGGCGGGCTTCGAGTGCGCCCGGGAGGAGCACTACGCATGTCAGGGCGTCCAGGTGCATCGCTACGTGTACGACTGGGACGACGAACGGCTCAAACGCCTCCGGGCCCGGCTGCCGGACAACGACCGCCTGCGCATGCTGGTCAACCGGGCCTGGATGGCCGTCGCCCGGCGGTGCCTGCACGTCGCGCCCTTCGATGAGTTCGTGATCTCGCGCGGCCGGGCCTTTCCCGCCGACGTGGTCCACGTTCACGACCTGCCGCTGCTCAAGCACGGGGCCATTCTGGCCCGGGAGATGAACGCCCGGCTGGTGTTCGACTCCCACGAGATCTATCACGAGCAGGAAGGCCTGACGCCGCGGCTCCGGCGGCAGCTGCTCCGCAACGAGCGTCGCTACGTCCCCCGCTGCGACGTGTTCATCACCGTCAACGAGGCCATCGCCGACTACTTCGAGAGGCTCCACGGCCGCCGGCCGATGGTGCTGCTCAACTGCGCCGACCGCCCGCCGCCGGGTTTCGATGCGACCAGCCGGGCCGACCTGCGGCGCCGTGCCGGCATTCCCGCCGATGCCCGGGTGGTGCTCTACCAGGGCTGGATCAGCGCGGAACGCAACCTTGCGGCCCTGGTCCAGGCGGCCGCGATCCTGCCCGAGGATGCCTGGCTGGTGATGATCGGTTACGGGGCTTACGAGCCCGAACTGAAGCGTCTCGCCGAAAATCAGCCGTGGTCCGGCAAGGTGCGGTTCCTGGGCCGGGTGGAGCCGCAGGAGATGCTGGCCCTGACCGCCGGGGCGGACCTGGGCGTCATCCCCTACCAGCCCGTGGACCTCAACCACCGCCTCTGCTCGCCCAACAAGTTCTTCGAGTACGTGCAGGCCGGCGTGCCGGTGCTGGCCGAGGCCCTGCCGTTCTTCGAGGAGATGAAGGTTCGCCGGGGCGTCGTGGAGGTCGGCCGCCTCGGAACGCCCGCGGGCATGGCCGAGGCGATCCGCGGACTGCTGGCCGACCCGGCGCGGCTGGAGCGCATGCGGGGGGCCTGCCGTCAGGCGGCCGAGGTTTTCAACTGGGAGACCGAGGGACGCAAGCTTCTGGCGGCCTACGCGCGGCTCGCGCCGCGCGCCAGCAGGGCCCCTTCGCTGGAACCGGCGGCATGTCGCGAGTGCTGATGCTCTCCGAGCACGCCGGCTGCATCGATCGGCGCATCGTCGCCGAAGCCAATGCCCTGGCCGAATCGGGCCGCGCGGTGACGTTGCTCAGCGTGCCGGCCGAGATCCCCGGGGACTGCCTGGACCCGCGCGTGCGGGTCATCATGCCCCCGGCCGGGCACGCCCGAGGGCCTGCCGCACGGCTGAGGGACAAGTTGCGTCGGCTCGCGCCGGGCCTCCACGAGTCCCTCCGATCGCTATGCTTCGGCCTGGGGCTTGGGCCGATCGATCGACTGACGGGTTTCTTCCTGGCCAACGCCCCGACCGAGGTTTTCCACGTCGTCCACGCCCATGACCTGCCGGCGTTGCCGGCGGCCCTGGCCCTGAAGGAACGTCTGCCGGGCGCCCGCGTGATCTTCGACGCCCACGAGCTGTTTCCTTTCCAGTTCACCGACGCCCGACTGGAGCGCTACTGGAGCCGGATCGAAAACGCCTGCATTCGTCGCGCCGACGCGGTCGTCACCGTCAACGACGCCCTGGCCGGGGAACTGGCCGGGCGTTACGGCCTGCCGACCCCGACGGTGGTGCACAACAGTTACGGCGTGGGAGCCTGTCCGCCGCCGTTGTCCCCCGAGGCTTTCGCCGCCCACTTCGGGGCCGGTGACCGGGCGTTCACGGTGCTCTACCAGGGCAACTTGTCTCCGGGCCGCAACCTGGAGAACCTCGTGCGGGCGTTCGGACGCCTCGACGACGATACCCGCCTGTTCCTGCTGGGCGACGGCCCACTGGAACCGGCGCTGCGAACCCTGGCCGGGCGCGAGGGCGGCGGGCGCGTGTTCTTCGGGCGGCGCGTCCCTCAGGCCGTGCTGCTGGCCTACACGGCCTGCGCCGACCTGGGCATCATCCCCTACCTTCCCGCCGCGTGCCTCAACACCCGCCTGTGCACGCCCAACAAGCTCTACGAGTTCATCGAGGCCGGCGTACCGATCTGCGCCAGCGATCTGCCGGAGCTGCGCCGGATCGTCACCACGCACCGGATCGGCGACGTGTTCTGCATGGATACGCCCCAAGGCATCGCCTCGGCGGTGGCCTCCTGCCGCCGGTGGATCGGACAGGGCGGGTTCGACGCCGCTTGTCGCCGGGAAGCCCGTGCGTATTATGCGTGGTCCGGCCAGGCGCGGCGCCTGCTGGACCTCTACGAACGGCTGGGAGTCTGACGCATGTGCGGAATCGCAGGAATCGTCGGTGACGCCGGCCCCGCCGGGCCGGAGCCGGTCCTGCGGACGATGATGCAGACCATGGCCCACCGCGGCCCCGACGACGAGGGTCTGTGGCTGGATCCGGCCGGCGGCTGCGGTCTGGGCCACAAGCGCCTGGCGATCATCGACCCCGAGAACGGCCGCCAGCCGATGAGCAATGAGGACGGCTCGGTCCGGATCACGTTCAACGGCTGCATCTACAACTACCAGGACATCCAGCGGACGCTGCGCGAGCGCGGCCACCGCTTCGCCACCCACTGCGACACCGAGGTCATCGTCCACGCCTACGAGGAATGGGGTCCGCGGTGCGTCGAGCGGTTCAACGGCATGTGGGCCTTCGCGATCTGGGACGCCCGCCGCCGCGAGCTGTTCGCCTCGCGCGACCGGATCGGCGTCAAGCCCTTCTATTACGTGCTGCGCGACGGCACGCTGACCTTCGCCTCGGAGATCAAGGCCCTGATCGCCGCGGGGGCCGTCGAGCCCCGCGTCGACGCCGACGGCCTCCGCCAGTACCTGACCTTCCAGTACTGCCTCGACGAGCGCACGCTGTTCGATGGCGTTCGCAACCTGCCGCCGGGCCACAACCTTCTCCTGCGGCCCGGCGAGGCTCCGCGGCTGAGCTGTTTCTGGGACCTGGAGTTCCACATCGAGACCGGCCGCGACGAGGAGTGGTTCGTCGATCGCCTCTCGCGGCTGCTGGAGGACGCCGTCCGCCTGCGGCTGCGGTCGGATGTGCCCCTGGGTACCCACCTGTCCGGCGGACTGGACTCCTCCACCGTGGCGGCGCTGGCCCGGCTGCTGCTGGGCGACGCCCCGCTGAAGACCTTCACCGGCGCCTTCCGCGACGGCCCGGCGTTCGACGAAACCCGTTACGCCCGGATCGCCTCCTCCGCCGCCGGCACCGACTATCACGAGATCTACCTGGGCGCGCCCGAGTTCGCGGACTCCATCGAGCGGATCATCTGGCACATGGACCAGCCGGCCGCCGGACCGGGCGTCTTCCCGCAGTTCTTCGTGTCGAAACTCGCCGCCCGCCACGTCAAGGTGGTTCTCGGCGGGCAGGGCGGCGACGAGATCTTCATCGGCTACGCCCGGTACCTGATCGCCTACCTGGAGGAGTGCCTGCGCGGCGCGATCGAGAACACCGCCCATCGCGGCAGCTACGTGGCCACGCTGGAAACCATCGTGCCCAGCCTCCCGACGCTGGAGGCCTACGTGCCGATGCTCAAGACCTTCTGGAGCGACGGCCTGTTCGATCCGCCGGCCCGCCGCTACTTCGCGCTGATGAACCGCTTCGCCGACAGCCGGGCGATGCTCAGCGGGGATCTGAAATTCGACATGGAGCAGACGTTCGAGGAATTCAAGGGGGTCTATGAGACCCCCGGCCCGGCGGCGATGATCAACCGCATCCTGCGCTACGACCTCAAGACCCACCTGCAGTCGCTGCTGCAGGTCGAGGACCGCACCAGCATGGCCTGGGGGCTGGAGTCGCGCGTGCCGCTGCTGGACTACCGCCTGGTCGAGCTGATGGCCTCGGTGCCGCCGGTCATCAAGTTCCGCAACGGCCGGCTCAAGCACCTCTTCCGCAGGGCGGTACGCAACCTTGTGCCGCCGGAGATCTACAACCGCACCGACAAGATGGGCTTCCCCGTGCCGTTCGCCCAGTGGGCCAGGGGCGAGCTGCGACCGCTGATCGCCGACGTGCTGCTCGGCAAGACGTGCCGCGAGCGGGGCCTGTTCGACATGCAGGCCCTGGAGCGCATGATCGAGGCCGCCGGACCGTTCAGCCGATCGATCTGGGGCGCGCTGTGCCTGGAACTGTGGCACCGGCTGTTCATCGACCGGCGACCGGACGCCTGAGAACCGGCCGTTCGCTTCGTCCGGCCGATGCGGCGCGCCCACCGCTCATTCGCCTCGGTCCGCGAGTACCGCCAGATAGAGTTCCTGCGTCAGCGTCATCATCCGCTCGATGGAGAACTGCACCAGCACGTGCTGGCGGGCCCGCCGCCCCATCTCCTCGCGACGCCGCGGGTCGGCGACCAGCGCGGCCAGGGCCTCGGCCAGGGCCTGCGGATCCGACGGCGGCACCACCAGCCCGTGCAGACCGTTGACCACGATGTCGCGATTGCCCGGCACGTTCGACACCACCGCCGGCAGCCCGCAGAGCATGGCTTCCATCAGCACGTAAGGCGCCCCCTCCCAAAGCGACGGCAGCACGAATACGTCCATCGCCGCGTACGCCGCCCGGAGGTCGTCCACATAACCGCCCAGCCGCGCGCGGCCGGCAGCACCGGCCGCCCCGGCCAGACGGGCCAGGCGGTCCCGCAGCTCCCCGTCGCCCCAGATCACCAGCCGCGCGGAAGGCGCCCGATCCGCGAGCCGGCGCATGGCTTCAATAAGGCACTCATACCCTTTCGCCGGCGTCAAGCGCCCGACCGAACCGATCAGCACCTCCGATTCGCCGATGGCGAACCGCCGCCGGGCCGCGGCCCGCTCCTCCCCGGAAGGCAACGGCCAGTCCGCGGCATCCACGCCGTTGGGGATCACCACCAGGCGGTTCTCCGGGAGGCCTCGGGCCCGCGCCGCCTCGCGCTCCCCCTCGGAAACACACACGATGCGGTCCGTCAGCCCGGCCAGCAGCCGCTCGGCCAGGGCGTAGACTGGCCGCATCGGGGTGTGCATCTGAAAGGAAAAACCGTTGGCGGTGTAAACCACCGGTATCCCCAGACGCGCGCCGGCCAGCCGGGCGACCAGCCCCCCCTTGCTGGAGTGGCCGTGGAGCAGATCGATGCCGTCCTCGCGGCACAGCCGCGCCACGCGCAGCGCGGCCGGCAGGTCGGCCGGCGAGGGCCGACGACGCATCCGCAATACGCGCAGCGGCACGCCCGCGGCCGGCAGAGACGCGTATTCCTCCACCCGGGCATCCGGACGGTCCAGCGACGCATAGACCACCGGCGCAAAGCGCGTCCGATCCAGGTGCCGCACCAGGTCCAGCACGTGGCGGCCCACGCCCGCGCCGGTCGCCTCCACGACATAGCCGATGCGAATCAGCCGGCCGCCGTGCGTCGTTCCCGTCCGGGCGCGTGCCTGGCCACCCGAGACCGGACGCCCCTCGGCCACCTCGCCGAGCACCTGCCACGTCAGATCGGCCGCCCGCTCCCAGGTGTACGCGGCGGCGCGCGACAGGCCCGCGGCCTGCAGACGCGCCCGCAGGGGCTCATCGGTCAGCAGTCGCTCCAGGCCGTCGGCCAGAGCCTGGGAATCATGCGGATCGATCAGCAGCGCCGCCTCGCCCGCCGTTTCCGGCATGGCCGTGCGGTCGGAAGTCAGCACCGGCGTCCCGCAGGCCATGGCCTCCAGCAGCGGCAGGCCGAAGCCTTCGTAGAGCGAGGGGTAAGCGAACGCCCTTGCGCCGGCATACAGTGCCGGAAGATCCTCGTCCGGCACCGTCCCGAGGTGCCGCACGTTCGCCGGCAGCGTCGGCGACCCGGGCGAATCGGAAAACGCCAGCCCCGAAGGACCGGCGATGATCAACTCGACATCGCCGGCTCTGCGGCCCAGCAACTCCCAGGCCCGTAACAGCGTCGCATGGTTTTTGCGGCTGGAGGACGCCCCCAGCGCGAAGACGTACGGCCGATCGAGTCGGTGGCGCGCCCGCACGGCCTCGATCCGCTCCCGGGGCGGCGCCGCGAAGGTTGAATCGACCCCCAGCGGAATCACGCTGATCCGGTCGGGATCGACGCCCAGCAACCGGATGATGCGACCGCGGGAGAACTCCGAAACGGTGATGATCCGCGCGACCCGCCGGGCCAGCCGGGGCAGCAGCCGGCGGTAGAACGCCACGAACCGGCGGCTGTACCACGCGGGGTGCTCCAGCATCGCCAGATCGTGAATGGTCAATACCTGCTTGCGGACTCGCAGCGGCCCTGAGCCGCCGGGCGACCACAGCACGCCGGCGTCGCGCGTCCGCGACGGCAGGATCAGCTGCTCCCACGCGTGGCCGCGCAGTCTCCGGCCGAGCAGCCGTCCTCCGGCCGTCTCGATGGGTTGAACGGCCGACAGAGCCCGGTATTCCGCCCGCGCCGGCTCCGGCGAAAACAGCACCACCCCGCGGGCCGGAAGCCGCCGGCAGATCTCCAGCGCGTAGCGCTGCACGCCGGTCAGCGGCTGGGTCACGAACCTCGCGTTGATGCAGATCCGCCCGGACATGGGCTCAGGCCCGCCCCCGCGCCGGCCGCTCGTAAACCTCGGTGTCGATCGCCATCATCCGCACCCGCCCTCCCCCGCCAGCGTCGCGGCCAGCTCCTCCCAGCTCCGGATGCCGCGGCGATCGATTCGCGTCCGGTCGAAGGCCGCGGCGGACCGCAGCGCCGCCACGATGCCGCCGGAATCGCCGGGACGGTAGTAGAACATATGTTCGCGTCCGCAGCACAGGAACTCCGGTGCGACGATCGGCAGCCGGCACCAGGTGTATTGCAGCACCTTGAGACTGTCGGTGAAGCACTCGGCGCCCGGGGAGTACGCCAGCGTATGCAGCCCGATGTCGGCGTGCAGAAGGAAAGGCACCGTCTCGGCAAACGGTATCTCGCCGTGGACGACCACGTTGCCTCGGCGCGGCAGTCCGGTGATCGGGCCGATGATGTGGAAGGCCCAATCCGGCATCCGTGTCGAGGCCCGATCAAGAAAATCGCGGTCGAACATCGCATTGCCCACGAACAGGCAGCGCGGCCGCGGACCCGGCCCGTAAGGGTCCTCGTGCGGGCGGTCGAAGACCTCCCGGGCGATGCCGTGGTGGTGCAGGGCGGCGTTGGGCAGCCGGCCGAACCGCTCGAGCAGCGCCCGGCTGGGCACGCTGATCAGGTCGAACGCCCCGGCCAGCCGTTCCTCGGCGTCCAGCACCGCCGGATGGTTGCGCAACACCCGCATGTCGTCGGAGACCCGGTACACGCAGCGGGCCCGGGGGTTCAGCCGCCGCACCCGGGGAAGAAGCATCATGCCCGGCGTGCTCTCGAAGATGACCAGGTCGGCCTGCCGCACCCACGGCTCGGCCTCTCCCAGCGGCAGTTCGCCGTAACGGGAGAAAAGGCCGGCGGTCAGCCGGTTCAACAGCCCCAGCCGCAGGTTGGCCGGATGCCAGGCCGTGTACCAGACGAAACTCCACAGACCCGGACGCTCGACCCGCAGCCGCCCGACCTCCCCGGGCGACAGGCAGACCAGCCGCCGGTCCCGTCGCAGCCGCGACAGTCGGCTGATCGAGGCGGTGACAAAGAGCACTTCCCAGCCAAGCCGCACATAGGCCTCGGCCAGCCAGTGGAAGCCCGCCCGCCGCGGTGACCGGAGGTGGTGACCGCTGATCAGAACCACCCGTTTCATGCCTGCTTCTCGACCGCCGCGCGCCGCAGGTGAGGGACTGCGGGACAGACGCGATGCGTCCGCCCCGATGCGGCGCCGACCGGTCTTGTACGGCATCGCCCCTGGGGGTTCAACAAGTGTACGCCGTGCCCGGATCCGCCGGCTGCCGGAGACGCATTGCCTCCGTTGTCTCGGCCCCGACGGAGCGGGGCCCTCCAGGAGGCACGCGATGCGTCGCGCGGCGGTTTGCGGGCCCCGGAGGGACGCGCTCCGTCGCGTCCGGG
>CALLOB010000078.1 GCA_938005315.1 uncultured Phycisphaerae bacterium
CGCTCGACGCCCTGCGGGGTGGTCCGGCCGCCCCCCCGGCCGTCCGCGAGGCCTTTGTCGCCCTGGACGAGGCCGTGGCGACGGCCGTCGGCCGGCCCACGGATATCGGGCGGATCATGCGAAGGCTGTAAAGCCCGTTCAGGGTGCGTCCGGAACGCGCTGGATGCCGAACGATATGGTCTCGCGGTCGTCGAGAATCGAGAGAATGACCAGCCGATATGTGCGGCCCGCGGCCACCCGGAAGGTCACGCCCTGACCGATACGTACGTCGTCCCGGCGGATCCGGGTCGTGCCGATGAAGATGTCGATGTCCGCGTCGAGAGGGTCGGCGTCGGTGTCCCGCAGACGGACCCGTACCCCGTCCACGGTGGTCGCCGTGTCGCGGTAGCGCTTGTCCTTGCGGCTGATCACCGCGCGGTGAAGGAACGACTGCGGTTCGCGCTCGGACGGCCCGTAGCGCGGCGCGGGGACGATCCGGCCGGGTTCGGCGTTGGCCGGGGCCGGCGTCCGGGCCGCAGTCGGGCCGGCAGGCGCGACCGCTGGCCGGACGGACGGCGAAGGAACTGGAGGCAAGCCGGCCGGGCGGCTGGCAGGCCTGGGCACCGGTCGGATCGCAGTGGGATCCGCGGTCGGTTCCGACTCCCCTTCCCCCAGCCCGATGATCAGCGGCGAGGCCGGATTCGCGGGCACCGCCTCTGGAGTCGCGGGCACAACGGCCGGAGCCGGCGCCCGAGGCTGCACCGGCGGTTGAGGTGATGTTGTCTCTCGTACGGGCTTGGTGCTTCGGCCGGCCGGCAAGGGCTTGACCTCCGGTGGAGCTGCGGGGGCCGGTGACGGATCCGCCGTCGCGGGCCCGGGCGTGACCTGCGACGCAGCCGTCGGCTTGGGGGACGGCGCCGGCGCCGGCTGCTCGGCCGGACGGGCGGCTGCAGGTTGCATGGCGACCGGTCCAGGGCCGGCTGGCACGACCGGGCGGGTCGCGACCGCGGCCTGGTCCGCCGTCGCCGGGCCGGCCTGCCGGCGCAGCTGCTGGACGACGGCGTTTTCCGGATCGATCCGGTACGCCTGCTCCACCGCGGCCCGGAAAGCCTGGTCATCGCCGCGCTGCGTCGCCAGGCGGGCGGCCGCGATTCGATCGGAAACCAGGGCGTCACGGGCCCTGCGTTCGGCTTTCCCGGCCGCATCATGCGCGGCATCAATGGCCAGTGCCTCGCCGGCCAGCCGGTGAGCTTCCTCCCACCGCCCCTCGGCCAGTGCGGCCTCGGCCTGCGCGGCCAGCGCGTCGCTGCGGGCGATGTCGCGCTTCAGCGGCTCGCTGAGCTTCGTGACCTCCGGATGGGTGGGCACACGGTCGCGGGCGATCTGGATTTCGCGCCAGGCGTCGGTGAGACGGCGGTTGCGAATGTGCTCCTGGGCGGCGGCAACGTGCTGATCGGCGGATTTCGACTCCGCCGCCTCCAGGCGGGCGAGATACTCGGTGTTTCCCGGCCTGGATTTGACCGCCTCGCGCAGCGTCTCGACGGCCCGGTCGTAATCCTGAGCATCCAGGTGGGCCACGCCGGCCTGGTACTGGCCTGATCCGGCGCAGCCGGCCGAGGCCAGGGCGACTACGACGACTGCGGCCCCGATGGCCGACCGCGCCGCGACGGCCGCTCGCACTGCATATGTGCTGCTGTTCATGCTGATGCCGTTGTACGGCCCGGCGACTCGGCGGCATGCACGCCCGAATCGACGCTGGACCGGTCCGGATTGCTGCGGTGCCGGGGCCGACGAGCACCCGACGCGCGGGCATTGTATCCGAGAACAGGCAAGACTGCCCGAGGGGCGGGCTGCTTTGGCGGCCCGGGCCGGCCGGCGTCCGCATGCGGTTCCCGGGTCGGCCCGGTCGAGGCCGGCAACGACCGGGGCCGGGTTGATGCACACCCTCCGCGGTCGCCAGAAAGGGGTTCGGATTGCCGCGACGCCATGACCTGGCTTAAGATCAATCTGGTGGCGTGCTCAGACTGCCCGGTGCGGAGGAAAAACCCATGAAGCGTGTCGGCGTCTGCCTGTCGGGGTGCGGATTCCTTGACGGAGCCGAGATCCATGAATCGGTGGCGGTGCTGACAGCCCTGGACCAGGCCGGATTCCAGCCGGTCTGCTGCGCCCCGGACATCCCCCAGGCGGCCGTGGTCAACCATCGCACCCGCCGGCCGGCGCCGGCCGGCAGCAGCCGCAACGTGCTGGAGGAATCGGCCCGCATCGCCCGCTGCGACATCCGCGACCTGGCCGAGGTCCGGCCCGGCGATCTGGATGCACTGGTCTTCCCCGGTGGGTTCGGGGCGGCCAAGAACCTCTGCGACTTCGCCGACCGCGGTCCGGAGTGCCAGGTGCATCCGGAAGTCGAACGGCTTGTCGGAGGGCTGCTGGAGGCCCGCAAACCCGTGGCCGCCGTCTGCATCGCCCCGGCCATGCTTGCCCGGATCCTCGGAAAACGCGGTATCCGGGCGCGTCTGACCATCGGCAACGACCGCCAGACGGCCGCAGCCGTCGAGAGAATGGGCGTGATCCATGTTCAGTGTGCCGCGACCGATTGCGTCGTGGATGAAGAGCACCGGATCCTCAGCACGCCGGCCTACATGCTGGCCAGGGGACCGGCGGAGGTCTTTCAAGGCGTCAGTCGGCTGGTCGAGGCCCTGACGCGGATGATCGGCTGAGTCCGCGAACCATCGGCCGAACCGCGACGGACATTCGACGCAACGCGAGGGAGACGTTGTTCGAGGGCGGTTTCTGATACGGTCGCACCGCCGGAACAGGGTGGCGTAAAAAGCGTATCAGATGCGGGGAACCGCGCTGAAGTTTCCGCGGCTCCCGGCCGAGAAAATAGAAGGCAGGAAGCACCTGCTCAGCGGTCGGGGGTCGGTCGCTCGCCCACGCCGGCGACCTCCTGCTCAAAGGGATTCGGACGCGGGGACGGCAAGTCGATCCCGCTGGCGTAAGAAAAAACACAGGCATCGGCGCCTCAGAGCGGCTTCTCAAGGTCCTACCATGCCCACAACGCCTGCATGGCTGGCACATCTTCAGCGTCTGGCCGACCCGAGAGGTCTGCTGCATTCCTCCTCAGGCGATTGTCCGGACCGTTTTGCCGGTTATGACACCGTCGATAACGCCGAATGCCTCAGGTTATGTGCCCTGGCCAGCGATTCGCTGGACCACGGCCGCCTGCCGATCCTGGCCAGGACGTGTTTCGGCTACCTCTCCCGCGGCCAGCGCCAGGATTTCGGCGTGTATCAGCGATGCGATGCCACCGGCACCTGGTTCGACGACGGCCAGGACGACGCCGTGGTCCAGTCGCGCGTCGCCCGCGCCCTGGCGGCCGTAACCTGCTCGCGGCTGCCCGCGCCGATCCGGGCGGCGGCGGCCGAGTGGTGGACGCTGCTTCTGGAGGAGCACGGCGACACCGCCTGGACGCCCGTGGCGGTGGGCAACTGGCTGGTGGCGATCGAGAATCGCCGCGAGCGGGATGCCGGCGGAGGGCTCGACCTGGTCGAGTCCATGGCCCACTGGCTGGTGGAGGACTGCTATTACGCCGTCCGGGCCGAGGGCTGGGAGTGGGCCGAAGCCCACTGGACGCCCGGCGCCGCGGTCATTCCGCAAGGTCTGTGGTGCGCCCATCGGCTGCTTGGCGAGAACCGGCTGGCCCGTGTCGCCGAGACCATGACCAACTTCCTGACCGCCGCCCTCATCCGCAGGGACATGCTGCATCCGGTGGGCACGCGGGGCGGCTGGCTGCCGGGAAGGGATCCGGCGGCGTTCGACCAGTCACCGGCCGAAGTCGCCTCGATCGTGGAGCTGCTCTGTACCGCCGAACGGATCAGCGGCCAGGCCGTTTACGGCCGGCAGGCCGAGCTTGCGGCCGAATGGTTTAACGGCCGCAACGCCGGCGGCGCGATCATGGTCGATCCGGAAACCGGAGGCTGCCGCGACCTTCTGACTCCCGGCGGCCCGAGCCCGCACCAGGGGGCTTCCGCCTGCCTGTCCTTCCTGCTGACCCAGGTGGCCCTGGCCCGTCGCCCCTCGCTGGCCCGCAAGCCCGGAACGCCGCTGTATTCCGAGCCCTCCACCGCCCCGGCCGAAGAGGAAGCCTGACAACAGACAGGAAGTCGCAAGTGATGCGTGAGCGGTCGCGATGCGACAACGCAGTCGCGAACCGCGGAACTGTTTTCAATGCTCTGCGGGATGCGCCCGGCCGGCGGGGGCGCCGGCCGCCACATTGGGTGAAAGGTGAGAAGTTCCGGGGCCTGCGGGCCGATCGTGCCCGTGAAGAAACCTGCGCGCCTCTCCCGGAGACCGGCAAGGTCACTTCCTGCCTGTGACTTGCGACCTCTCACTTCCCCGGCATTGCCGCAGGTAAGGTCGTGGCTCACAGCGCCCGCACGGCCATGAGCTGCTCGACGGCCGCGGTGACTTCCCGGATGCTGAACGGCTTGGCAAGCACGGCGTGAAAACCCTGCTGCAGGAGTGTCTGCCGGTCCGAATCGGTCAGCGAGGCCCCGGCGGCGATGAGCTGCGTGCTCCGCAACTCGGCGCGGGCGGAGAAAAAACGACCCAGTGTCAAACCATCAATGCCCGGGATGTCCACGTCTGCCAGGATCACGTGCGGGTCGAAGGCCTCGACCGCCACACCGGCCTCGAAGGCCGACTCGGCCACGCGGACCTCGTACTCACCGGTCTTGCTCAGCGTGTCCTTCAGTAGCCCCGTCAGATCCGCGTCGCGGTCGACCACCAGCAGCCGCGTCTGCCCGGTTTCGAGGCTGTCCAGCGGCATGTTGTGGGCCTTCATGAAGCGGATGAGCTGGGCCAGGGGAATGCGCCGGTCCTTGCTGCCGGGAATGCGGTAGCCCCGCAGCTGGCCGGTGTCGAACCATTTCGACACCGTGCGCGGTGCAACCTTGCAGATCCGGGCCACCTGGCCGGTCGTCAGGACTTGCCTGGACTTGTCCACCAGCGTCGGCTCCCAATGCCGCATCCCCCTCGCGCTGGCAGCCGGCACCGGTTCTCCGGCCCGGCGCCTCGATCGGCACGATCGCTAAAAGTCCCCTGGCTACTTCGGCCGCTACAGTCGCGCAGTTTGGAAAAAACGCGCAGGATATCCTCGCGAAGCCGGAGGGAGATGATCGCGGCGGGGCAGCACGGATGTCGTCCTCAGCGGGCAGCAAAGCCTCCAGAACCATGCCTGACGCGATATCCGGCTCTGTTATCGGATCATATGCAGGCAACCGGGTGCGGACCACGCGTGGAGATGATCGACCGGGCCCCCGGGGCGGCGTTGTCGGGCCCGGGCCAGGAAGAGGGTTTTCGTCCCATAAACGGGACAGACCTGCAAGGCACGACTCCCGCTGCTCCGCAGGTTGAGGGCGATTCCGGCGTCAGAACCGCAGGTGAGCGTCGGCCAGCTCGATGGCCCGGTCCATGGCCTCGGCGATCCGGTCGAACGGCAGGGAGGTTTCAGGGGGCAGGCTGATGCCCAGCTCGCGGCGCAGCGACTCACGCACCGGGATGTTGCGGGATTCGCTGCGGGCCAGCATCCGCTCGGTCTGCTCGGAGGCGATGAACTCGGCCAGTCTTCGAGCCGCCTCCGGATTCGGCGCGCCGGCCAGCACGGCCACCGAGTTGGGAATCAGCAGCGTGCCGCCGTCGCCGAGATCCGGGAACACCATCTCCACCGGCTCGCCGCGTTTCTGGCGGGCGTAGACGTCATCCGTATCGGTGGCGCAGAGGTGCAGCTCGCCCCGGCCGACGAGCCGGGCGGCGGTCGCGTTGCCGTCGAGTAGCGTCCCGGACGTGGTTTCGCGGAGCTGCTCGAGAAAAGCGACGTAATCCGGTTCACCCCACAGGGCCAGCATGGCGGCGAAGTGGCCGCGGGTGGTACCGAACAGCGGATTGGCCACGCCGAGCCGGCCCTTCCATCGCCGGTCGGCGATGTCGCGCCAGCGCGTCGGCAACTCCTCGGCCTTGACCAGCCCGGTGTTATAGCCGACCACGCGGGCCCGCAGCCCGAAGGCGATCCAGCGGCCTTGCGGGTCGCGGTAGCGGTCCGGGATCCCCTCGGCCCGCGGGCGAAACTCGGCCAGAAGCCCTTCGCGGCCAAGCCGGATGGTCTGGAACAGCTCGCTGGACCAGAAGACGTCGGCGCGGGGGTTGGACCGTTCGGCAATGATGCGGTTGACCAGGCCGGTGGTCTTGCCCGCCTCGGTGTCCGTCTTCAGCCGGACCTGCACGCCGGTCTGCAATGCATAGGCGGCCACGATCTCGCGTGCGAAGGGCTCGTCCACGCTGCAGTACAACGTCACCTCCTCGACGACGTCGCGGTGGCAGCCCGGGAGGCCGGACGCCATCGGGGCCATAACCGACCCGAGGAGTACCGACCGGAGGGCCGGTCCGAACCATCGCGATGGGTCACCCCGTGGGCCCATGGTCAACCTCCAGGCGGGGAAGGGACCGGCGACGGATGACTCTGCGGCCCGCCGGCCGGCAATTTCTCAGGCGGCAGGTCCTGCAGCATGCTGGAGAAATACTGCGACCGGCTCTGCTGCAGGTGGCGCGGCAGCGGCTTCTTCAGCGTCGCCTCACTGGTGTCGCGCTGGGCGGAGATCACCGCCTCGACATAGTCGTCGGAGACCTCTCCCCGGTACTGCTCGCCCTCGACGAAGCGCTGCGAGATGATCCCGCCGCTGAGCGTGTGCACGGCGGTGCGTTCCTTCACCGTGCGGACGGCGGTGGTTTCCTTCGGAGCGATGCCGCCCTCGCCCTGCCCCTCGCCGCCCATCCCCGGAGCGTCGCCGCCGGCGCACTTCCCGCCGCCTGCGCACAGCGCGTTTTTCATGCCGGCCAGCGAGGACATCGCCGAATCGATCTCGCCCAGCTCCTGCTCCAGGGCCTCCATGGCCGAGAGCTGCTGCCCGGCGGCCTGCAGGTCGGCGGCTCCCGATCCCTCGGACTCTCCCGGACGGCCCGGCCCGCCGCCGTCGGCCTGTTGGGGCTGAGAACCCCGGCAGGCCGAGCCCAGGCTGGAGGCCATCTTCTTCATCGACCGGCAGGCCGAAGCCCGCGAGGCCAGCTGCCTGCTCAGCTTCTCGGCCTGCTCGGGCGACAGGCCGCTTTCGGTCAGTTGCCGGGCCACGGCATTCATGTCCCCCCTGCGGAGGTTCTCCATCGCCTCGGCGATCTGCGCCTCGCTCAGGCCCGCCTGGGCCATCATGGTCTGCATCTTCCGGTCGTTCTCGGCGATGCGGCCCAGAGTCTGCGACAACTGGTCCAGCTGGGCCTTGAGTTCATCGGCGCGCTGCTTCTCCTCGGGAGTCTGAGGCGCCCGGGCCAGCTCCTGGCGCAGGGCCTCCAGGGCGCCCTGGGCGCTCTTCAGATCCCCGTCGGCCAGGGCCTGGGCGAGCTTGCCGACCGGCGAGTCCGTGGGCCGCGATCCGGTCGAAAGCTGCCGGAGCATCTTCTTGAACTCGGCCACTCCGGCCCGCTCAGCCGCCTCCCGACGCTGCTCGAGCCGCTCGCCGATGCGGCCGAGCTGGTGCAGGGCGTTGTTGCGAACGTCATCGGGACTGGCCGGCATGGTGGCCGCCACCGGCTCCAGATCCTTCATCGCCTCCTGCACGACCTTTTTGGCGGCCGCCAGCCGCTTGAGCTCGTCCTCCATGACCGGCTTGACCTCGGCGGCCACCCGCCTGATCTCGTCGCGGCGCTGCTGCTCCTCCTGACGACGGCTTTCCGTGCCCAGCAGATCAATCGTCGGAAACAGCAGGAAGACCAGGCCGGCCGCCAGCAACGACGCCCCGGCGTAACCCGCCGAGGCCGGCATCCGGACCGGCAGGTACTGCCCCGGGGACAGTCCGCGGGCAGCCCGGCGGGCGTCGGCCAGTACCGCCCGGGCGAAGGGGTCCTCGCTGTGCTGGCAGTACAGCCCGCTGCTGAGCCGTTCCTTCAGACCTGCGGCCAGGTCCAGCAACGTGGCCGCGGTCGAGGCGGTCTCTCGCGTGACCAGCGTCCAGATGCCCGAAACCACCAGCCCGACGGCGGCCAGCGTTCCGGCCACTCCCAGCACCAGCCGGGCTTCCTCGTCTAGGGACAGCACGCAGCGGTTCAGCACCACCAGCAGCAGGAACAACCCGGCCCCCGCCGTCGCCGCCCAGCCCAGCCCCGCCAGCCAGCGGTTCAGCCACAGCCGCCGCCGGGCCCGCTCAATCAGTCTGCGAAGGTCGTTGTCCATGGTTACCCTTTACCGCCCGCCGCGCCGGGCCGGCCTTCACTGTCCGACGGGCTCACGGGCCGCGCGGCCCACGTTCGCTGCTGTCGCATCAACCTGTTGCCGGCGTCCCTCGGGCCGCAGGGTTCATGTCGCTGCGGCTTTACCATTATTGTCCCGGCCGGGTCTGAGCCTACAAATTCGACCGCCGGACGGGGCCCCGCCCCCGGCGAGACGCCGCATGCCTGTTCAGACTTATCTTATTTCCTGTCATAATGTTATGATCGCACAAGCCGACCTCACCGCTGCCGGGTGGCATAACGAATCGCCTGACGAAGCCAGTCTAGTCGCGTCGAAGGCAGCAGTCCGACGTTGCCCAGCGTGGCTGCCCGGGCGCCCAGCTCGGCCGCGCGCGCGACCGACGCAACCAGCGCCGAGGGTTCCTGGCATCCGGCCATGGCCTCGATGAAGCTGACCTCCGAACCCCGGCCCCCGTCGGATTCGGGCCTGGTCTGCTCGATCGCCTGCTCCACTGCCGCCGCCGAGGCCTGCGGGACTTCGAGGCACACCACTGCGGTGCGCCCGATCGATCGGGGATCGAATCCCGTCCATCGCGACGGCCCCGAGTACCGGGCGATCAGCCGGCCGCCGACGGTCCTGGCCAGCGACTCGTGCAGGCCGGTGATCTGGGCGGTTCGCCACTGCAGGAGGGCCCCCAGCGGGGGGTGCTCGGCGATCCAGGCCTTGGCGGCCGGCTCGACGGCCCAGGTGCCCTCGAAGAGACGTTCCAGCGCGGTCGTGACCGCCCGGGCGGCACCGGCGACGTCCACGCCGTCGCGCCCGGCCAGATGCTGGCAGGATTCGCAGAAACACAGCGACCACAGCTGCCGGCACAGCGGCGCAAGCGGCACACCGGCCGCCGGCGTGCCCGCGCCGAAGCGGTCGGGGGGAAAAGCGGCCTGGCGCACCTCGATTTCCGCCCGCGGGCACAGGTCCATGAGGTTCTCGATCAGGCCGCGGAGGTATTCGCGCACGTCCGGATTGATCGGGCACAGCCGTCCGGGCACGGGCTCGCCGAAGACGTCGCGGACCACGGCCGCCGGAAAACGCCCCGCCGCGGCCGGGTCGCAACAGGCGTGGATCGCCGGCCGCAGTCTCAGTCCATGGCGCGCACAGGCCTGCGCCGCCCGGGCGAGCGGATCGCCCCGCCGCAGGCCGTCGGCTGCCACCGGACGCAGCCGGGTTCCGGCAAAGAAGCGGGATTCGGCCCGGAACATCGCCCCACCGCCGGTGAGGAACACCCGGGGCCCGGCACCCGGCCGGCATCGCACCTGGGACAGGGCGGGCACCAGCACCGGCACGACCAGGCCGGTCAGACCGATCTCACCCTTGAGCCGATCCAGGACCGGATCGACGGCCTCGTCGGCCAGATCCCATGGCCAGCATTCCGCGAACGCTTCAAACACCGGGTTAAACCTCGCGCCTCCAGAGCCGCGTCAGGGGGTCTGGGGCTCCAACAGCAGTCTCGCGCCGGCGATCTGCAGAGGGAAGGATGACGGTCCGGCCGACCCGGAACCGGCGGTCAGGCTCAACGTGCCGGCCCAGGTGCCCAGGCGTTCGTAGCGCACGTCGCAGCGTTGATCGGCCGCCAGGCCCAGCAGATCGATCTTGCCGGTCAGCCCCTCGCGACGAGCATCCTCGGAAAGCAGGGCGGCCCGCAGCAGCGTGGCGGCGCCGAGCTGCACGCTGCCGCCCGAACCGCCGGCACCGGCGGGGTCCGGGGCGGGCATGGCTCCGATCTCCAGGCCGTCGAAGACCACCTGGATACGGTCCCCGGTGCGCTGGAAGCTCACCGTACCGGCGACCAGGGGGATGCTCTCGCGCGCCGGAGCCGCGGTCGAGGATGTGCCGGCCTGATCGGCGGCCGAAGAGCGGACATCGACATACAGCAGGCACACGAACGCGCCGGATGGGGCGCCGGCACGGCGCATCTCGATGTTGCGCAGCGCGTCCGCCCGGCCCTGGGGTTCACCGGCGGCGGCCATTTCGGCCTGCTCCGCGCGACTCAGTCCGGCCAGCCAGCCCAGCAGGCCCGACGCCGCGCCGGCGACTTTGTCGTCCTCCGCTCCGGCCAGCGCGATCAGCCGATCGGTCGGCGGCAATCCGTGCTTGATCGCCAGCCGGAAACGCCACATCTGCCTGGGGTCGGCCTGTTTCTGCAGGGCGGCCAGAGCGGCCAGGGCGGTCTGGACGTTTTTCATGTCCGAATCCGCCAGGGAGGCCGCCAGGAACGTCGGCAGGGCTTCGTGCTTCTGCCACCGGGCGTCCTTGACGAAAAAGGCGATCAACTCCGACCGGCGCGTGCGTGAGGTGGTCTTGAGCAGGGCCTCGTGGAGCGTGCCCACCCGCCCGGCTTCCAGCAGCCGCGCGGCCGCGGGATGGGCGATCTCCGGCGGCACGTTGGCGTTCGACGCCAGCATGGCCAGCAGGTTCTCGAAGGCGTTGGTCGGCGGTCCCGTCGGTCGGCCATCGCCCTCCGTCCGGGCCGGCGCCCGGTATGCCGGTTTGAACTGGGCCAGAGCCAGCTTCAGGGCGGCTTCCGCCACGCCGGCATCGGAGCTTCGTCCGATCGGAAGCGTCTCCAGCGCCTGCCGAAGGCGCGGTGATTCCGCTACCGCCGAGAGGTCCGCGTTGGCGAGGATGTCGAGCATCGGGACCAGTCCGGCGCCCAGCTGTCCGCTGGCCAGCACCGCCAGCAGCGGGTCGTCCTCTCCGCTGATGCCCAGCGAGAGGTCCTTCATCACCGCTCCCAGCGACGCGGCGGACTGGGGATTGGCCGCCAGCAGCACCCGGGCCGCCGCCGATCGCACGCGGAGGTCGGTCAGCTCGGGCAGGCGGCGGATCAGCGACGCCTGCGTGTCGCGCGTGAGGTGAACCAGCAGGCTGATGCTTTCCTGGGTGCCGGCGGCCAGGGCGGCTCCCACCGCCCGGTCGCGCACCTGGGCAAAGCCGCTGCGCGTGCAGGCGCCCAGAAGCACGCAGGCGTCGGCGCGGTCGGCGGCCGAAGGCAGCATGGCCACCGCCCGGCGGATCGAATCGGCCTGCGGAGCGGCTGCCTGGGGGGCGGCGTCCGACGGGGCCGGGGCGGCCAGGTAGATGGCCAGTTCGTCCAGCAGCGACTCCAGCACCGCCGGGTCGGGGCAGCTCTCGATCGCCTCGACCATCACCGCCGAGGGCGGACTGCGGGTATTCAGCACGGCCTCGAAGCCCCGGGCGCGCACGGTCGAGTCCGGATGCATCACGGTTTCCAGCAGGGCACGGTGAACCGCGAGATCCTCCCGGCAGGCGGCCAGCATCGCCAGCTGAGCGACCGCCGCCCCGGCGATCGGCCGGTTGAATGACCGAACGGCCGGGCGCAGGGCCTCGGTCAGGGCCGCCAGCCGGGCCGCGGGGGTGTCGGGGGCGATGCGGGCATGCAGCAGCTCAAGCAGGGCGTTTTCGATCCGCAGCGTCGGGCCGCGGGGAATGGAGACCTCGATCCATGTGATCGGCGCGGGCACTTCGACGACGAAGGCCGCGTAGCCGCTGCCCTGGCGGGGCTGGCTGCCGGAGGGTCCGGCGGGGCGCCGGGCCCGTCCGCCGCGGACCATCGGCGGCGAACTGTTGACGCAGATCAGCTGGAAGGGGCCGGCCAGCGGGGCGCTGGCGTCGGTCACCGGCTCCACCTCGATCCGTTCCCAGATCGGCTCGTTGTCCGCCTGAAGCGTCCAGGCGGGCAGCGTCCGGGCGCCCTCGCCGCAGGCCGGGGCGGCCGGCGCATAGTTCAGGAGCACCAGTCCCCTGGGCGAGTGCGTGCGGCCGGCCTCGTCGCGGACCCGCAGGGCGGTGCGATTGATCACCTGCGTCGAGCGCGTGGGCACGTAGTCGAAGGGCACCAGCAGGAGAGTACGGCCTTCGCGAGGCGCAGCTTCCAGGCCCTCGTCCGCGAGGACCTCGGGCGTCAGGTCGATACTCAGTGCCGGGCGAAGGTCGAATTCCATCGGCCCGCCGCCGAACAGGCCCCACTCGTCCGCGAGTTCCCGGGCCCGGGCGCAGCGGCGATCGATGTCCAGGGCGTCCAGCAGGAGGTCCGCGGCCGCCTCGGCCAGCCCGGCGTCGAACAGCCAGGCGGCGACCTCGGTCCTTCCGGCGGCGTCATGGGCTGCGAGGCGGCCCACGCGCACCGCCGCCCGCAGGCGGAACCAGGCCTCGTTCCAGCGGGCCGGCGACTGCGGCTCGGTGCTTTCCAGCCACTCGGGCTTCAGGCGGCAGGCCCGTTCCACGCAGGCCGCGGCGGCGGGCTCGTCCTGCCGGACCAGGTATTCCTGAGCCAGGGCGATCAATGCCGCCGGGTCGTTCACGGCATCGATCCGCCGCCGGGCGTCCTCGGTAACAGGTTGTGTGGTCGCCAGCGGTCCGGCGGCGGCCACTCCGTTCCAGGTCACCAGCGCCAGAAGCGCCGCCAGAAGCGGCGCGCCGGCTCGGGGAGAGCCCCGGCGAGGATCTGCTGAGCCAGGCTTGATCCGGAGCCGCATGGCCTGCTCCCTCAATCAGTTCTGCACGCCTGGGCGGGCGAAAGGTCGTCCCACTCTTCGCAGTGATCCCGGAAGTCGCTGTTCCAGCGCATGCGCATGGCCTTGCGCGGCGCCCGGGCCTTCTCCTGGCGCATGTACTCGGCGTGGCCGTCGGCGAAGGCGAAGTTCGCCCCCTTGTCGTGCCGCGCGCCGGGCAGCTCGTTGCGGTCGCCCGGGTCGATGGCCGTGTCCCACGTGCCGTAGACCTGCGACCGCAGATTATCGCGGGTCACGTCGTTGTCGGCGATCGCGATCATCTCCGACGGACGCCGGATCCTCTCGACGGCCGGTTCGCCGTGAACGGGGTCGCCGACGTGGCCGCCCAGCCCCAGGTGCGGCAGGCGGAACTCCCGCACGCCGCCCCAGTCGTTGTAACCGTAGGAGAAGGTCCCCATCTCGCGGGCCGGATCGGTCACCCAGCTGAGGTACGGCAGCAGGCGCTTGCGGCCGTCCCAGCAGGTTTCCCTGGGCGCCGTCGGGCACCAGAAGACCTGGTGCTGCCCGCGAACGTATCGCAGCAGGCGCGGCGGCCAGAGGATCTCGTGGCGCAGGTTCGTGGGCGTGCCCGGCGGGGCGGTGGCCGGGACCAGGTGATGCCCGGGAAAGCGGCGGTGGTCGATGGTGTAGTAGGTGAGGGCCAGGGCCATCTGGTGGGCGTTGGACTTGCAGGTCGCCGAACGGGCCTGCTCGCGGGCCCTGGACAGGGCGGGGATGAGGATCGCCACCAGCAGGGCGATGATCGCCACCACCACCAGCACCTCGATCAGCGTGAAACCCGATCGCGGCGGGCGGCCTGGCGCGGACCGTTGATGCCGGTGATTCGCCTGCATGCTCCGGCGGCCCCCGGGACAGGCGGCGAGCCGCGGGCGGCGGGCGTCCGCGACTCGCGTCTCCCAAAAGCCATTCTAACCGATCGCCGGTTCCGGCGGCCAGTCGCGGCGGCGCTTGGGGAGCGCCGGGCATCGGAGCGCCGGGCCGCGCTGCCGGCGCCCGCCGGGCCCGGCACAGGTCACCAGGTGTACTCCACCGTGTAGCGGATGACCGCCTCCTCCTCCGGCTGGAGCTGGACGGGGAAGTGGATCGTGCGGGCGTCCGCCTTCTCGTGCGGATGGCTCGACTGGGTGATCTTCCAGTTGCTCCAGCGGTAGAGGTTCTCCTTGGCGATGACCTTGACGGGCTCCTTCTTGCGGTTGCGGAGCTTGATCTCGACCGACTCCTGCATCCAGTTGCGGCGGGTATCGACCTTGAAGTCGGTCTGGGTGCGCTCGCCGACCACGTCGAAGGCGCTGCCCAGCTTGATCAGCACCTCCTCGTCGCGCGGCGTGTGGTTGATGCGGTCCTCGCCGATGAACTCCAGCGTCCCGTCGGCCGGGTCGAGCTTGCTGACCCGGATCCGGCCGGCCGGCAGCGGCATGCCCATCCCGGCTTCCTCCTGATTCCTGAACCGCAGATAGACGTCCACCTTGCGGTTGCACTGGGTGCCGAAATCCCGGTCGGTCATCGCCCCGCCGAAGAACCCCCGGAACTCCGGCGCCAGACCGTAGTAGACCAGCACCTTCTCGCAGGGCACGCCCCGGGCGACGGGGAACAGCTCGATCTGCTTGGTGGAATTATCCGGCAGCGTCGTCGGGCGGCCGAGCGTGTAGAGGTGGTACTCGAAAAAGGCCTTCTCCTCGAAGCCGCCGTCCATCTGCGGTGCCGCGGCCATGGCCTCCATCATCATGCCGGCCTTGGCCCGCCTCGACGGCGACGGGGCCCGGTGGACCTCGCCGGCGACGAGCTTGAGCCGCGCATCGGGGTAGCCGGCGCCGGACTGGTTGATGATGCTGACCCACGCGCCGACGTCCAGCAGGCCGCTGTTGGCGTCCTGCCCCTCGGCGAACACGATGTTGTAGTCCGTCCACCAGGTGATGCCCGAGGCCTGGTAGCTCACGCGGGCCCGGTGGGTGCCGGCCCGCGCGGCGGACACCATCCAGACCAGCGTCGGCTTGCTGATCAGTCCGCCGGGCAGCTCGGGGAACCGGGCGTTGTGATACTGCCGCACCACCTGCACGGTGCCGTCCTCGCCGCGCAGCACCACGCCGCCGGCGGTGCTCAGCAGCGTGCCGGTAAAGGTGCCGATGTGGTCGCCCTGGATCTGCTCGACGGTGATCGACCGGTCGAGATAACGCTCCATCAGCTTGTCGGCGCTGACCAGATCGAAGCGGTAGTCCTGCTCCAGCACGCGCGTGCCCGGACCGTCGGTCAGCGACGCGAAGGTGACGGTGGTCGGGTCGATGCGCGAAGCCACGTCGGTGAACCGCACGGTGTTCACGCCCGCGACCAGGTCCAGATCGCGTTCCTGGCGAATCACCGCGTAACCGGGGATGGCGTCGTAGCGCAGGTTCTCCCCGCCGGCCGGGCGGTAGAGTTCCGGCGGAATCGCGCCGGGCTCGCTGTGGCTGTAGATGGTCAGGGCGTTGCGGACCTCCTCGGCACGTGTTCCGCCGGCCGCCAGAACGACCAGTGCGGCAAAGATCAGCCGCGCCGGGCGGCGCAAGCCTTGAAGCGTCATGTTCAGGAGCGGCAGTGACGGTTGCATGGGTCTTACTCCTTGTGGATGCGGGGTTTCGAAGGAACCGTATTCTCATGTCGGCGACCGCCGGTGTCGAGCAGGCCCGGGCCTGTGTCCCGGCGGCCGTCCTGTGGACGGGCGGCCGCGTCCGTCGCCGCACTCTTGGACGCCCGCGGGCCCGGCCGGTTCCGGGTTCCGGCGAAAAAACCTGCGGAACGGTGATCGCGTTCAGGACTCCGGCGAGGGGGATCATGGCAGAGGCGGCACGGGAAAAGCGCGGGGCCGGGGCGGTTTGCGCGGCGGTCGAGGGCCAGGCCCCGGCCGCCGGGGCCGTCCGGTCGCCGACCGGGCTGTACCGGACGGCGGTTTACCGCCGGGTGCCGCGCGATGTCCGGTTGCGCCTGGACGCCGCCCTGCTGGACCGCCCGGAGGGAACCGCGGCCCTGCAGGCGATCGCCGAGAAGTTCGAGCTTCAGAAGCGTTACGGCCTGACGCTGCCGGCTCTGCGGACCTATGCCCGGCGTCTGGAGGCGTTCTGCCGACCCGCGCTGGCCTCGGCGATCCTGGCGGCGATGCTCGGAGGACTGCCGGCGGCGTTCCGGCGGTCGCTTCAGCACGGCAGCGAGGTGTTGCTGCTCAGCCGGCTGGCCGCGACGCTGAACCGCGCGGACGACGACGCCCTGACGGTGGCCGACCTGGTGAAGCTCGGGTCGATGCTGGCGGCGCTGGCCGGGCGGAGATCGACGCGCGCCGGGGCCGGCCGACGGGGCGGCACGAAGGCCGGAGTGCCGGATGCGTCGCAACTGGCCCGGACGGTGCGGGAGCTCTATGGGCTGAACCTCCCGGTCGCGCCGCCGCCCGGAAATGGGACGCCGTGAGCGGGTCGCTTGCCGGGTGTCCGGCAGCCCACTATACTTCGCCGGGCGAAAACCCCCATGCCGGCCGGATCGGCCGGGATGAGACCGGCCGGAGGCGTTCCGAATGCACTACAGGCGGTTCGGCAGAACCGGGATGGAACTCTCGGTGATCACGCTGGGGCTGATGCGCTACACCGAGGGCGGGCAGGAGAATGCCGACCGCATCGTCCAGCGGGCGGTGGCGCTGGGCATCAACCACCTGGAAACCGCCCGCGGCTACGGCACCAGCGAGGAACTGCTGGGCAAGGCCCTCAGGACCATCGATCGGCGCAAGGTGTGCGTCACCACCAAGGTGGGCCCCAGGCCGACCTATGACGCGTTCATGCGCGACTTCGAGACGTCGATGGGCCTGCTGGGGCTGGACGTCCTGGACAATCTCGACATCCACGGCATCAACAACCCGCGCTCGCTGGCCATGGCCACCGATGATCGCGGCACGCTCAAGGCGGTGCGGAAACTGCTCGCTGGCGGGGCGGTCCGGCACCTGGGGTTCTCCACCCACGGCAAGCTGGAGACGGTGAGGCAGGCCCTGGAAACCGGCCTGTTCGAGTCGGTCAACCTGCACTACTACTGGTTCTACCGGGCACTGGAACCGGCGGTCGCCCGGGCGGCGGAACTGGACATCGGAGTGTTCATCATCAGCCCCAACGAGAAGGGCGGCATGCTGTTCCGCCCGACCGCCAGACTCGTGGAGCTCTCGGCGCCTTTCAGCCCGATGGCATTGAACCAGCGCTGGCTGCTGAGCGATTCGCGGGTGCATACCCTCAGCGTCGGGCCGGCGGTGCCGGAGGAGCTCGATGCCCATGTGCAGGCGGCCGAAAACGTCGGTCCGCTGAGCGACGCGGAACGGGCCGCCCTGGACCGCTGGGAACGGGTTCACCGCGAGGTCCTGGGCAACGACTTCTGCACGCAGTGCGGTCTGTGCCTGCCCTGCCCGCAGTTCATCGATATTCCCGAGATCCTGCGGCTGCGTAACGCGGCCGTGGCCTTCGACATGACCGAGTACGGCAGCTTCCGGTACAACCTGCTGGACGGCAGCGACGACTGGTTCCACGGCCACCCCGGCGACCGCTGCACGGAATGCGGCCAGTGCCTGCCGCGCTGCCCGGAGCACCTGGAGATCCCCCGGTTGCTGTTTGACGCCCACGACCTGCTCAAGACCGCCACCGGACGGAGGCTGTGGGCTTAGGCGGCCAAGGAGTTCCCGGATGAACGCATCGCCGCCCCGCACGATCCGGCCGCGACCTGGGCCTCCTGGCCGGCTCTACGGTCCGGCGGCTGTGGTGCTGAGTGGGCTCGTGCTGACGGCGGCCGCAGCGACGCCGCCGGTCCGGGCGGCCGCGTCGCCGGTCGATCGGGCCTCCGACCAGGCGACGGCCGAACTGGTCGAGCAGGTCCTGGCGGCCCGCGTGGCGGCCGGCGGAGCCCTGCGCACGATCGGCTCCCTGGTGGCCGCGACGCCGCAGGCCGAGATCGCCCTGCGGCAAGCCCTGCGCGAGGCGATGGAAACCTCGCCGCCCCGGCGATTGCCCGACGGGCGATTCGAGGTGGATGCGCGCCTGGCCGCCGCGCGGCTGGTCGAGGCACTGCGGAAGGTTCTCTCCGAACACGCCGCCGACGCGGCTCCCGAAAGCATCGCTCTTGCGGCCGGCAGCCCCGCGACCTTCGCGGTTTCGGCGGTCGCCGGGCCAGGTGACGCATCGCGTCCGCGGCCTCGCGGATGGCGCCATTGCCATGATCGGCAGATCGATCTGGCCGTCCGTGCCGCGACTGTCGATGCCCGCGGGCGGCTTGCCCGGCAGATCGCCGCTCTGCAGGCCGGGCCGCTTCTGCTGGGATCCCTCGCAGCCGATGCGCCGCAAGCGGCGCGGACGCTGGCCGGGCGGATCGACGCCCTGCCTGCCGACCCGCCAGTGTTCGAGCCGGCGGGCGTCTGTCGCACGCGGGTGCGGCTCAGCGGGGAAGGCCTTGCAGACCTGTTGGCGACGCTGGCCGGACAGGCGCCGGAGCCCTGGGCCGGTCGCCTGCGGAACCTCCGGCTGCCGGAGGGCCGATCGGAGCTTGTGGCCGAGGGGTTTGCCGTGGCACCGCCCGGCGCGCTGCCGGGAGAGGTTGCCGTGGACGAGGCGCCGGACTCCTCGGCGGCCGGCCGGGAGGCACCCGAGTGGGTCGGCCGCACGTTGACGGCCCGCGCCGTCGGCCGGGCTCCCCCGGGAGTGGATGACCCGGCCGAGGCTCGCGAGCTGGCGGTCAGGGCGGCGCGCATCGAGGCCCGGCGGCGGCTGTGGCTTCAGGTCGATAGCCTGCCCCTGGATGGCGGACGGACGATCGGCTCGTTTCTGGAGGATCATCCCGAAGCCGCGGCCGCGCTGGCGGTCCTGGACCGGAGGATCGAACCCATCGGCGATCCGTCGCGGTTATCCGACGGCGACTGGGCGGTTGCGCTGGGACTGCGGCTGGATGAGATCTGGAAGGTGCTGGAGCCGCTGCTGAAGTGGGAAAACTCTGCGGGGGATGTCAAACCGTGAGACTGGATGTTCCCGGGAGGCCCGGAGGCTTATGCCATCGCCCGGCCGGTGCCGATAACCCCGTCGAGGCGCGTTGTCGCCGGTCGGCGTCGGCCCATGCGCGCCGGGCGACATATCCCCGGTCCCTGGTATCGATGATGCTCCTGCGAAGGCACTTGCCAACGGGTCTGGGGCTGGCGGCCCTGGTGGCCGTGTGGCCGCTCTGGTCCGTCCGGGCCGGGGATACGGCGGCCGCGAACGACCCGGCGACGGTGCCTGCCAACGGCCTGGCGAACGCATCGGCCCAGACGGGGAGCGGCCCTCCCGACGACGCCGGGGCGGAAAGGGTCGAGCCGTTTCTGGACGTGCCGCACAACCGGCGGCTGACCGGCGACTGGGGCGGAGCCCGGAGGCGGCTGGAGCAGCTCGGCGTCGAGTGGAACCTCACCTTGAGCGTCCTCTACCAGCACAACGCCCGCGGCGGCCTGGACACGCATCATGCCCACCGGATCAACGGCCGGGCGGACATGGAGCTGAGCCTGTCCACCGGGCCGATGGGCTTGTGGCCGGGCGGACAGTTCTACGTCTTCACCGAGAGCGGCTGGAACGACTCGATCAGCGACAAGGTCGGCGACCTGATGGGCGTGGACGCCCTGTCGATCTACGACGAGCCGATCCGGGTCCGCGAGCTGTGGTACGAGCAGCGTTTTCTGGAGGAAAAGATCCGCTTCAAGTTCGGCAAGTACGATATGGCGGTGGACATCGACACCAACGCCTTCGCCAACTGGGAGGTGGAGCAGTTCCTCCATTCCGCGCTGGTCAATATGGCCAATATCCCCTTTCCGGACTACGGAGTGGGCGCCGTGCTGGGCATTCACCCGGCCGAATGGGTCTATTTCACCGCCGCCCTGGCCGACGCCGAGGCCGACGGGCGCGAAACCGGCCTGAATACGGCTTTTCACGGAAAAGACGACTTCTTCAGCGCCTTTGAGCTGGGGTTTCTGCCGGTCTGGAAGACGCCCTGGGGCGATCTGGCCGGCGGCTATCGCTTCATCATGTGGTACGACCCGCGGGCCAAGGCCAGGTTCTTCAACGATCTGCGCGGCCGCCGCCGCACCATCCCCTGGAAGCGGGATGATGTCGGTTTCGGCTTCAACATGGATCAGATGCTCTGGAAGGAGCGATCCGAGGACGCGGCCGACGAGCAGGGGCTGGGCTTTTTCCTGCGGTATGGCTGGGCGAACGAGGACGCCAACGAGATCGAGCACTTCTGGAGCCTGGGCGTTCAGTATCTCGGGCCCGTGCCCTGCCGCGACGCCGATGTGCTGGCCTTCGGCTTCGCCCAGTCGATCATCAGCGACCAGATGCACACCTACGTCGGCGGCGACCGCGAGAGCGTCTACGAGGCGTATTACCGAATCGAGGTGTTTCCCTGGATGCACGTGACCCCGGACTTCCAGTGGGTGGTCAACCCCGGGGCCCAGGGCGGCCGGGACGCCTTCGTGGCCGGCGTGCGGATCGAGATGATGTTCTGACGGGGTCAATGGTGAATGGAGAGTTGGGAATAGAGAAGGGAGAAAACAGGCTGTCCTGTGGGCATCGCCGAACCACAACCACGGGGGTATCCACAGACCCGGGTCGGAGGCGCGGCGTTCCCCATTCTCAACGCTCCATTCCGCATGGCCTCCGGTTGCAGCATGCAAGCGGGGATTGCGAGGCGGGCTTGGGGTCCCGGACGTTGGGAGACTCATGATGCGATGGATGAAATGGCCTTTTCTGGCGGCCTGGCTGGCCGGCGGCGCGGTGTTGCCCTCCTGCGGCACGGACCTGCGGGACTCGGTGCTGATCGGGGTCCTGGACGCCGTCTCGGGCACGATCACGGAATCGATCGGAGCGGCCCTGCCGTTGCCGGAGTGGATCTCCGCGGCCCTGTACCCCGGGGCATGATCCGATAACCCGGAAGTCGCGGCCTCATGGATGGCGAAAAACCGCCGCGGGTGATTGAATTCGCCTCCGCAAACGGCATAAACTCAGGTGTCCGGCCACCACATCGGCGGTACTTCCGGGAGATCGCGCCATGATTGCCATGCGGGCAGCCAGTGGTTTTGTGACGGCCTTGATGGCGGCCATGCTTGTCGGGGGCTGCACGATCGACCACAGTGTCTGCGGCGGCCCGGCGATACGCGATTCGAGGGTTCAGGAGCTGGCGGAGCTGTATGAGCTGGCGGCCGCTCCCCGTTCGCACGCCGTGCGATCGCCGACGCGGGTGCAACGCGAGCGGGCCATACACCTGCTGGCCGAGAAGGCGGCGGAAACGGCGGCCGAATGGGATTCCGAGGTTCGCCCGGTAGCGCTGACCGGCCTGGACCGGGCCGAGGCGAATCGGCGGATCGAGAGTTTCCGGGAGGCCTTGCGGGGCCTGGAGGCCGCGGCCCGCAAGGCCGATGCTCATGCCCTGCACGACCGGTTTGCCGAGACCCTGTCCGCCTACCGCAGCTTGTCGGAGCCTAAAAGCCCGATGAACTGACCCGGGCTTTCCCGCGGCGTCTGCGGCCGGCGTGCGTCTATCCCCATAAAAGCATCCCCCGCCTGCCCGCGAAGATGCGTCCTTCCCCGACGAGCAGCACGGTTTCGATGAATCGCCATACGCGGGCTCGCGCGCCTTTTCACGTGCGGGCCGTTCGCGATCCACGGCAAGGCTGGCGGGACCGACCGTCCGGCGCGCGCTTCGATATGTTCGACGGAGCGACCGGGTCGGCCGGGTGTCGCCGGGCGAGGTGCAAAGGGGCGGCCATGAACCCTGGATTCCCGTATGCGTGCCTGTCTGCCGTCCGGCGATCTCATGACGCCAGCTGAAACGATCCGGGCTCCGGCGGGGCGTCGGGATCGACGACGACGGTGTTCTCGCCGAACTCGGCGCCCGAGGAGGTGTCCGGGACCACCGGCCGCCCGTGGTCGTCGAGCACTTCGTCGGCCTGGGCGGTGACCTTCGTGGCCATCGCGGTGAGGTCGTCGATCAGGGCCTGTCGGTCGATGCGGCGATCGAGGGCCTGGCAGGCTGCGGCGACCTCGGCGATGTACTTCAGGAAGATGTTGCGTCGCTCGCCCTGGTATTTCTGCTGTTTGCGGCGGTTGAGATAGGCTGAGAGCTTCCGCGCGCAGTCCTGGAGGGCGAGCTTGATCTCGGCGCGGATCTCGTCGTAGTCGGCGATGGCCTCCTTGGATTCGGAGGTGAAGGGTACCCACACGCTGGCCATGTGGACCATGATCACCAGCGGCGCCTGGGGCAGGGCGCCGGTGCTCTGGGAGAGGTTGTAGCGCCGCCAGTCCAGGTCGATCACCGTCTTGAAGATGCAGCAGGCGGACTGCTGGTACAGCAGCGGCACCCGGTTGGCGAAGCGGATCACGCGGGCGGTGGCCGGCGGCGGCCCGTTGCCGTTGACCTTGCCCTTGCCGCGCAGGCTGCCGGTGACTTCGACGGGTTCGGCCTCGTCGTGCCGGGGGTCGCGACCCAGTGCTCCGCCGTAAGCCAGGCCGACCTCGATCTGGAAGGGGTTGCCGCGGTAGACGGCCGGCGGCCGGGTCGAGGCGGTGAAGAACTCGGCCTTCACGCCCTTGAGCAGGCCGGTAAGGATCTGCTCGGCGCCGATCGGCGCCAGGCAGTTGGTCGGCGGAGCCATCAGGCGGGTGTCCTGGATGGCGTGGTAGAGCTTCTCGGCCTCCTGGCGGGCGATCCGCTTGGGATGGGCCCGCGGATTGAGCCTCGCCCGGCGGCAGATCTCCTCGGCGACCTTGGGGCCGATGCGGCAGAATTCGGTCTGCAGGAAGCCCGTGAGCCAGTGGGACCTGGTCTCATGGAGCATCTTGATCAGGTGGCCCAGTTCCACGCCGTAGGGGTGGGGTTTGATGGCCTCGGTCTGAGCCGGCAGCACGTCGGTGCCGCGCGGAAAGACCACCGGATCGCCGGTCGGCGGGCTGTAGACGATGCGGGCGTGCGGATTGGCGATGGCGGTCTGCTCGAGATACTCATCGACCGACTGACGGCCCTTGGTGTAGGAGGCCACCAGCTCGATCTCGACTTCCGTTCCGCTGGGCCAGGGAACCTCGACGGTGGCTTCCTTGACGATATTGGGCAGGTTCTTGCGGGTATCGATCTGAATCTCGTAGTGGTGAGCTTCCTTCTTCGGCGAGGTCCGCGAAACGATGCGGATGCTCTTCCCGGTGGTCAGCAGCCCGTACATGCCCGCCGCGGAGATGCCGATGCCCTGCTGGCCCCGGGACATCTTGAGCCGGTGGAACTTCGAGCCGTATAGCAGCTTGCCGAAGACGTTGGGAATCTGCTGCTTGACGATGCCCGGGCCGTTGTCCCGGACCAGGACGCGGAACCGCTCCTCGGCGATCTGGGTGATGCGAACCTCGATGTCCGGAAGATGCCCGGCTTCCTCGCAGGCGTCCAGGGCGTTGTCCACCGCCTCCTTGACGGTCATCAGCAGGGCCTTGCGCTTGTTGTCGAAGCCCAGCAGGTGGCGGTTCTTGGCGAAGAACTCGGAAACCGAGATATCGCGCTGCTGACCGGCCATCGATTCGGCGGTGGCCCTTTTGGGGGCCCGTGCGGCCCGAGGGACGCCGGCCGCTCGCCCGGCATCGGAGGCGGCCGCCGCAGGTCGTTCAGGCACGGTCGTCGCCGGGACCGGCTCGGCCTGCGGAACGGCACCGGCGGCCGAGCCGCGGGGTGATGGTCCGGAGGGCGAGACCGGGCGGCTGGGTGACGGCATGGCCGGTGCGGTTGCTTCGACGGTCGCAGCGGCCCCGGTGGCCGTTGGCGAGCCGCGGGAGACTGAGCGGCCCGAGGCACGGCGCTCGGCAGGCTGGTCCGCCTCTCGCCTTGGAGTCGGGACGGACGCCGGCTTGAACGCCAGCGTGAGCTGGTTTTGATCCGACTGCTTCCTGGTTCCCATGTTCGCCCCTGCCGTCCGTGGCTGTTTCGGTGAGTTCATTCCCGGCGAGCAGTGGTGCGACTGAACACGCTCCACGCGCTCAGGGTGATCACGTCCGTTCCTTGCCGGCGCGCTGCGGCATGGCGCAGACGGTGCGACCCGCGCCGACAAGACCGCACGTGCCTTCCCTGCGCGCAACAACGTTGCAGGCCGAGGTCGACATCATCGGCGAGCCGCAGCGTTCCTTTCCTGCGCCCAACGGCCCTGCGCCCAACGGCATAGCCAAGGGCCTCGATGGTCACCCGGGCCTGCCAGACCAGTCCGTCCCTCCGCGCAACATCGCTGCGTGTCCGTGTACAGCGAGGTACGGCGAAGGTTGCCTTCCCTCCCTGAGCGCCGCCGTGCGCCTCCTTCGCGTCGCCCACGGCGAAACCACGCTGCGGCCACGCCGTGGGCGCGATCATGCCGGGGGATCCCCGCGACGCCCGAATCTCGCCTCACGTTCCTGCCGCCTGGGCGCGGTGATTCAGAGATCGTCGGCCCTGGGGCCGTCCCGGCCGCCCACCGTGCGTTTGAGGCGATGCCCGATCGCCGGCCATCTCACCGCCCGCCGCGAGCTCAACGCCCCGCGGTTGGTCCGGCATTCCGGTTCGAGGCCATGCCGGCCCGCCGGTCACGTCGCCGCCCGCCGGTCAAGTCGCTGCCCCGTAGGCAGCCCTCCTGCCCCGCGCAGAGCCCGTGACGGGCTGTGCCTTGCAGACGTAAATGCCCGGAAAACCTGGGCCTCGACAGGGTCGCCGAGTGAACACGAGGTTGCCCGAAATCCGAAATATCGCCTGCCGGTTCGCCCGCAACCCGGGCCGCGTGTTACCGCATTGCGACCCGTACGAGTCAGCTCGGCCAACGGCGCTGTTTACGGCTCTTACTCAATGCATGTCGCCGGGCTCGGGCCACGACCACTTTGCAATGCGGCAGGGGTCCCGGAAAACCTCCATGCCACGCTTGCTGCCGTACCGGGCACAAGGCCGTGGCTGCCTTGCACGAGGCTCCGTCCATCCGGCTCGATGCCATGCCCGAAACCGTGGACTGCCTGCGATCCGGTCGAGATCGACGCGATCATCATAA